>JBFZBL010000069.1:0-15300 GCA_041308485.1 Phycisphaerae bacterium | reverse complement strand
TCCGATCTTCACGCGTTTGTATTGTTCGCGGTTGTTCACTGGTTAGTGGATTTTATATGGGTTACGGCGCTGTCATTCACGAGTTTTCATGGGACAACACTTTTGGGGCCTATGGTTTACCGGCGGATTATACAGGTCTGTGCCGGCGCGATGCTGTTCTTCGGCCTGTTTTTCCTGTACAAAGCCGGCGTTACGATTTTCACTTAGCCGGCCTGCTCATCTTTGTTGATCAGATTAGTGACATTAAACTGCGAGAACATTTCCTGCTGTGACTGGGCGACTTTTCGCAGGCCTTCGGGCACATTTGTCGACCGGCCAAACCCCGCCAGCGAAATGGCGGCGGCGATTTCAGAGAGTTTCATATCGTCAGGTGATTTTGCGGGCAGGAAGCCTTCCTTTGGTTCGGAAGCCCTTGCTAAAATACCCCTTGCAACCAGATGCGACAGGACCTTTTCCGCGAATTCGGGCGGCATATTGAGTTTGCTCGAAATTGTTTCCGCTTCGACCGGGCCGTCACCTGTCTTAAAGGCGGCGGCGATTTCGCCTACCATATTCATTATGGTCAGATCGTTGGCGATGAAGTTTTCTCCCTGTTTTTGTGCGGCGGCGATTGCGGCGGCATCGAGGGAGCTTAAGTGCTGAGTGGTATATGTGAGCTGAAGGCCGAACAGGACAATGAACCAGCTAAGATAAATCCAGAATACGCCAAGCGGTATCAGCCCCAGTGCTCCATAAATCTGATTGTATGGAATATATTTCACCACGTAGAGTTTGAATCCCCATTTTACAATAGTCCAGACAATCGCAGCGACAACCGCTCCCCATATTGCCGCGCGGACTTTGACTTTGGTATTCGGAAGCAGCAGGTAGAGCAGGAAAAATGCCGCGACTGAAGCGAAGTATGAAACCACGGCGGGGGCGGTATGCGAGAGCACTGTTTTTTGTATCTGGTTTATCGCGGCGTATTTGGTGGCGACGTAAATCGCGGTAGCCAGCAACAGGGGGCCAAGGGTCAACAGCGCCCAGTAATTGACCATTCTATGGAGAATGCTCCTGCTTATGCCGACGCCCCATATCTGGTCGAAGGCGGCTTCGATAGTAAGGAGCATCATCAGCGCTGCGGCGATAATAAGCATGGCTCCAAGGACGGCTATAGTGCCCTGATTGAACTCGGCGAAGACCTTGGCTACGATTGCATCGAGATTATCGGTGAGCTTTATATTGGAATCCGGATTTGCTGGGTCAGGATATTCGATTGTGGAAAGGTGCAGTTGCGTATAAACGTAGTTCTTGATGTTCTGGCCGGCGTCCCGATAAGCGGGGAAAAATTGAAAGACCATAAGCATTACAACTGCCAGCGGGACAATACCGAACATCGTATAATATGACAGCGCGGCGGCCTGCTGGTCGGAGCGGTTTTTCTTGAGCAGTCGAAAGCAGTGAATCCAAAGTTTGATTTGAAAAATGGCGAAGCGACCGATTTTGCCGACATGGGCGGTTGGCGTTGACAAGACCTCATCAAACATATTTTAGTACCTCCCTGTCTGAATTGTTATTCGATTATTTTCTTTTTTTTGCGCCTTCCAGTAAAAGTTCGAGGCCCGTCTGGACGGCCGATGACACAATGTCGAGTTCGGGTTTATTGGGCGTCCCCTTAACATGGGCGGTTATTCTCTTTCCGCTGACAGGCAAAGTAACACTGAAACTTTCGATTTTTTTGGTTGGGTCGATGGGAACGCTTCCGCTGAAATTGATGGGCTTATCGCCGATGTCCATCTGCATATTAGGATACTTTACGTACCCGTCCCTGACGGTGAATTGCGTCGGGTGAATCGTCATTGTGTCACTGGATGCTCCCATTGCTGACAGAATGACCGGCAGCAGGCCGGATGACTGCATTTTTAAATCTGTGAGGGAAATTGTTCCGGCGATATTAGCGTCTTCGGGCTTGCCTCCTGTTATGGGGACAGCGAGCTGGTCGCACTGGAAATTAGCGGTGCCGCTGATGCTTGATGCGCCGAAGAAAACGGGATTAACTTTGGCGAGTAGCTTGTCAGCCATTTCCTTATTAATCTGGACATCCTTGACAATCTGCATCTGGCCGGGCGTTCTGAATATGGCAGGTTTTTGTTTGAAGTCGGCGGAACCGCCGAAATTAAACTGGCCGTTGTTCACTGTTGAGGTAAAAGGCGCGATGGTCATAAAACCTTTATCGACTTTTAAATCCACGTTGGTTGTCCCCACGTTGAGGCCCATATAACCGGCTTTGTCGAAACCGACTTTGGCCTTGGCGTTGAGGTTGGCGAGCATCAAGTTGGCGTCTTTCGTAGGATATTTGCTCGCGAAACTGATCGAATCCTGTCGTTTGCCTTCGATAATCAGTCCAGCGGGCATAAATGGCGAGAGCATTCCGGTAAGCGTCTTCCAGTCGTAATTGAGTTTTGCGGTTCCCTCTATGGCGCTGTTTTGCCCTTCGATTTTCTGCTGGAAGCTCGCTTTTATTGTTATGTCCGGGCTTGTAATCTCGGCGTTGTTGAGAGCAATCGCTTTCGTCGTCGGGTTCACTTCCGCATCAAAGACGATGGCGACGGGATTCTGGGTAAAGGCCTCTTTGCCGGGGGACTTTACCAGCAGGTTGGTGATTTTTGTTGAGTCGGTAGTTATTCTGCAGTTGTCGTCCTTGAAAGCGACGGTTATATCCGACTCGACCACGCCGCCGAGCACCACGCCTTTTGAAATGGCCTTTGTCATTACGAGATATGGCTGGACTTTGGCGAGGTCCAGGTTTTTTACGGAGGCGGTAAGTGAAATCGGTTCTTTGACTTCTTTGCTCATTGGCAGCCGGCCGTCTTTTACGGCAAACTGTCCCATGCTCGTGTCGGCCTTCAATTCTTTTATCAAAAGGACGTTGGTTGTCTTGTCAATGGCCGCCGTGAGAGCAATTGACGTATTAGGCTCATTTATCGTTATGTCCGCCGTCGGACTTGCCCGCAGATTCGCTATGCTCGACCGGCAGACAACCATAGTCGTTTTTGTGTTGTTGGCTAGTAGTCCTGTGGCCCAGAGCTGGCCGGCGAGTTTGTATTTGCCGAGGTCAGCGAACTGGCCCAGCTCACGGGAGAGCATGGCAAGGTCTGTCTGCGCATCGTAGTTAAACGACTCCATAGTGCCCGTGCAGCTGACCGTTGCGAACGAGGACGAAACACCAGCTTTCTCGAATTTTATCTGGTCGCCCTCGGTTGTTATTTTCGCCTGCGCCTGAACCGGCTCGGAAAGCGATACTGGTTTGCCTTCGACCATCCCGGCGAGACCTTCGACACTTACCTGTCCGGCGAGCTTTTTTGTGCCCGCTTCGCTGAGGGTTTGCACGCTGCCGAGGAGTTTGCCGCCCGTCAGTTTAGTTTGTTCTTTGAGACCAAGCGTTTTGGGCAGCATTGCTGCCACAACGGGCAGGTCGCATTCGAGATTTGCCTTTAATTCGTACTTCGAGTCAGGCTTCATAAATTCCGAAACAGACGCCATATTCATTGGTGCTGAGCCGCTGGCCTCGGCCTTGAGCCAGTCGGTCGCAACACTCATTTTTCTGATGTTGACAAGATTTCCCTGCTGGCTCATTTCCATCGCGATGTTCAGCATGCCGGTTTTTATTGTGTCCCCCTTTAGCTGTGGGGCGGTTATTTCGAGGGCACTGCCCTGGATATCCACCCCGGCGTTTTCCACGATGCCGTTTTTCATTTCGCCTTTCAAATGCGCCGAAACGGTGCCTTTGGCCGTTAAGTCAACGCCCACGATAGCCAATATCGATTCCAGCTGACTCAAGTTCAGATTATTCACGTCGGCTGTAATATTTGCGTTTGCTTTGCTTAAGTCCCAGTTTTTACCCGGAGTCACGTCGCCGCGGGCGGTTACCGTCGAGGCAGCTCCCTGCCCCGCGATACTGGCGTCCAGGGCCAGAGTTGTTTTTTCACCGGGTCCGAGAAGGGCCACTTTGGTGTTTATGTTCGAGACCTCGACTGCGCCGCGTTTGTCTTTTATTTTTACGTCCCCGTCTTTTACGACGAGGTCTATTTTTTTGATTGGCAGGCCGGCTGAGGACTTAGCTTTGCCTTTAGCTGCCGGTTTAGCGGCGGTTCTTTGCGTCTCGGCTACTTTTTCTTTCATTTTATCGACATCTATTTCCACCTTCGGCTCATCGATGACCGTTTCGCCGAAGGAAAGGTTGCCGGCCAGAAGAGCGCCGTAATTGGGCATGGTCGAGACGCCTTTTACAGCGACAGAAACGCCCTGGTCGGCGTTTTTGAAGCTGATATTGCTGACGCTTATGCCCTTAAACCAGCTCATCGACAGCTTGGCGAAATCGATAGCTCCCGCGCCGGAAGCGTTGGCCTTCGAGAGTATCAGCTTTCGTCCGCTTTCGCTGGAGACATACGCCGGCACGACGAACGCCACAAGCACAATCAAAAGCAGAAGCAAAATTACTACTGTGCCGGCCGCGATTTTAAGTATCTTTTTGCCGGTTTTTTTACTGGCTGCAGTTTTGTTGTTTTCCACAGGTTCCATAAGACAATCCCCAAAAATGTTTCAAATCAATATCATTCAGAGAGAATCAGTGCAATGTAAGGAATGATAACAGGCCCAATTGACTCCGTCCATTGTCCATCGGCCTCACTATCAAAAAATACGGGGACGGCTAATATCATTTGTCGTCCGAATTACGGCTAACTTTGCATTATCTCGTCCGACTTGTGTTTAACCACGTGGTCAACTTTGTCGGTGTACTGCTTGGTCAAATCGTCGAGTTGCTTTTTGCCTTTCTCGAGGTCGTCTTTGGTTATGAGCTTGCTGCTTTCTTCCTTCTCAAGTGTCTTTATTTCATCTCTTCTGACGTTGCGAACGCTTATTTTTGTCTGCTCACCCATTCCCTTTACCTGATGCGTCAGCTGCCTGCGCCGTTCTTCGCTCAAAGGCGGGACAGTCAGCCGTATCGCCTTGCCGTCCGTCATCGGCGTCAAACCCAGGTCGCTGGCCTGTATCGCCTTTTCTATATCCTTGATTGACCCTGGGTCGAAGGGCTTGACCAGAATCATATCCGGCTGGGGTGTCGACAGGGCCGCCAGCGCCTTCAAAGGCGTAGGGTTCCCGTAGTATTCGACCCTCAGATTTTCAACCAGTCCCGTCGATGCCCTGCCCGTGCGAACGCCTTTGAATTCGTCGCCCAGGACATCTATAGCTTTTTTCATTTTGGCTTCGCTGTCTGTTATTATCTTATTAACGGGCATAGCCGGCCTCCTGCCTCTAACAAATAACGGTTCCTACAGATTCGCCGAGAATCGCCTTGGTCAAATTGCCTTTCTTGAAGATGTTCAGCACAATGACCGGAATTTTGTTGTCCCGGCACAAGCTTACGGCTGAATGGTCCATTACGCGGAGATTTTTTTCAAGAACCTCCTGGTATGACAGTTTGTCAAAAAGTTTCGCATTGGGACTTTTTTGCGGGTCGTCGCTGTAAACGCCGTCAACCTTCGTTGCCTTTATAAGCAGGTCGGCGTCAAGCTCCGCCGCCCGCAGGGCCGCGCAGGTATCGGTTGTGAAAAACGGATTGCCTGTCCCGCCGGCTAATATCACTACTCTTCCCTGCTCAAAATGCCGCAGTGCTCTTCGCCGAATAAACCGCTCGCACATCGCCTCGACTTCTATCGCGCTCATCACGCGGGTGTCTGTCCCGGTTTTTTCGAGCGACTCCTGCAGGGCGCAGGCATTGATAATGGTCGTGAGCATCCCCATATAATCCGCGGTGTTGCGCGGTATCATTGTTTTTTGTGAGAATTTTTCCCCCCTGATGAAGTTCCCCGCTCCCACCACGACAGCCACCTGAGGACCAAGCTTGTTAACCTCGGCGATTCTGGCCGCTATCGATTCGAGATGTTCGCCGTCAATACCGAAACCGCCCTGTTCGCAAAAACTCTCCCCTGATAACTTGAGCAGAACACGCTTGTATTTGCTCGCTGGCATTTATTTCGTTTCCCACATCCTTTTGGTCGGCGAAGATATATCCGACAAACAGCTTATCCGACGTCGAATCTGACGAATTGCTTTAACGTCGCCTTGCCGCCCGCCGACTTTGCCGCATCTTCCAGCACTTGGGCTACTGTTTTAGTGTCGTCTTTTACGAATTTCTGGTCGAGCAGGCAATTGTCCTCGAAGAATTTTTTCATTTTGCCTTCGACTATTTTTTCTACGATATTGGCCGGCTTATTTTTCACCTGGTCGGCGTAGATACTCTTTTCCTGCTCAATCACCCTGGGGTCGATGCCCGATTTGTCCAAAGCAAGGGGTTTCGTGGCGGTAATGTGCATCGCGATATCGGCGCCGGTCCGCTTTAATTCTTCCGATGAGGCCGTTTTCGAGTCGCTTGCGGCGATTTCCAGCATCGTTCCGACTTTTTTGTTGAAGTGCACATAAACACATATAAGTCCGTCGCCGTCGAGCCGGAATTTAGCGTAGTCACCGACTTCGGTTTTTTCGCCGGTTTTGCTTACGAGTTCTGTGATAACGTCGCTGTACTTTTTATCGCCGACGACTGTCGCCAGAATGTTCTCGACGCCGTTATTTTGGGCACAGACCAGTCCGTATTCGGCCAATTTTTCCGCCGCGGCCTTGAAATCGTCGCTGTTGGCGACAAAGTCCGTCTCACAGCACAGCGAGGCCAGCACCGCGGTTTTGCCGTCCGTGGTTGCTTTGCTGACCACCAGTCCCTGGGTAGTTTCACGCTCCGCACGTTTGGCCAGTGTCGCAAGGCCTTTTTTCCGAAGTATTGCCATTGCTGCTTCAATGTCACCGTTCGACTCTTCGAGCGCCTTTTTGCAGTCCATCATACCCTGGCCGCTCATCTTGCGAAGTTTAACTACCTGTGCCGCCGAAATTTCCGCCATTTCAAAAACTCCTGCTAAAAAACCTTTTGGTTTTATTGTTTCCCGCTTATTGTTTCTTTCCGCCATCCCTAAGGGATGGCGAAACCCCTCGGCTCGAAGGCCGCGAGGCCTGCGGCTCGCCTTTAGGCGGATCCGCTGTTTGTTTGGGGTGTTTCGCCCGCTTCTTCAGGTGCCGGTTCGGTTTCTGTCTTGTCCGCGCGAGCCATTACCGCTCTTTTTGACCTGATGTGCTTGGGTTTGGACGCGACGTCCTTGCGAATCGTATCCATTGTTTTGCCATGGGCTACCGCATCTGCAAGCTCGTCGAGTAACAGGCTTACCGCTCTTATCGAATCATCGTTGGCTGGAATCACAACGTCCACGGTGTCTGGGTCGCAATCGGTATCAATTATTCCCACCGTTGTTATGCCGAGTTTCCTCGCTTCCCGAAGGGCGAGATATTCTTTTTTGCCGTCGACTACAATGACGGCGCCGGGCAGCCGGCCCATCTTGCGTATTCCTTCCATGTTGCCTTTTATTTTCCGCAGTTCGCGTTTCAGCCGAGACGCCTGCTTTTTGCTCTGTGACTCGAGTGTCCCGGCGTCCTGCATCCCTTCCAGTTCTTCCAGCCGCTGAACACGCGACCGTATCGTCCTGAAATTCGTGAGTGTGCCGCCAAGCCATCGGTCCGAGACGCAGTGCATTCCGCACTTTGTCGCCGCGGCCTCAGCGGCTTTTTGTGCCTGCCGCTTGGTTCCCACGAATACAACATCTTTGCCCGAGGCTACTACGTCAACGAGCAGTTTCTTGGCAATTATCAGGCCCGCAAGTGTTTTGCGCACATCGATAATGTGTATCTGGCCTCGCTTGCCGAAGATAAAAGGCTTCATCTTGGGATTCCAGCGGTTCGCGCTGTGTCCGAAGTGGACGCCTGCACTAATCAACTCTTTTGCCAACTCTTTAGCCACAAAAACCTCCAAAAACCTTAATTAAACAGTCACCTATTGATATCAAACGCCAAAGACCAAACGCAGGAATTTAATCCAAATCCTGTGCTATGTCAAGTCCTTTTGGCACATTAGAAACCTCTTATATACCTCCCAACCTTGTCTAAGTAAAGCAAAAACCCTTATTTTTCGGGCTCCAGCAAGGTGAGCAGGGGGTGGATATACGGCAATGGCGCCTATCCGACACTTTTTGGGCCGCTTAACGAGGGATACTATGCAGTCCGCCTGCTGTATGAAATGTCAAAAATTCCTCAAAAAAAATGTTGAATCCTGAAATGTATTGGGATATTTTGTCACCGTGTAAAGGGCGCTTTTTTAACTATCCTCGGAAGAGCGCTTTTGGTAAACAGCGAGGAATCGGTAGTATGGGTTAAAAGGAGAAGAACGTGGCTACAGGTAAAGTAAAATGGTTCAATGAGAAAAAAGGGTTTGGTTTCATCGTTCCGGATGACGGCAGCGAGGATGTGTTTGTTCATCATTCCAAGATTGCTGCGGAGGGATTTCGTACATTAAAGGAAGGCCAGGCGGTCCAATACGACCTTGCCCAGGGCAAAAAAGGCCCGGAAGCGACTAACGTCAAACCTTCCTAAAGATTTCCCCTGACGAAAAACCTGTGGTCCCGCCCGAAAGGCGGGACCTTTTTTTATATGCAGAAAATCATAAGTTATGATTCAATTTATAGATGACCCGAATCTTATGGGGGGCGTAAGAATAGCGTTTTTCAGAGGGCCATCCGGCGAGTCATTCGAGCTGTTCAAATATCTCAAGCCAGTCCCAGCCATCCACGATACCCGGGCCGGCAAATACTAATCAATCATTCCCAATAGTCAAATCTTCGCATTATAGATGTCCAAATTCTGTCTTTGTATCGCATAGTTTTATCGGACTCCTTTCTTTTGGAAATCGCCTCAGATAAATATTGCAGAACTGTTGGAATTAAAGCCGTTATTTCTGTGCGTACAAACCCTTTAATTGCAACAGGTTACATTCGCATTGGCACACAATAATGCGTCGCCGCAAAAGTCACTGTTTTCAGTAACCTTAATTGATTAAATCAGTATTCTGATAGACCGATTAAATAATACTCCGTGCAGGAGGTGTTTTCAGTTTTCAGAAAAACACTTTGAAAGATTTGAATTATGAACAGGCAAATAAGACGGAACGAAAAAATATTGGCGAAAGTGTTATTGCTGTCTTCGACGCTGATTGTTTTTTCGGCAACCGCGCAGACATTTGCGGCGAAAGAGAAAACTGATTTGACCGAGCTGTCCATGGAAGACCTGATGAATATCGAGATTAAATCAACAGCTACGCTTACGGATACAAAGCCGCGTCTTGTTCCTGCGGCGATAACAACCATCACCGCTGAACAGGTTAAGGGCTCCGGAGCACGCGGTTTGAATGAGCTGCTCGATATTTACGTTCCCAACCTGCAATGGATACGACAGCACTGGGAAGCTGACCATATAGGCCTTCGCGGGATTTACGGCGAGAACAAGTACCTGTTGCTCGTTAACGGGCGAGTTATGAATGAGTACACCCACTATGGTTCGATTAGCGAACGAGATTTGCCGCTGCTCAGCGATATTCATCACATCGATATTGTTCGCGGCCCCGGCTCGGCTATGTATGGCCCAGGTGCCGTGTCAATGGTTATTAACATTATCACCTTTAACGCTGATACCTTTCAGGGCACAGAAATTACCAGCCGGCTTGGCGCCTTCGAGGAATTTTACACCGGCGAAGTGAAACATGGCCAGAAATTTGACGACAACGACGGCGGCCTTTTTGTGTACACCGGTATCGGTAATTATCCAGGCGCTGACAAACACAACGCTCCTCAGGTGTACGCTGTTGACCTGCCCGACGGGTCGCTGCTTACCCCGGATCTTACGGGCGGATGGTGGGGCGACGATTTAGTTTTGCCAAGCAGCGGGTATAAATCAGGCGAACGGTTTTTAAATCAGTCGATTAGCAATGACGGCGAAACCCACCGCGACCTGCCTCCGGTAAAAATACATGTCGAAATTACAAGGGATGACTGGGACATCTGGGGACGTTACACTCGCGGCGGCAAACAGTATGTCTGGGCTCCAAGGGTAATCTCGATGCCGCCGTTTGGCTGGGCAGATATCTGGGATTATGTGGATTGGAGCACCTGGCCCTATCCTCACCTCAACGGCACTCCTCCTTTTGATTATTACAGTTCCGGTTATCAGCAGATAACCAGCTATATCGGGCGTAAACAGGAACTGACCGGCAATCTCGATATCGATTACTCCTTCAGCTATAATCTGACCGATTTCGAACGCGTGGTGGACACCGATTTCATAAAAGATGCCTTCCGAGAAGACCAGTACCTGAGTAAAGCGATATTGAACTGGCGTCCCAATGACCAGCACAAAGTCGCATTTGGCTCTGAGTGGTCACATAAAGAGCTTGGCATGAAAAGCCTCGGCTGGCCCAATGAAGAAGCGAGAACATACGCATTCACTAGTGGATCAAATCCGGAGGGGCTAATGCCGAGATGGTCAACCAATATGTACTCGCTGTTGGGTGAATGGCAGTGGAATATTAACAGCAACTGGACTACATTCCTTGGCGCCAGGCTGGATGACCATACATACACTGACCAGATGTTCTCTCCTCGTGCGGCGATAGTCCATACCCCCAATGACAAAGACACATATAAGTTAATGTGGTCTCGCTCCGTCCGCGCTAATTACGAGGGGGATATGAAGGCGCAAGCTGATGCCGGTGGAGGCAACAGCACACCGGAAAAACTTGACAGCATTGAGTTGCGTTATGAAAGACAGCAAAGCAGGAATTTTGACATAGCTGCGTCGTTATTTGTCCACTACAACCTCGAAGTTATTGACTGGAGCCAGAGCGATATGGCCGCTGTTCCCACTGGAACCCAAAGAGAATACGGCGTTGAACTTGAGGCATCCTACCACACCGAGACAACACGTTTGCTCCTCTCCCATAGTTATACGAAGCTTTACAGTTTCAATCTTGATGACCCGTGTATTCTTACTTACACCAGCACCGATCCCTACGGTTACGGCAGCGACCTGACCAACTGGTCCAATCATCTTACCAAGCTGGCATTACAGCAAAAGCTCAGTGACCAATGGACCTTCGACGCGTCATTGCGCATTTACTGGGGATTCCCCGGTATGAAAAGCTTAAACAAATATACGCTCGCAAACACGCCGCCGGACGCTTACTGGGGCACGGTAAACCCCGCTGTTGAACCAGGGTGGGAAAAGAATGCTCGCGGCAACTATTATCTGGATCTTGGCCTGCAATATCAGCCAAGCAAGGACATGACCATAGGCGTTACCGGTTACAACCTGCTTGGAATTTTCAGCAAGGACCTCAATAAACGCAACTATATGAGCGACGTGGATTATCGCGACCATGCCGTCGCGATTGCGGTTTCTCTTACCTATAAATTCTAATCTCAGGCCGGCAAAGATTAATCAATCGTTCCCAATAGTCAAATCTTCGCATTACAGATGTCACAATTCTGTCTTTATCGCGTATAGTTTTATCGGACTGCTTTCTTTTGGGAATCGCCTCAAATAAATATTACAGGACTGTTGAAATTCAAGCCGTTGTTTCTGTGCGCACAAACCCTTTAATTGCAACAGGTTATGTTCGCATTAGCACACAATAATGCGTTGCCGCGAAAACGCTGTTTTCAGTAATCTTAATTGATTAAATCAGCCCTTTTCTAAGCCGATGAAACAGCATTCTGTGAAAGGTGCGTTTTTGGTCTTCAAAAACGCTTTAAAAAGGGTTCGAATGATGGGCGGACAAATAAAGCGAAACGACAAAATACTGGCGAAAGTATTATTACTGTCTTCGATGCTGATTATTTTTACGGCAACTGCGCAGATGCTCGCGGCAGAACAAAAGGAAACGAATGAAAAAGATGATTTGACCGCGTTGTCCATTGAAGAGTTGATGAATGTCGAGATTAAATCGACCGCCACACTGACAGATACGAGGCCGCGTCTTGTTCCTGCGGCGGTCACAACCGTCACCGCTGACCAGATTCAAGGCTCCGGTGCCCGCAGCTTATTTGAGCTGCTCGATATTTACGTTCCCAACCTCCAGTGGATAAGAGCGCACTGGGAATCCGACCATCTTGGGCTTCGCGGGATAATTAACGACCGCGATGACAAGTATCTGCTGCTGGTCAATGGGCGCGTTATGAATGAGCGTACCCACTACGGGGCGCTTAGCGAGCGCGACCTGCCGCTTCTCGGCGACATTCATCACATTGACGTCGTTCGAGGCCCCGGCTCGGCTTTGTATGGCCCGGGCGCCATATCGATGGTTATTAACATTATTACCTGCAACGCCGAAACATTCCGAGGTACAGAAGTTACCAGCCGACTGGGTGCTGTCGAGGAATTCTATACGGGTGAAGTAAAACACGGCCAGGCATTTGATGACAACGATGGCGGTCTGTTCATATACACAGGTATTGGTAAATATAACGGAGCTAATAAGCAAACCGCCCCTCAAATCTACGCTGTTGATATGCCCTCCGGGCCACAATTCGATTTTGGAGGTGGTGGGCATGATGCCTTCAGCCTGCCCGGTGACGGGACACAGGCCGGCCACGCATATACGGGGCCAGTCGTTAATGACCATGAATCCACCGATGGCTATTCGCCAGTAAAGCTGTACGCCCAGATAACAAGAGACAACTGGGACATGTGGGCACGTTACACTCGCGGCGGCCAACAGATAAACTGGTACACCAAGGAAGTCGCCCGACCTCCGTTTGGCTGGTTCGACATCTGGCCTTACATGAATTGGGCCAACTGGCCTAATGTGGACCTCACTGCTATTCCCAGGATGAACGTCCAAAGTTACGGTTATGAACAATTGACCGGCTACATAGGATATAAACAGGAACTGACCAATGACATCGACATTGATTACGCATTCAGCTATGACACGTTAAGTATGATAAGAACATTAGGCTCATCTTACGTCGCTTCTTCTTCAGACATCAGAGAGGACTACAGTGAGGATAAATATATTGGCAAGGCAGTGTTGAAATGGCAGCTTAATGACCAGCACAGAGTTGCTCTTGGCACCGAGTATTTACATTCCGAGCTTGGTAACAACAACTCCAATTGGCCCATTGAAGAACCACGCGACACCCGGCTGAGTCCTATGCCCCAGTGGTCAACAAATATGTATTCATTCTTAGGCGAACATCAGTGGACCATCAACGACCAATGGACCACATTCCTCGGCGGTCGAATTGACAACCATACATACACAAGCGCGATGTACTCCCCACGCGCGGCGGTAGTCCATACACCCACCGACAAAGACACGTATAAGCTGATGTGGTCGGAGTCGGTGCGTTCGAACTTCGAAGAGGAAATGAAGGCACAGGCCAACGCCGGTGGCGGCAACAGCGATCCGGAGAAACTCGGCAGCGTTGAATTCCGCTATGAACGGCAGCAAAGTAAAAACCTTGAATTGGCCTCGTCGCTGTTCTACCACTACAGTTTGGAACGCATCTCTTGGGATCAGACCGCTGCACAGAATACCACCATCGGAACGCAAAAGGACTGGGGCATCGAATTCGAGGCCACTTACCACACCGAGAAAACTCGCCTGACGGTATCTCACTCATATACAAAACTTATTGACTTCGACCTGTCGGATGGTAAAGACTCTACCATCATTACCGCCGAACCATATGGCTACGGTGATGACCTTGCAAACTGGTCCAACAACATTACCAAGCTGAATTTACAGCATAAAATCGACGACAAATGGACACTCGACAGCTCATTACGTATCTACTGGGGATTCCCGGGGCAGAAGGACCTGAACAAATACCAGGTCTCTATTGCCGGACCATATCCTATTATGGAACCAGGATGGGATGCGGCTTATTCCGGCAACTATTATCTGGACCTCGGCCTGCAGTATAAAGCAAGCAAGAATCTGACCGTGGGCGTCACCGGCTACAACCTGCTCGGTCTCTTTAACAAGGATTACAACAAGCGTAACTACCTGAGTGACCCCGATTATCGCAACGAGGCAGTGGCTGTCGGAGTTACGGTAACATATAAATTCTGATAAACGGACACTAATCGAGTGACATCGCGAAATATTTTTCTGCGTTGTTGAAGCAGATGTCCTCGACTATTTTGCCTAATAATTCAATGTCGCCGGGCAATAATCCCTGCTCGATATCGCCGCCGACTCCCAAACTGTTTTCCGTAGATATTGCCGACAGCAAAATCATAACGATAATAATATATACCCTAATATTTTTTTTTGGCGAGCAGCATCTTCATTAGTTGGCCCCTCCTTCGGCGGCCAGTTTATTTACTTGTGAAAGGACATTTAGGCAGAATAATTCTTTTCCTGCCTGTGTTTGCAGGAGGTACTAAAAATAACCAATTGGATACAACTATTTTGCCTGCCCCTGCATGTTTTTAGCAGGGGTCCGCCGTCATTTTGGCGGATTTGTTAATTCGCGATTGTATGGCTCGGTTGACTTCTGTCTTCAACATGAAGGCTGCTATGAATCGGCAACCATAACAAGTCATTCTATAACGACCTTGAATAACACCCATCGTTTCCAATGTTCCTGATTAAGCAAATAAATGTGTTCGTTCTTTGCCTTCTGATTCTGCGGCTGGTTTTGCCCAATTTTCGTTTTGTCAACATTTACATAATCGGCTATCTCGCCCTTCCCTAAATCCCGTAGAAAACAAGGGGCATAAGAATACTTCATTATTATAGAACCCTTATCTTGCGCGAATTCCAAATCCCAGCCATAGCATTCCTTATTATCCAAAGCTTTCCATCTCGTTCCTGCCGGTATTGACGCTGTTTGTAAGTTACTCAAATCAAAAGGCGGTTCTGCTGAAACAATATAGGACAACAGAATCTGCCTTGGTATTTCGAGTGTAATTGTTCCTAAATCAAATGTTTGTCCCGCATTAAATTCAATAGGGAACACTTTTGTAAGGTAACCTGGCGCCTCGACTCTGCAGTAGTAGCTAATTGGTGAAAATCCGGATGCCTCGATAAGACCATTTTCAAGCGCATGTATCTCTATGGATTTAGGCCAATACCTGCGTCCGGAAGTTCCGTTGTGCGGGGTATTTACGGGGCCATCTCTTACGCTCAAATATAAGACTGCCTGAGAAGAATCACCATTTTCTTCCAGGACAACTTTACCCTTTAGAGCAACCAGATGATCTTCTCTTAAGGGCGTCATGTGAATGGTGCCCACATCTACCAAAGAACCCTCCATGCCTCTCAATTTTAAATCATATGGAGCATATTGGTGCATACGGAAGCCAACCGGCCCAATAAGATCTTTT
>JBFZBL010000068.1:0-33400 GCA_041308485.1 Phycisphaerae bacterium | reverse complement strand
TTCAAATTAGCTGATATTTTAATTTGCCTTAAACGGTTAATCTCATATACACTAATAAATAATGATGGCGTTCAGTAATAAAAAGGTTCAACTGCCGATTTTATTAACTCTTGCTTTGCTGACCTTAGTCGTCTATTTGCCGGTTCGCAATCACGAGTTTGTGCGCTACGACGATGACGTTTATGTCACCAATAATCCCCAGGTTAAGTCGGGGTTAAGCTGGCAGGGTATCAAATGGGCGTTTGTTACGGACCGCGGCGCCAACTGGCATCCGCTTACGTGGCTGTCGCTTATGCTGGATTGCCGGCTTTTCGGCGTCAAGCCCGGTTCCCTTCACCTCGTCAATATCCTGTTTCATACCGCGAACACATTGCTTTTATTCATTGTTTTCAACCGTATGACAAAGGCCCTTTGGCAAAGCGCTTTTATCGCGGCATTGTTTGCGCTTCATCCTCTGCACGTGGAATCCGTTGCATGGATTGCCGAGCGAAAGGACGTCCTTAGCACACTGTTATGGCTGTTAACGATGCTGGCTTACGTGAGGTATGTCGAGTGTCCTTCGGCGGGCCGTTATATTCTTGCGGTTGTCTTTTTCGCACTCGGCCTGTTAGCCAAGCCGATGCTGGTGACCCTGCCGTTTGTTCTGCTGCTTCTCGATTACTGGCCCCTTCAGAGAATGTCGATTTTCGATTTTCGATTTTCGATTTTAAATCGGCAACCAGCAGATCTAAATTCTAAATTCTCAATTCTAAATTTAGTTATTGAGAAGATTCCCCTGATTGTTTTGTCCGTTGCGTCGAGTGTAACTACTTTTCTTGTTCAACAGAAAGGCGGGGCGGTCCTGGAGGCGGATATAGTGCCTTTTAATGTTCGGCTGGCCAATGCGATATGCTCTTATTTTGTCTATATCGAAAAAATGTTCTGGCCGACTCGCCTGGCCGTTTTGTATCCATACTCAAGTCAGGGCATATCAATCGTCATGGTTTTGCTTTCCGCAGCTGTTCTTGTCCTGATAACCCTTCTGGTTTTGTATAACTATCGCCGGCGCAAATATCTTGTCGTCGGGTGGCTCTGGTATTTAGGCACGCTTGTCCCCGTCATAGGAATCATCCAGGTTGGCGTGCAGGCCTTTGCCGACAGGTACACGTATGTTCCCTTAACGGGACTTTTTATAATGTTAGTTTTCGCCTCCGCGGACCTGCTTGAAAATATCCCGTTAAAAAAATACATTCTCGGGGCTTCGGCGACTCTAATTCTTTTGGCCTGCACCGTTTTAACGACTGTGCAATTGATATATTGGAAAAACAGCGTTCTGCTCTTTGAGCGGGCTCTGGCGGTCACCGAAAGCAACGTTCATATACTCAACAACTACGGTAATGCTCTTGGCGCGATGGGCAAATATAAAGAAGCCGCGAAAGTTCTGGAGCAGGCGGTTCGAGATTTGCCCAATTCTTATGAAATCCGTAACAACTACGGCAGGGCACTGCAAAACCTTGGTAAATTCGACGAGGCAATAGAGCAATACCAAATCGCGCTTAAAATTGAGCCGACAGCTGATTTTGCGCGTTACAATCTCAGTGTCGCGCTGGCCTCCAAAGGCGACTTCGACGCCGCAATCGAGCAGTGCCGTATTAGCCTCGCGGCCCGGCCCAACGACGCGGAAATGCACACCCACCTCGGCAGTTTATTCCAAAATCAGGGTAAAAACAACGAGGCGATTGAGTGTTACAGAAAAGCCCTGCAAATCGACCCGAATTTTCAAAAAGCCCGCGAAAACCTCAATTTGCTCATGAAAAACCAGCCAGAGCGTTGAATTTCAGCCGCTAAAGACAGTAAATTCACCATAAACATTTACACAAATCATCCGCTCTGCGGTTATTATTATGTGGAAACAGGATTTCCGGGAACTCAGTTAAAAGGTTTTTTAAATGAGATATTCAAAGCGATTAGAGCTCTTTGAAAAACTAAAGAATGAGTACATCGGCTATCTTACGAACACCCTGTGGAAACTTACCTGCGATACCGATATTTTTGATGAGGCGATTCAATACGCGTTTCTGGCCATCTGGATGAATCTTGAAAAACTCACAGGACCGGATGCAGGCGCATACATTTATCGGATAGCGCTATCCGCCAACTCAAAAGCGTGGCGTAATCGCACCGGTAAAGACATCCAGGTACTAAAACCGAACGTGCTTAAAAGCCCTGCAGCCGGGGAAACCGTTGATGAGGAAATCCTCAACCTTGTAAGAAAGGAAGTTGCCAGGCTGCCCGAACAGCAGGCGGTGGCGATTGTTATGCGGTATATCGACCAGTCCGATTACAGCGTTATAGCGGATAAGCTGGATTGCTCTGAAGAGACAGCCCGGTCGCATGTGTCAAAGGCGATTAACACACTGCGGAATAATCTTTCTGCGATGAATGTAACGGAGTCCTGAAATGAATGAAGAAAAACTGGAACAAATCCTGAATAAAATCGGCCGGACTGATGTCCCGCCGAATGTTGCCCTGATTGCCGAAAGGGCATCGCGGAATTTTGATGCTGCTCTCAAAATCGCCCAGCCGAAACAATGGTTTTTTACCCCTGGCCGGCTAATCGCGGCTGCCGCGGTCATTATCCTCGTATTTGCAGCGGGGCGATGGTCAAAGGAGATATCACCGGCGCCATCTTCAAAAGCTGTTTACGCTGGGGCGCCTTCGGCATATACAATTTCCAAGAAGAATCCAGACAGTTTCTGGCAGCAGAAGGCGACGACGGTGAGGCAGTTAAGGCCGGCGGTTCAGACTAATATCAGTTATACGGAGATGCTCAACGTTTACAAACAATACCTTAAGAAATAAGTTTTTAACAAAGGAGAATAATTATGAAGCCATCCACAGCTGTCGCGGTGATATTTCTGCTTCTTGTTTCAATAACACATTTATTACGGTTTATTTTTCAAGTAAAAGTCACAGCCAATACGATTGAGATGCCAATGTGGATGAGTGTTCTGGCGTGTATAGTTACCGCCGCGTTGGCAATCTGGCTGTTTATTGAAAATAAAAAACATTAGGAGAAACACTATGACTAAGATAAACCTTATCAGATTGTCACTTGCCGCCTCATATATTCTCGCGGCATTCATCGCCGGCTGTATTCCGGAGACATCTCTGCAGTGGAATACAGACGGCAGCAGGGGCATTTACAGCAAAAAAGGAGCATTGTTCCTTGTAGATGGCGGTAACGGGTCGCTCACAAAAATTGCGGATAAGGAAACGACAGCCGACTGGCCCGCCATTTCGCCGGATGGCTCACAGTTCGCATACGGGGCAATAACCACAGTCGATGATTTCAGCAAAACTCTCGGTCTTCTGCCGGCGCCGCAGCTTCAGGAAATCAAAGCACACGCCGAAATCCTCAAGCAAAAGATTCTAAACGAAGGAATTAAAAACGGCGAATTGCCCCAGCTTGGCGCTAACAAAGACGAATTTAATGAACAGCATACCGCATGGGTAAGCCGGTATGTGGTCGAAAAGGGCGATACGCAGCTCCTGCAGACAATCGGTCCTGAGCTGACGAAAAAAATAAAAGAGAAAATGCTTTCATGCTATCAGCTTGTACTGGCGCAGGCCGCAGATCCGAACAGCAGAAAAATCCTGGCGACAAGCTCTCAGCAGCTCTGGTATATACGATTCTCGCCTAATTCTAAACTTATCGGTTATGTCACTAACCGCTCTAATGAGAAGACATTCGAAACCGGCTTCGAGCTTTATGTGGCCTGTCCGGCGGAGAATATTAACGCGGCGCATGTGGCAACGGCGGCGGCAATCGGCTACGATTTCAGGCAGGATTCCAGAGCGATCGCTTATCTTGAGCCTGAGGATAAGAATTTTAAGGACCAGAAACTTGTCCTTGGCTCACTTTTCGAAAAGACAATAGCTGAGGCCAATGGCCGATTTCTTGTGTCTGTCGAAAAGGCCGATTCGGGCGGTTCGCAATCGAGGTGTATCTGCAATGGGCCGACAAAGGCATACGCGGGCATTGTGTATTATTCGTGGATGAAGGTCGTGTATGCGCGGGATAACAGGATATTTTTCTCGTCGGCTAAGATATAGCTGCCATCCGGCAAGATTAACGATGAGCAGGGTTCAGTATTTTGCTGCGATACCCTTACTGGTTCGGTAAGCGATATACTTCCGCAAATAGCGGTGGATTTCGTACAGGGTAACACTCATATTTTTGCCTTGTCGCAGGATTCGCGGAAAATTCTTTTCTCGGGAAAGAAAAACACTCTTGGTATTTACGCCCTCGGCCCCGATTTAGAGTCGTCGAAGATTATTGTTGACGCCAACGAAGGATTTGGGGACGACTCACCGCCCAAGCTCAACGTCGAGTGGAAAGGTTTGAGGCAGTTTTCCTGCCTTGTCTCTGAGAAATCTCATTTTCTGACTGCCGACCCGAATGTCCCTCATCGGCGAAAGGAAATCGTTATTCTCGACGCCGAAGGCAAATTAGTGAACGTGTTGAGCAAGAACTGGCCGGATGAATTGCTCGATTACTGATTGCCAATCCCAGTTTTGCACGAAAACAAAAAGGCCGGACGCTTCAATCGCCCGGCCTTTCGCATTTTTACAATTTCCACGCCTTGGCGAATGCCTTGAAACTTCTGTCGTATGTTTTTTCGACCTCCGGCGGGAAGCAGCAGCCGGGTAATTGTCTCGATGACAAGTGATACGCGATACACTCGCAGCACATACCTGTTTTATCACAGCCAGCATACGTGCAGGTGCAATTCTTCAAATTTTCCTTTTTCCGGCATTCCATCTTTCACCTTTTAACTTATTCTATTGCAAATTCATAAATACTGATGCTAAGCGCAGGCACTTTAAGTTTATTCGATAATCCCTCTGCCGTCTTTTCCTCGATCACAACTTTGGGCTCTTTACCCGGCACATTACGCGCCATCGGGTCTGTACCCGCTATAACCCAAAGTTTCCCCTTGTCCGCAACCTTAACGCCTTTCAATTCAATCGGCAACTCACGCTGTTTATCCGTCGGGTTGACGATTGCGATTGTTATCGCCTTTCGGTCTGATTTTAACGCCGCCGCAACGTCGAGGGGTGCTATATTGCTGCCTTTGACCTCGACGGGTATCTGGCCGAAGTGCTGCCTGTAAAGTTTCAGTGTAACTCCCGTGGTATCAAGCGTTGATGCTGTGCGGGATGTTTTGATTGCGCCTATGACGTTGACTGTCTGGGCATAGTTGGCCATATAATAAATGTCGCTGTTTCTGAAATACTCGTGCAGGCCGTTCGCCACGCCGAGGGCGTCTTTGAGGAAATACTGCGTTCCTAATTCGCCGTAGATGTAATTGCCATACCAGTAGTTCCACTCATCCATCGCAATGCGGATATCTTTGCCCGCTATCTCATTGATGTCCCTGCGGTATTTTCTGTGCGCATCTGCCACGCGTTTTATCTCATTGGCGAGCTGCTTAGTGTGCCTGATGACGTCTGATTTGATTTCTTTGCAGTAAATATGCTCGCTGAGAAGGTTCATATGGCTGGAGCAGACCTTCAGCATCATTTCGCTCCATTTGCCGACGTTGCCGACGCCGACGAGCTTGGCGTTCGGGTCAACCTTCCAGATCGCCTCGGCTATTCTGTTATGTTTTTTAACGTACTGCTCAAGCGGCATATACCCTATTTGCCAGTTTCCATACATTTCGTTGCCCACGGCCCACCATTTGACGTTATACAGTTCAGGATGACCGTTTTCCGCACGCAGTTTTCCCATCGGCGTATCTGTCGAGCCGTTGAAATATTCAACCTCTGCTGCTGCTTCTTCAATTGTTCCCTTGCCGGTATTGAGCGCGACGTAGGGTTCAGCCCCGATGATTTCCATCAGGTCCATAAATTCATGTATGCCCACGTCGTCGTGCTCGATACCTTTCCATGCCGGGTTTTTGCGGGGTGGTCTTTTGTCTCGCTCTCCGATGCCGTCGCGCCAGTTGTAGCCGCTGACGAAATTTCCACCCGGCCAGCGGTATATCGGCGAATCAAGCTCCTTAAGTAGCGCGACGACATCGCTTCGCCATCCCTTGATATTGTCCGCAGGCATAAGCGATAGTGTCCCTATCTTGAACATTCCATTGCCTTTGCCTGTGATTTCAATGCGAACATTGTCGCTCGACTCCGGCGCGGTAAAAGCCAACAGATAGGGTTTGAATTCCGAGCCTATTTTGCCTATGTTAATATTGATTGCGTCACCTTTGTCAGGCACTATTCGTACGATAACAGGGCCGGCGGATTCGTCTCCGGCCAGTATTATTCTGCCCGTGTAACCTTTGTCTTTGGCAATCGCCAGACCCTCCTGCGAGATTCCTGCCTCGCTGCCGTCGCCTGTCAGGTGAATAACCGGCGTATGGCTGCCGACGTATGGGTTATTTGTATCCATCGTTACAGTGCCAGCTGGCCCGATTACCCTCCACGGCGAGGCCTTTAGATATTTATATTCTCCCGCGTTCCACTGCGGGTCTTTGTCTGTTCCCCACGGTTTATATTCATCCTTGACTGGGTAGAAAAACTTTCGGTCCTCCAGCATCTCCGCCCAGATTCCGCCGTAAATGCACCGGCCCAAGTGCTCGATGAACTGCCCGTATATGAATTTTGATATCAGCTCTTTAGTTTTGGCCGCGTCGATTTCGATTCTCGTCAGCATTTCTTCAGTCGGTTTCGCCAGCCATATCGCCATTGTCCCCTGTCCGCGGTTAGCCCAGGCGTAATAAGGAATCATCGTTATGTCTCGGCGTGAGCCGTCGGGTGCCAATGCCTTGGCATGCACTATCATGATACCGCCCAACAAGTCCTTAATCATGTCGGTCCATAAAGGGTAAGTATCAATCAGGGCGAGGTTAAGCACATTGGCATCGTTGTCAGGCCATTCGGCACAATACACAATCGGCCCTTTCTCAATCGCTATTTTGTTTGCGTCAGCGGCGACGCTGGGATTCGCAACGACGTATCTTGGCGGCATCGGCATCGAAATCTCGATAACGTCGCGCTTCTGCCACTGCCGGTCGATGAAGGCGAATCCGTTTTTAATAATCGGCTGAATAACCTGACCGTTAAGCTTAAATTCGATCGGCGATACATTGCTGTCAACATACTGATACAAATAGCTCGGCACGGGTTTACCCTGTGCCCAGCCGGGGATTCGCACCGCCAATGCAAATTTACCTGTCCCCGTCGGCTCAACTGTTATTTTTACGGCGCCGTCCCATGGGTACCACGTTTCCTGTTTTATTCGCACGATGTTGGTCTTCAACCTGATTGTGCTATCGCAGGCGGCGAACAAATTCACATATACCGTGTCGTCCGTTTTAGCGAACACATATCCCGGCAGCGTTGCTATAAACCTCGCGACGTTCGGCGGACAGCACGAAACGGTGAACCACGATACGCGTTTTTGGTGACCGTTCGATTCGAGAGGATTGACATAAAAGAATCTATCTCCGCTAAGCGATACCCCTGAAATGAGGCCGTTGTAAACAGTCCTTTCGAATATATCGAGATATTTCGCCTCGCCCGTCAGCCGGAACATCCTGTAATTCCACATCGCGCTGCCGATTGCCGCGCAGGTTTCACAGTAAGCCGTCGCGTTGGGAAGTTCATAATTTTTGCCGAACGCCTCGCCGTCGCTTTTTGCTCCCAGTCCTCCCGTGATATACATCTTTTTGCCGACGACGTTGTCCCACAGCAGCGCTGTTGCGTTGGCATATCTTTCGTCACCAGCCAGTGCGGCAATATCCGTCATCCCGCTATACATATACATAGCACGCACGGCGTGGCCGACGGCCTCGTTCTGGTCAACTGGTTTTTTATGCGCCTGGTTGTATTCCCCGTGCCCCGGCCCGCGCACGTCTAAAAAGAACTTTGCCAGTTTCAAATACTTCTCGTTACCTGTCACCCGGTACAGCTTGACCAGTCCAATTTCGACTTCCTGGTGGCCGGGCCATTTGTGCAGCTTGCTCGGCCCGAAAGTTTTATCCAGCAAACAAGCGTTCTTTATCGCTATATCGAGCAGGTTATGTTTGCCTGTTGCCAAGTAATGCGCCGCAGCCGCTTCATACAGATGTCCGGAGTTATAAAGCTCGTGACTTACTTCCAGTTTTGACCAGCGTTCCTTGCCGTAAAAGTTTTCGAGGCGTTTGGTTTTTATAGTCCTTGCCGTATATAAATAACCATCCTTCTCTTGAGCCGCGGCTATTTTGGTGATAATTTCATCGAGATATTTTTCGAGGTTAGGGTCCGGATAAGCGCTCAGCGAATACGCCGCCGCCTCGATGCTTTTATATACATCGGTATCGTCGAAAGGATATTGCCCTTGGAATTTTCCTTCCGCAAGTCCCCCCGCGACCGCGAAATTATTAATCCGCCCAGATTTCTCGCACATCTTAAGAATATGGGGTATTGTTACCGTGCGGTTTGTCTCAATCTTCGGTTTCCAGAAGTTGTCTGTCAGTGTAACATCCGTCAGCGGCACCGCTTCAATGGGGTAATCTTTTTTCAGTTTTACTAATTTACCGCGGGATGTTCCCATTTCACATCCGCCTGCGGTAATTCCAAAAGCAGTTGCGATAATTGTAACTAATACAGTTAAGCGTATGCTGTTCATAATGCCTCCTTTGCATTTAGGTTTTCGAAACAAATTATGTAATGTTGAAGGCAGATTATAAGGGGTGATTATCCGAAGTGCAATTCTACAATGTCTTTGTCGTTGAGGACGTGATTTCGCTGGACACTCTGGCCTTCGTAAACATTTGTTCCCCAGATTCTGGCGTGTTTCAATTTTTCCGCGAGTTCACGGTGAATCTTAACAGCCAAATCATGAACCGTTGACCCTGCGGGTATCGTGAACGGCTCGTTCATATCAGGTTTTTTCCCGGGCGGCTTGGCATATACCCTGATAATTCCCAGCAGCTTAAACAGCATCGTCGGCAGTTCTCCCATTCCTTCGCCGCTGTCAACCGAAACCGCGATTATTTCAAAGCGGTTATCGCACAATTTTTTGACCATATCAATCGCGCCATCGGCCGCGATATCACTCTTGGTGCAGATGCACACGGCTTTTTTGACAGGCACCAGATTTCTCGTTTCAAGAAAATCATGGCAGACCTTCCACTGCTCATCGATATCTTCGGATAAATCAATAACAATCGCGATTAAATCGCAGTTACGGTATGTCCCCACCTGTCCCGGCATAATAATTTCGGCGGTGATGGGCGGCATATCAACGAGCTCAATCGGCACATCCTCGAATTTCATCATCCCTGGCACAGGCGCGTGCGTTGCGAACGGGAAATCCGCTATATGAACCTTGGCATCCGTGAGCAGGCCTACTATCGAGCTTTTGCCGCAGTTGGGCATCCCGAGCAGGACGACCTGGCCTGCGCCTCCGCGGGGGACGTGAAATATATCCACGCCGCCGCTTTTGCGTCGTTTTTCTTCACCTTCCCTCAAGGCGCTTAATTTTTGCCGAAGGTCCGCCTTGAGCTTGTCGGTTCCCTTGTGCTTGGGCATAACCGCAAGCATTTCCTCAAGCGCAAGGATTTTCTCCTCGGTCGTCTGTGCCGATTTAAACCACTGCTCTGCTTTGAAATAAGCTGGCGTAAGGTTAGCAGGCATAAAATCAAGACCGTAAAAGTAAACTCAAAATATTAAATCCTATAAACACAATACCTAAAAAAGTCGGTGACGCCAGAACAATACCTGCAAATGCTATCTCCCACCTGTATCTTCCCTCTTCTGCTTTTAATTCCTTTAACAACTTTCGCAGTGTAGTATTGGATTCGAACGCTCCATATATAACAAAGGGCAGTGCGGCACAGACCACACAGCCCATTCGATCGTCTCCTACAGAATAGAAAACCACATACCATAAAGCTATTAGATAGGGTACCCATATACCTACAATAGATACAATCGCCCATAATAATAAACGAGCCAAATATCCGGTATATTGATTTCCGTTTATCTGCAATTTTCCTCACGGGATTCAATCTTATTGTTTTTCTTTTACCTTTACTTTCTCAACCATCTATAGCGGTTTGTTATTATTATTTTTTTAATTTTGCCTTTTTCCTTTTTACTTCGTGACGGCTTCCGCCACGAGGTCGCCGACCTGTTGTGTATTGTATCCCATTTTACCTGCTGCTAAGGATTTCAGCTTATTTGCAGTAACGAATTTTACCGAGTCCTCGATAGCATTCGCTGCTTTTTGTTCGCCAAGTGTCTCAAGCATCATTCCGCCTGCGCAAATCGCGGCCAGCGGGTTAATTACGGCTTTGCCCGTGTATTTCGGAGCGCTTCCGCCGATGGGTTCGAACATGCTGATGCCTTCGGGATTGATGTTGCCGCCCGCGGCGATTCCCATGCCGCCCTGGATCATCGCGCCCAGGTCGGTTATTATATCGCCGAACAGGTTACCTGTGACAATCACGTCGAACCATTCCGGATTTTTCACAAACCACATGCAGGTCGCGTCAACGTGATAGTATTCGCGTTTGATATTCGGGTATTGCTTTTCGCCCATTTCGTGGAATGCCCTTTCCCACAAATCATAAACGAAGGTCAGGACGTTGGTCTTGCCGCAAAGAGCGAGCGTATTGTTCTCGCCTTTGCCGCGCGCTTTCTTGCCGTTTTTCTTTGCGTATTCAAAGGCGTATTTCAAACACCTGTCCACCTGGAAGCGTGAATAGACCGATGACTGCACCGCAACCTCGTGGGGCGTTCCCTTCATCGTGATTCCGCCCGTGCCGGTATATGCGTCGCCTGAATTTTCTCGCACAACAACAAAATCAATCTGCTCAGGGCCTTTGCCTTTTATAGGCGTTTCGACACCTGGGTATAATCTTACTGGACGAAGGTTGATATACTGATCAAGCGCAAAACGCAGATTGAGCAAAATTCCCTTTTCAAGTATCCCCGGCTTAACATCCGGATGACCAATCGCGCCCAGCAAAATTGAATCGAATTTGCGCAATTCAGCTATCGCGCTATCAGGCAGCGTCTCGCCTGTTCGTTTATATCTCTCGCCGCCGAAATCAAAAGGCGTCAAATCCAGCTTAAAGCCGAACTTTACCGCAGCCGCATTGATAACCTTTACCGCTTCTGCCGTAACTTCCGGCCCGGTGCCGTCGCCGCCTATCACGGCTATCTTGTAACTCTTAACACTCTTCGCCACGTCTTGTCTCCTTATAAATCACGGATTGTTTTTATTTTTTTAACCACGGATAAACACGGATTTTTTAGCCATTCCTGTGAAAGCAGGAATCCAAATATTTATCTTCTCAATCGCTGACTCTAAACCAATGCTCATTCACTCTATCTCGATAATGCCATGATTTATATGCTCTTGAATCTTTAGCAATAGCTCCATTTGATGAATATAAAAAAGCTGTATGTCCAAACACACCAAAATTTCCTACATCTATGGAAACAAATAAAATATTCGGTTCATTATCGTAAGCAGCAGACAGGTATCCAAGGTGTTTGTATTCTTTAGGCAAAGCGGAGACATCCCAATTTCCCTGTTTATGTTCCCTTTTTACTGTTGCTACATACGATTCATAATCAGGCAAATACTTATTAAATCTTTTTATACTCATTGCTTGGACATCCCAGATAGTTAATCCGAATATTGCAATCCCAAGAACTAAGAAGGGAAGGAGCGTTTTCCATCCATGTTCGTCCCAGAATTTAAAGGCGCCAAAGATATCTATTATGAACATAACAAGAACAGCGAAAAGTAATGGGGTCACACCAAACCAGCCACAAAGGCCTCCAACTAATAAGCCTATTGGATGAACAAAAGCTCCATGTGTAAAAAAAGCAAATGTCCAAAAACATGCATCAAGTAACATGGCAATAACAATATTAACTATTAATAGTATCTTCATCTGCTCTTTTTTATGTGTTCCAACAATCCGCCGTCTTTGATTATTTCCAGCGCGAAGTCCGGCAGAGGCCTGAATTCAATCCGTTGGCCGGTGGCCTTGTCCTCGATTATACCTTTATCATAATCGATTTGCACCTCGTCGCCATCGTTAATTCGCTCGACTGCGTCTTTGCTCTCGATTAAGTAAAATCCGCAGTCAATCGCGTTGCGGTAGAAAATCCGGGCGAATGTCCGGGCGATTACTGTCTGCACGCCTGCTCCGCGGATTGCCCAGACGGCGTGCTCTCTCGATGAGCCGCAGCCGAAGTCGTCGCCCGCGACAATCACGTCGCCTTTGTTTAGCTTCTTTACGAATCCGGCATCCAAATCTTCCATACAGTGTTTCGCCAGTTCCTGCTCGTTGTCGGTATTCAAGTACCTCGCCGGTATTATCTCATCCGTGTTTATATGGTCTCTTTTATATACATGTGCCTTAGCCATAACATTTACCTCACTCAAATTCTAAACCCTAATTTCTAAATCCTAAACAATATCAAAATACCAATAACAAATGTTCAAAACATCATTCGCTCTTGGTCACAATTGCCCCGAAGATGTGCGTGAGTTCCGTCGCTTCATTTTCCAAATTTTTCCTTTCCTGCTCAAGCATTTTGTTTTCGCCGGTATCTAGCAATTTCAGCCAATATCTGCTTTCCTTTGCCTCTTTCCGGCATATCTTGGCGCGCATTACGAAATCCTTTTTGCTCAACGCTTCATTCGCCTCAATATAGTTTGCCCCAACCGATCCGGATGACCTGATAAGTTGTTTTACATCCTCTACATTAGCTGAAGTGTTCTTCAGCTTGGCAACAAATACCCTTATCCGCTTTGCAAACTCCAGCGTCCTGTCCTCAAGGTCATAACGTTTTGTATTTTTAGTTTCAATCATTTGAATTTGTTTAGGATTTAGGGTTTAGATATTAGTATTTCCTCACAGGAATTTCCTTGGGTCTTCTAATTTACCTGTGAGGGCGCTTGCTGCCGCAGTCGCCGGGCTTGCGAGATATACTTCGCTCTTTGGGCTTCCCATTCTGCCGACGAAGTTGCGATTGGTCGTGCTGACACACTTCTCACCTGAGGCAAGTATGCCCATAAATCCGCCTAAGCACGCGCCGCAGGTCGGCGCGGAGATTACGCAGCCGGCCTTGTAGAAGACATCGAACAATCCTTCATCGTCCGCCTGTTTCCATATTACCGGCGTCGCGGGCACAACTATAGTGCGAATCTTCACCTCTTTGCCCTTCATAATCTTCGCGGCAATTCTGAGGTCTTCGATTCGCCCATTGGTGCAGCTTCCGATGTAAGCCTGGTCCATAGCCATACCTTTACACTCGCTGATCGGCTTTGCGTTGCTCGGCAGATGAGGCATAGCGACCATCGGCTCTAATTTCGAGCAGTCAAATTCCTCGACCGATGAATATTCCGCGTCGGCGTCCGACTCAAAGACCTTGTAGGTCTTCTTGTCTTTTAGATGCTTTGCAAGATACTTTTTTGTTGTCGAGTCAAAGCAGATGATGCCGTTTTTAGCGCCTGCCTCGATTGCCATATTGGTAATGGTCATCCTTGCCTCCATCGACATATCCTTCAACGCTGGGCCTACGAATTCCATCGCCTTATAAAGCGCACCATCCACGCCAATCCTTGTTATCACCGCGAGGATTACGTCTTTGCTGTAAACGCCGTGAGGCAGTTTGCCGTTTAATACAAACTTTATCGACTCAGGCACCCTGAACCAAAGCTCGCCCGTGGCGATTGCCGCCGCCAAATCCGTTGAGCCGATACCTGTGCTGAACGCCGCGAATGCGCCGTATGTGCAGGTATGCGAATCGCCGCCCACGATTACTTCGCCGGGTCTGATATGACCCTGTTCTGGCAGTAACGCGTGGCAGACGCCGGCTCTGCCTAATTTGTAGTAATATTTTATTTTGTGGCGTTTCGCCCATTCATCAAGGCGTTTATGCAGCTCCGCGCTTTTGATGTCCTTTGCCGGCTGAAAATGGTCAGGCGTTACGACAATTTTGTTTTTGTCGAACACCTTATCGATTCCTTTTTCAATCAGCATCGATATCGCCGCCGGCGTTGTTACATCGTGACACATCACCACATCAATCTTCGCGTTGATAAGCTCGCCCGCTTTTACAGTTTTGTTTCCACTCGCCCTTGCAAGTATTTTTTCTGTTATAGTCATTGCCATAATTGTTATCTTTCTCTATGCCATTGCGAGGCCTGTTTTTCAGGCTGATATAAAGTCACTTTTCTATTTGCCTTATTATCCGTTTGCAAAACCAAGCACACAAATAAAACTGTCTCCGTGGTCAACAAGCATCTCTAAATACATTTGGATGCCGTGGAAGCGACCAAAGATTGGGGTTTGATAACCAACTTGTCGGCGAACCCCCCAGCTGTTTTGATAAAATATTGGGCCACCTTCACACGCAATATTAGGAAGTTCAATGTTGATGCCATCTTTGCCAATATAAGAAACTTTCGCTTCCGATATATCTAGTGTACATTCAGCTTTTATGCGGCTTTCATACGGAATAACCATGTTTGTATGGTCAATGTAAAACAATATGTAGCCCAGAGAATATCGCTTCAGTAGGTCGTCATGCTTAGTAGCGTCAATTTCACGCATCTCTTCTTTCAGTTTTACAATTCTCTCATCGGCTCGTCCTTTCTCTTCCGCTAATGAGCGATATTCATTCGGGTCGATACCCGTTCTTTTATAGATGGTTACATTAGCATGGTCTCCTATTGCGCCAACATCACCATCGACTTGAACACCTTGTTTTCCGAAGAAATGCAACGACGCCGCTACGACACCGACTATCACAGTCGCAAGAAGTAGCTTTTGATTACGTGTCCATGGCGTACGTTTGCTCATATTTCATCTTTTCCTGCTTAAATCTGAAATCCGCAATTCCTTTCTTTTTGCCTTTTACATTTTGATTTTTACTTTTCTTACAGTTCCGCTTTGGCACCCGGCTGTTCAGTGCCGGCCTTGCCGACCATTCTGTTAATCGCGTCGATATACGCCTTTGCGCTTGCCTCGATGATGTCCGTCGAGATGCCTCTGCCTACAAACGTGCGACCATCGGTTTTTATTTTCACAGTTGCTTCGCCGAGGGCCTCTTTGCCGCTTGTGACCGCGCGTATCGAGTAGCTCTCCAGTTTCGGCGAGAAACCCGTCGCCTCGCGTATCGCGTTATAGGCGGCGTCAACCGGGCCGTCACCGTCGGCCTGCGCCTCTTTTATTCCTTCTTTTGTTTTAATCTTCACGGCAGCAGTCGGCGCATTGCCCGTTTCGATGAGCACACGTAAATACTCAAGCGTAAAGGTATGCTCTACAGCGTGCACCTCATCATCGATAATCGCGACAAGGTCTTCGTCGAACACCTCTTTTTTCTTGTCCGCCACCTGCAAAAACTTCTGGTATGCCTGCTCAACCTCATCCTTGCTGAGCTTATAGCCAAGTTTTTTGCAATGGTCCGTAAAGCCGTGCCTGCCCGTATGCCTGCCGAGCACCATTCGTGAGCCGGCAAGCCCAATCGTCTCAGGCGTCATTATTTCGTATGTCTTTCGTTCCTTTAATACGCCGTCAACGTGCACACCTGACTCGTGCGCAAAGGCATTAGCGCCGACAATCGCCTTGTTCGGCTGAATGACAAATCCAGTCAGGCGCGACACAAGCTGGCTCGTCCGGTAAATCTCGGTTGTCTTGATGCTGGTCGTAAGCGGTTTTCCGCCTGCTGCTTTGCCTGTGGTGAGCATAGCCGAACCAGTAAAGAAGTCGGGCCTTGTATGTATTGCCATCACGACTTCTTCGAGCGCAGCATTTCCCGCCCGCTCGCCAAGTCCGTTTATCGAGCATTCCACCTGTCTTGCCCCGTTTCTCACGCCCGCTAACGAATTCGCGACCGCCTGTCCCAGGTCGTTATGACAATGCGTGCTGATTACCGTCTTGTCGATGCCGGGGACACCGGCGACAAGCTGTGCGATAATCTGGCCGTATTCGTAAGGCAGTACATAGCCCACTGTGTCCGGGATGTTCAGCGTCGTTGCGCCAGCTTCAATCACCGCCGTCAAAACCTCAATCAAAAACGGCATCTCGCTGCGGCAGGCGTCCTCAGGCGAAAACTCCACGTCATCGGTAAAGGTTTTTGCCAGCTTCACTGCCGCGACAGCCATTTTCAGCACCTCAGCGGGTGTCTTGTTGAGCTTGTGCTTCATATGTATCGGGCTTGTCGCCAGAAACGTGTGTATGCGTTTACTTTTTGCGGGCGCAAGAGCCTTACCAGCCGATGTGATATCGGCTTCGTGCGCGCGGGCAAGGCCGCAAATCGTAGAGCCCTTTACCTGCTCTGCAATCAATCTCGTAGCGTCAAACTGTGCGGGCGATGAGACCGGGAAACCGGCCTCGATGACGTTCACGCCCAAAATCGCCAATTGCTGGGCGATTTCGAGCTTTTCCGCTACCGATAGCGATGCTCCCGGTGCCTGTTCGCCGTCACGTAAGGTCGTGTCGAATATTATCACTTTGTCCTGCATCTTTTTATCTCCAAGTTCTTAATTGAGCGGAAGTTAAGCGGTATATTATGCCTTAAAACGGGCAGAAAAGCTACCGCTTTGTTTAAAGATTGAAAATAGGAAAACGAATTGTGGTGCTATAGTATTTTGCGCCTTAGCGGCGCAGAATAAGAGCCAGGGCCAAGAGGCCGTTGAGAATTGAACTGCTTGTAAAGCTCTTAGTCATAATAAGTATATTATACGGCATATCATCAGCTTTGCAACAGCTATTTTGAAAAAATAATCACCGGTTGAGAAATACAGCGGGGCGTTTTTCAATCACAATGTTACCAGCACGACTCCGGAGGGATTTTATTGCAGGTCAGCCACTCGGAAGCCATTACGGCAAAGTCCAGCATATCCACAACGCAATCCCTGTTAAGGTCGCTTAAGGCAAATTTCGAACAAGCGCTGGCTGTAACAGACAGCTCATAATTTCCTGTTTGACCATCGACGCCCGCCACGCGGATATAGTAGCGTTTGCCCTTTACCATATTGTAGCTGAGCTGAGAATCGGTCGTAATATCATAATCGTCATTACAGGCGAGCTCGTTTCCGCCGCAGCCGTTAAATACGGCAAGTGTCGTATCAAATTCACTGCTGCTTACATTAATTGTATATTCGCCGCTGACCTGCGGCTGATAATAATACCAGGCATCGGTAACATCGTTGTATGCACAGCTTGTTAAATCAGCTCCTGTCGCACCAAAATTCGAGCGATAGTAAACCTGGTCCAGGATAACTTCCCGCGCGTCTTCGCATTCGTCGTTCAACAAAACCAATATCCATAACTCATTGCCGTCTGTGCTGTCGTTTGCCGAGAAAAATAATGTGCCGTTTAAGTTCACCAGATTCGAAGGAGACGAATTTCCCGACCCCGTATATATATCCTTTACCATTACGGTGCCTGAAGAAGTGCCGTCGCTTTTCCACAGTTCAATACCGTTTGTTCCGTTGTCGGCCGAGAAAAATAATGTGCCGTCTATATCTGTCAGATTCGAAGGATTCGAGCCGGACGCCCCCGTCTTTATATCTTTTACCATTACCGTCCCGGCCTCATTACCGTCACTTTTCCACAGTTCAACACCATTTGTCCCGTTGTTGGCCTGGAAAAATAATGTGCCGTTTACGTTGACCAGATTCGAAGGAGATGAATTTCCCGACCCCGCATATATATCCTTTACCATTATAGTGCCTGAAGAAGTGCCGTCACTTTTCCATAACTCATAGCCATTTGTGCCGTTGTTGGCCGAGAAAAATAATATTCCGTTTACATTCGCCAGATTCGAAGGAGATGAATTTCCCGACCCCGTATATATGTCCTTTACCATTACTGTCCCACCCTCAGTCCCGTTACTTTTCCAAAGCTCAGAACCGTTTGTGCCGTTGTTGGCCTGGAAAAATAATGTGCCGTTTACATCCGTCAGGGACGAGGGACTTGAGCTTAACGGCCCCGTATATATATCCTTTACCATTACAGTGCCACCTGAGGTGCCGTTGCTTTTCCACAGCTCAGAGCCATTTGTGCTGTTGTCGGCCGCGAAGAATAATGTGCCGTTTACATTCGTCAGGGACGAGGGATTCGAACTTATCAACCCCGAAAATATGTCCTTTACCATGACAGTACCTGCCCCCGTGCCGTCGCTCTTCCAGAGTTCAAGTCCGTTTGTGCTATTGTTGGCCACGAAAAATAATGTGCCGTTTACATTTGTCAGAGACGCTGGGCTTGAGCTAGACCCTCCCGAATATATATCTTTTACCATTACGGTGCCCGCCGAGGTTCCGTCGCTCTTCCACAGTTCAATACCGTTTGTTCCGTTGTCGGTTGAGAAAAATAATGTGCCGTTCACATCTGTCAGAGAGCCGGGGTTTGCGTCGGCCGCCCCCGTCTTTATATCTTTTACCATAACCGTCCCGGCCACGGTGCCGTCGCTTTCCCATAACTCAATACCATTTGTGCCGTTGTTGGCCTGGAAAAATAATGTGCCGTTTACATCTGTCAGAAATGCGGGACTTGAGCCGGACGCCCCGGGATTTATGTCCTTTAACATAAATGGTTCACTTGCCAGTGCAACGGCTGCAAACAGCAGTATCAGGGCCGGTATTGTTAATAGAAATGATTGTCTTCTCATTTTTTACTCCTCCTGAATACGCATATATTTCATCTACTTGATAGAGTATTTATTATATGCTTATATCTCAAAAAAGCAATATGATTTGTGAGCAATTGCCCGTTTTTAATGGTTTAAACGCGGTTTTGAATCCGTCAGACAAGCCCGTTAAGCACCGTCAATATAGGCGAAATGGCTGTAGTATTCAGGTCCGCTACCGATTCATAAGGTATAGTGCGGCGTTGAGGACAGTCGCGAATGATACCCAGGCAAGATATGGGATAAGTAGCAGGGCGGCGGGGCGGGAGATTTTGGAGAAAGCAAAAATAGTCACAATAACAGCGTTCAGCAGTAGTACAATATCGATAAGACCGAGCAGTGGGGAGCGTAAACCGAAGAAAAGCGGAGTCCATATTGCGTTGAGGAAAAGCTGGACGATAAAACAAGCGAGGGCAATGCGGACAACTTTGTCATCGATGCCTTTTCGCCAGATAAGAAACACGGAGATTCCCATCATAATATAAAGCGTCGTCCAGACGGGGCCGAAAATCCAGTCGGGCGGGTTGAAGGGGGGCTTGTGGAGATTGGCGTACCAGTTGCCGAGCGAGTCGGCGGTTGTGAAAAGCGAACCAGTAATGCCGACAAGCATCGGCACAGCACAGGATACCACCAACTTAATGATATTCGCCGTCTTCATAAAAATTAAAGCAGCTTGTCAACCTTTGCGACGAGGTCTTTTACGTGGCTGACTGAAACATCGAATTCCTTACGCTCTTCAGCGTTGAGGTTTAACTCGACGATTTTTTCGATGCCGTTTTTGCCGAGTACTGCCGGTACGCCGACGAAGTAGCCGCCCACGTTGTATTCCTTCTGGCAATATGCGCATGAGGGTATCACGTTTCGGCTGTCTGTCGTAATCGCCTCCGCCATTTTCACGACTCCCGCTGCGGGCGCGTAATATGCGCTTGAGCCGAGCAGGTCAACTATTTCGATACCGCCTTTCCTGGCGTGTTCAATCATCTTTGCGATTGTCTCTTTGGGCAGTAACTCCGTGATTGGTATTCCCGCAACCGTGGTGAACCGGGGCAGCGGGACCATATCGTCGCCGTGGCCTCCCATAAGGATGCCGCGGATATCCTCGCTGCTGACATTTAATTCGCTTGCGACAAAATAGCAGAATCTCGCCACATCGAGCGCTCCCGCCATTCCCATTACTTTATTCTTGGGAAACCCAGTAACCTTCGATGCCACATATACCATCGCGTCAAGTGGGTTCGATACCACGATGACGATTGCATTGGGGCAGTATTTGGCGACTTTTTCGCTTACATCTTTAACAATCTGCACATTTTTTGCGAGCAAGTCATCCCTGCTCATCCCCGGCTTTCGCGCAAGGCCGCTTGTGATTACGACGATTGAGCTATCCTGTGCCGCTGACCAGTCGGTTGTGCCGGTTATTTTGCAGCTATAGCCCTGCACCGGGCCTGCCTCGGCCATATCAAGGGCCTTGCCTTCTGCCAGTCCTTTTACGATATCTATAAGAACGATGTCACCAAGCTTGCGCCCTGCCGCGATATGCGCTGTTGTCGCTCCTACATTCCCTGCTCCAACTACTGTTATTTTATTATTGCTCACAATATTCTCCTTTTTTACCTACACCTTATAAGCTGATTTGCGTTGAAACTCAAGTTCGGGATATGCGTTTTGATGTCTTCGATGAAACGCAGGCCGTCCTGCCAGTAGCCCGCGGTCGGCTTTATCGAGGGATTAAAGCCGAGAAAATAGTTATTGATATTTTCGACAAGGACTTCGCGCAGGTATTTGCACGCCATCGACGCAAGCGACACAGGCAGGAATTTAGCATCGGCTCCGACTACAAAATGCACGCGTATTTTTCGATTGTTTGTTTTCATCTCATAGCTGCTTCTGTCTTGGTCTTCGTGAATGATGCGCAGTTGCGATTCGCCGAACATCAGCTGTAATTGCCTCTGATAGTGGCTTCGTCCGCCTTGCCGGTCGACAGCGATATCGAGGTCGTCCTTTGGGAAGGCATCAATAGCCGACTGCATTAGCTCCGCGACTGCAGTGAAAAGCACCTTCGCCTTGTTATCAACCGCTGTTACCATCCGGTTGTAATGAGCGACTTCAAGGCATCGGCTCTTTAATCCTAATAATTCGATATGCTGACTTGCCATATCGTTTCGCAGCATCGATACGGCGATACCAAGGTCACCATCATCCCCGCCAAGCTGATAGTCGCCGGCTTTTTTATACCAGGGGTATTCTGCGATATGCTCAAGGTAATCCGGGCAAAGGGCTGATATGAGTTCGGTGAGGTTTTTCGGCTCACTGCCTAAGTGTTTGAGTGTTGCCAGTACGGTTCGCCTGAGATGTTTTATTCCCGTACTTCTTGTGAATGCTTTTTTGCTGTCAACGATAAGCAGCCGGCCTTTAAGCGAAGTGCGTTTATCCGCGACGCTTGCCCGTAAAATCTCCCAGTGATTCGCCCATATTAGATTATCCGGCACACGGAATGCGCTCGACGAAACCACTAACGGCCCCAGGATTGGCCCGAAACCCGCCTCATCTATCCCCACCAAAATCGCCATCCCTGACCGCTCCCATTTTCTATTTATGATTTATAATTTATGATTTACTATTTAAGTCCGCAGGGCCTATCTGTAAATCCGGAACCGCATAAGTGTTTGCTTTATTTCCAAATCATAAATAAAAAATAATAAATAATAAATCTTAAAGCGTTTCGTGTCTTATTATTGCCCGGTAAATGCCGTTTATTTTTTTGCCTTCCACCATCACCGGCGGATACTTATCGTTGCGTGGCTGCAATCTGACCGTATTGTTCTGCTCAAAAAACACCCGCTTGAATGTCGTCTCGTGAGGCGAGGTGAACCGCACAAAACAGTCGTCGCCGCTTTTCACTTCAACCGCGGGTGAAAATACTATGATGTCACCTTCTTTGAATCTCGGCTCCATCGAATCGCCTACTACCCGCACCGCAAAAGCATTGGGGTCGTGAACGTCCGGACAGCGAATGTACTCATCCGCGATGCCCACGGGGTAATCGAGGTCGTTAAAATCAGTCGGGTATCCCGCGGCGACCTTGTTGATAATGGGAATAAGCCGGCCAGGCGTAATCGATGGTCTTGTGACTGGCGCTTCCTGCGAACCGTTTTTCTTCGGGTCTATGTTGAGCTTAATCCATTTTTCGATTTCCGCCTCATCTGTTTCGATCTTAACCTTGATGTCTATTGGCAGCCGTTCCATATGTGCCATGTACAAAAGTACTCCCGGTTCAAATCCCAGGACTCTCTCCAATTTTTGTAGAAGCTCATCGCTCGGCGGATTGTTCACCCTTCCCGTCTCTATCGTCGAAAGATACGGCTTCGAAAATCCTATCCGGCTGCCCACCTCATCAAGTGTCAGCCCCAGCTCCTCTCGCTTGTTCCTGATTATTTCACCGAGTGACATCGCTTTTCTCCTGTGTTTGCGCCTGTCGGAACCAAATCATTCTGCTATCTAAATATTAGCGCGTATTATATGTTTTGCAAACAAATCCACAAGTTTATTTAAGCACTATACGACTATGCGGGAAAAATGGCCGGCTAAGCGTAGTAGGTCTTCAGAAATGATTGCCTTTTTGCTGAAAAAACTGTGTATTTTGTGACCTGGTTCTGTCTATATGCCGAAATATAAGCTATGCCTTAAAAATGCTGAGAATCTTGAAAATGAGCGGATTTTATGTTATAATAAATAATCTGGAACGGCTGTTTGAACGTATTAAGCGTGTTATTAACTTTTTTGGTATTACTCGGCGGTTGACCGTGGGGGAAATGGTGATTGGTTTTTCCGCAAAAACTCGCTTATCAGCCCTGATAACGGGGTTTGTGGGCTTATTATTATTGGGCAGTATCGCCGCTGCTGAGCAGCCGGCCGACGGGAATTTTCAGCCGCAGGGCCTTAGCTATGCCGGGGTATATCAGCTTAAGCAAACCGACCCCAATCTCACCGGCACGGGCGTAAAATTCGCCTTGGTCAGCCGAAGCATCACCTATCTCGATGGCGAGCCGCAAAACGACTACCGCCCCGCAAGTGACCACAATTGTTTCAAAGATACGCAATATATTTTCCATGACCAGAATCTTTTGCCGGCGGGTATCTCGTCGCATTCCACCGCCGTATGCTCAATTCTTTTCGGCAGGGATCCAAACGCCTACAATGAGCAAATCGGCGGTTTCCATTACGATGGTGTAGTCCCCGATGCGCAGGCCAATGTGTATGAATTCTGGAATTTCCTCATTCACAACGTATTTCCCTGCTCGGCTCCGGACACAAATATTATCACCGCTGATATAGGTTATCAGTTTGAGGACTGGTGGACACGAGGCATCGAAGCGCTGGCACAGAAGTACGGCTTGACAGTGGTCGTCGGCATAGGCAACGGCTCCTACGCCTCCGATCCCGTCCTGTTCCCCGGCGCAGGCGGTAACGTCATCGGTGTCGGCGTTGTGAAGTCCGTTGAGTCCAATGATGTCAACACATGGCTTTCGCATTTCGCGCTTGTATATCCTGAATATTCCAGCATCGGTCCGACTTCGGACGGCCGCTGCAAACCGGACATAGTCGCCCCCGGTAACTGCCTTGCCGCCATTGCGGATGAGCCGAATCTTTATGAGCCAACGGGGACATGGTCGAGTTTTGCTGCGCCGATTGTCGCCGGCACCGCCGGTCTGCTTATCCAGCAGGCGTCTTTAGACCCGAATCTTCAGCAGGTTACGGTACCTGATGGCGGCAACTGTGCCATGAAATCAATCCTGCTCAATTCCGCGACCAAACTTCCTTATTGGCATAAAGGCCAGCTCGCCAAAGATGACGACCACGACATCCCTCTCGATTATCTGCAGGGGGCGGGAATGGTCAATGCCGTCGCAGCGAGCAGTCAATTGCTGGCAGGTCAGCATTTGCCCGGCGATTGTCCGTCTGCCGGCTGGGACCTCAATAAGCTCAGTCGAGACAGCACGCCCGCCAATGTCTATAAAATCAGGATAACAGAACCCGCGGACAAAATGATTACCGCGACGGTAACCTGGAACAGGCAATTTACTCTTACATATCCGTTTGAGCACGATAAACAAAAAGACGCCGACATTCGCCTTGAACTTTGGGCCGCTGATTCGAACGACCCCAATAACTATTCTTTCCTGGATTACTCCGACAGCCGGACAGACAACATCGAGCATCTTTATACTCCTGCAGACGCTAACTTCACCGATTATGAAATCGTCGTTTTGTTCAGCGGCGAGCACGATGTCAATCAGCCGGAAATTTCGCCTTCTTACGCGGTTGCATGGAATGTCGGCCCCAAACCCGCCAGGGATGATTCTCTCTGGTTAGACCTCAATGGCGACGGCGTTGTCGATGACCTTGACGTCAGCGCTTTGCTCGATAACCTCATTGCGAGCTTGCAACCATCAGGCCGTTATCTGTTTGGTGATGTAGATTCCGACGGTGTTATCGATGTCAACGACCTCGATATACTGATGCGTCACATTGATGCCGCCGCAGTTGACAGTCAATAGTTACCACTCAATCCGCCTATACAATCCTCAAACAGTTTTCTTGCGACCGCGTCAACTTTAGTGTATTTTGGCCTTCGTGGAAACGAAGGTAATCAAAATTGATGCCGGAGATATTGACGCTTCGGCGATAAAAGAGGCGGCGAAAGTAATAGACGCCGGCGGGCTTGTCGCATTTCCCACCGAAACCGTTTACGGCATCGCCTGTCGGGTCAGCAACGATTCATTAGGCAAGCTCGGCAACCTCAAAGGCAGGCCGGATGACAAATACTATACCCTTCATATTGCCAATGCCTCCGATGTTGCACGATATGTCCCCACAATGGGCCTGCGGGCAAAAAAACTTATTAAGAACGCCTGGCCGGGGCCGTTGACAATAGTGTTTGAGCTTGACGCCAGGGATATCGCTCAGCAGAAAGCCAAGCTTCCACGCGATGTGTTTGACAATCTTTATCGCGACGATTCAATAGGCATTCGCTGCCCGGACAACTCGATTGCTTCGATGCTTTTATCACAGACGGTGTATCCTGTAGTTGCACCGAGCGCAAATATCAGCGGCCAGCCTCCGGCCATCGAAGCAAACAGCATCGCTGAACAGTTTGCGGGACAGCTCGATATGGTTCTCGACGGCGGACAATGTAAGTACGCTAAAAGCAGCACCGTCGCCAGGATAGGCAAAAAAGGCATCGAAATGCTTAGAAAGGGCGTCTATTCCGAATCGCAACTGCTTGAAATGGCGCAGGTTACAGTGCTTTTTGTCTGCACTGGCAACAGCTGCAGAAGCCCTATGGCTGAAGGCCTTTTCAAAAAACATCTGGCGGAAAAATTGGGCTGCCCCATTGACCGCCTTGCGGAAAAAGGATATACAATTACATCTGCGGGCACGCTCGGTATAGTCGGGTTTCCAGCAAGCGGTGAGGCCATCGATGCCTGTGCGGCAAAGCAAGTCGATATCAGCGGCCACAGAAGCAGGGCGTTGACGATACACCTGATTGAGCAGAGTGACTTGATATATGCTATGACGCTGGGACATCGTGAAGCGATACTGGAAATGTGTCTTGAAGCCGCCAGCAAATGTCAGTTGCTTGACGACGGGACTGATATCCCGGACCCGATAGGGCAGTCACAGGTAGTTTACGATAATTGTGCCGAACGCATCGACAAGGCAATAATGAAAAGAATTGATGAGATGATATTATGAAAATAGCTATTGGAAGTGATCATCGCGGCTACAAGGCAAAAGAGCTGATTAAGACTATCATAGTCCAGCTTGGCCACGAGTGCATTGATGTTGGGACGGTTGACGGCAACCCTGTTGATTATCCTGACCCGGCGTATCTTGCCGCCAAAGCCGTTGCGGAGAAAAAAGCCGACAGAGCCATTCTCGCCTGCGGTACTGGTATAGGAATGAGCATTACGGCCAACAAGATAAAAGGCGTTCGGGCGGCGCTTTGTTATGACGAACTTGGCGCGCGCATCTCGCGTCATCACAATGACGCCAATGTCCTTTGCGTGTCCGGCGAGCTTTTGGGCGAGGTCCTTCTGCGCAAAATGGTCGAGGTCTGGCTCGGCACCGATTTCGCAGGCGGAAGACATCTGCGAAGGATTCAGAAAATCGAGGCCATCGAAAAGGACAAGGACCCAACGTCCGTAAAAAATAACAACGGTTAAACCCGTTGCCATTGTATCTAAAATGACCCTGCCTGGTTTTAACGAAGGCAGGGTCATCTTTTTTCTTCTGGCCGATTTGGATTTCACCCCAATGTTCCCTATACTCTAAATGGAGCTAATGAGAACTTAACGCCTTCTCTTCTCCTCTCTTCTTCGAAGGGGACGGGGTTGCTGACCGAGTATTACCCAGTGCAACGGGGGGGACCTCGTCTCCGGATTTTTTAAATAATATTCAAGGCGTTGCCAAATGAAAAAGGCCTCAAGTTATCTTGAGGCTTTTTTTTTAGCAATATACGCAGCATCTATTTATTTGTTTAGAACGGAGGATTTCCCACCAGCCAGCCGTCAACAAATGTCATCAGGTCATCCATATCTGCTGTTCCATTACGGTCAAAATCAGTACTGCTGCACCAGCCATTGTCTGCGCTGCAGTCGGTGCGATTCCACTGGTCGGCAAAATCAGCGAATTCCGAAAAATTCAGACCGCAGGGCGACAGATAGATACCGTCAATGACCTGCCGGCTGATGCCCGGTCCTTCCCAGGCCACGGCGATGTTATCGTTGCCGACGGATGCTTTGTGTATCACAACAAAATAATACTTCTGGCCGCCAACCAGCGAAATAGGTGTCGATTGCTGCCCTTCGTATTTATTCCACTCGCAGGGGTCTGTGCTCCCACTGACATAAGCAATCCAGTCGAGGTTGTTTGTAATATTGGGTTCCATGCTCAGGTACAAGTCGCTTGAGTTGCTGCTGGCTATCCAGAATGTGTAATCGCCGGTGGTCACGGGGTTCAAATAACCATAAATTCGGGTGCCATAATTGTCGTCCCAGTTTACAGGCCCTTCCAGTTTTGTGAGCAGTTGTCTGCCGCTTGGATTGTCGGGGTAGTTCACGTCATACATCAGATCACCTATATTAGCCCCGGCTATACCTGACCACCACTCACGAAGAATTGTGCCGGTTCCGGCCGCGGGATTGCACGGCGTAGCGGAAACCTCGCCCGAATTAACCGATTCAAGATCACCCGTGTCGACCGCGGTGACGACATAGTAATAAGTTGTTCCGTTAGATACATCGGTGTCGCTGTAATCCGAACTGTTTAACAGCGAGCTGTTCAGTTTAACATAACCGCTGCCCTGAGTGGTCGAACGATAAACATTGTAGCCGTTGAAATCCGGTTCGCTGTTGTCGTTCCAGTTGAGCATTACAATTCCTACGCCTGCATCTGCCGTTACTCCAGTCGGCGCGGCAGGTGCCACGTTTGGAGCCATCTTGACTACGAACCCGATTAGCGAATGGTTGCCGCTCGATTGGGTTACACTCGGCGTTTCGCTGGTGCCTGTTGCGGGTTTGTGCCCGCCCATACCATCGTAGCTGGATACGGAAAGGTCAATGTCTTTAGTCCAGCCGGCTGTTACGGTATATGTGCCCGCGACGGAGCTGGCAGCGCACTCAAGCACCATATCGCCGTTGCTGTTGGTAAGTGCAGAAGTTGATACCGTGGTGCCGTTTACGCCGTTACTGGCTGAAGCTCCTACAGGTGTTGTCTGGTAAACATTCTTGAGGAATACACTGGTGTATGTGATATTAGTAGGGGTGTTGGTCCAGGTTGGCGTAAATGTTGTATTGGTTGCAGCGGTTATGCCGGTATCATTGAGGATAAATGCTGCGGCATATACTTTGCTGGAACCTGAGCCGTAAACTTTATCGGTGATTTTTGTCATTGATTGTCCGCCATAGGTCACAGCGGTCAAACTTGGCGTGGTGGAGGTCGGGCCTTTTGTATGTGCGACAAAAACTAAAGCGCGATTAATGCCGGTTTCTTTGGCGTGGGTTGTTCCGGTTGTCCATGAGCCGAGAATCCCAACGATTGGGTTGAGTTGAGGTCTTGCTGAAACCTGGCTCGAGTTCGCTGATTCATTCAGGGAGGTGTCCACTGCTGTGACGACGTAATAATACATCGTCCCGTTGGTAACATTAGTGTCGTTGAAATCAGAACTGCTCAGCGGCGCCCCGTTTTGCCTGGTGTATGGCCCCCCGGAAGTTGTCGAACGATAGACATTATAACCGTTTATATCGACTTCACTGTTATCATTCCAGTTAAGCGAAACTATTATGTCACCTCCTGTAGCGGATACGCCCGAAGGAGCCGCCGGAGGCGATGAGTCGGCAGGAACGGTCGCCGATACCTCGGTTGAATCGACGGAAGAGTTAAAGTTTGTGTCTACTGCCGTTACAACGTAGTAATAGGTCCTTGTTCCCGCGACGTTGGTATCAGTGTAAGCGGAGGTGTTCGAACGCACAAGATTAAGCCGGTTTGTTTGGCCGCCCGGTGTCGTCGAACGGTAAATATCGTAGCCGTATAAATCTCCTTCTGTGTTATCACTCCAGTCGAGCGTTATCGTTCCCGTGCTGGGCGTTGCCGTCAGCCCGGTTGGCGCTGCCGGCGGTATGGTATTTCCGTCACTGGGCTGGTCGTCATTTCTCTTGTCGTAAAGCTTGTCCTTTGCAAAACCGCCCATTTCATATTCGCCTATGCGAAGCTTATAGCTGGTGGTAGTAAACATCGTAGGTGACCAGTCGTAACTGGAAACCCAGGCGCTGTTGCTTATTTTGCGCGTCTCGCGGAAATTCATCAGCGGAGTACCATAATTTGTGATCGACCCATAACCGAGGTAATCATCTGGATTGTTGTAGAATCCCCATTCGCTCATAAAGACGGGGTAGCGGTTAAGAGCGTTGTTAATATTCGTTGTGTACCAGTTGTTGCCTGCCGGACTGACAAGCCAGTGGTACGGATAGATGTGTGAAACAATGGCAATGTTATCTCCCGTAAGCGGATATGTCGCGGAAGGCCCGATTGTCTGGGACCAGCTTGCACCTGCCACAAGAATAAGATTATTCGGCGCATATGTCCGCACGAGTTTAATCCAGTTGTTCATATCGGTTCTGACATTTTGCCAGTTGGCGTTATCTGAGCCGAATGTGTTATTTATCGGCTCATTAAAAAGCTCAAAAATAACGTGGCTGTCGTTTGCATACTGAGGCGCGATATACGTCCAGAAAACATTTGTTGAGTTAATGTGTTCGTATGTGTTTGCGACATAATGCCAGTCGATGATTGCGTAAATGTCTTTTGTTTTACAGTAATTAACAACCTGTCTTAGGAGGTTGTTTAAAGCAACAGTATTTGAATCGCTTGTGTTGTCCGGATTAAATTCTATCGGCCACGTATCGGTAGATGCGTCCTTAGGCACAATCGCAATTCTTACGACTTTTGTGTACCAGCCGGGAGAACCTCCACAGGGGTCGCTTGTATTCGTCAGCCGGTCAATCATGGCGATTGCGCCACCCTCCCAGTACTGAAGGAATCCCAAATCAATCAAATCAACGCCCCTCAGAACAACTGTATTGCCGCAGGGGTCTTTGATTACATTGCCCTCGGCGTGCAGCCAGGGAGTCGCGGCATAAAGCGGGGTTGCCAGACAGAAAAGCGAGAAAACCACGATGGCTTGGGTTAATCTTCTCTTCTTCACCATTCTAACCTCCAACAAAAAGACGCAAAACCCAATTACTGGGCATGTTTGGAGACAGTAATGATGGGCCGCAATCGGTCAGTAACTCCGTTTACCTGTTCAATATTAGTTTACCACAAAACCTGCTGAGTTTTCAAGGATTAAGTTATTGTACAATAAATCAAAAAAAATAATGCCGACAGGCGTAAGTACCTGCCGACATTGATGTTACGATGAAAACAAAAAGGGCAGTCCTTGTTTGTAATCGCAATACGTATTTGGCTTACCAGTTTGGAGTGCAATACGGATTTTCGGGGTCGTTGCACTGCATCCACTGCGGCCCAAAGTCGATAAAATCGAAGAAATCGACAGTACCGTCAATCGGCGTGAAGTCCGCATTTTGGCAATTGCCCGGCGCGATACAATCCGTATGTAACCAGTGGTAAGCAATAATTTCAAGGTCCTGGTAGTCAACAGAGCAATCGCCATTGAGGTCTGAGTTTAGACGATGACCTGCGGTTCGGACCTCGTTGCAATCTGAATAAGTGTGTGGTGACAGGACATTGACCACAAACCCGATAATCACTTGACGGTTTACAGTGCCGGAGAAATCCACACTTGGCGTCTCGGGTACACCTGTCGCGGCTTTGTATCCGGTTACGCCCGTGATCGTCCAGTTTATTGTTTGGTCAATTCCTTCGATAAAGTCGTTGTTCAGAGTATATGAGCCGAGATTGCCGCAGGTAGCGGCCTCAATAACCATATCACCGTTGATGGTTGAAAGCGGATTGGTATTTATAGGATCTAGGGTTGTTGTCCCATTGCTGTCAGATGCCCCGACAAGAGTCGCCTGGTCAACATTCCCGAGAAATACACTGGAGTACCCGACGGTGGGAGGCGTTACGTTCCAGGTAGTAACAAAGTTGCTGTTGGTTGCGGCAGCAACGCCGGCCTCGTTGAGGATATATGCTGCGACGTATGTGCTGCCGGGGACTACCCCCTCGATGACCTTTGTCATCGGCTGATTTCCGTATGTTACAGAGGTCGAACATATAGCAGCGGTATGCTCCGCGTGTACGATTAAAATAAGTGCACGGCTGCTCCCGTTTTCTTTTGTATGGCTGGTTCCAGATGCCCACGAGCCGATGACTCCAACATATCTCCTCGGTGTTGCCGAGACCTGGTTCGAATAGGCGGATGAGTTAAAGTTTGCATCTACCGCTGTTACAACATAATAATAAGTATTGTTGGCCACAACATTGGTGTCGGTGTAAGCAGAAGTTTTAGAACGCACAAGATTAAGCCGATTGGTGCGGCCCCTCGGCGTGGTCGAACGATAAATATCGTAGCCGTACAAATCGCCCTCGGTGTTGTCATTCCAGTCAAGCGAAACGGTCAGGTTGCCCGCTGTTGCCGTCAGTCCCGTCGGCGCTGCCGGCGGTGTGGTGTCTCCTTCGCTGGGCTGGCTATCATTTCTCGTCGCATAAAGCATATCCTTTGTATAACCGCCCATTTGGTCCTCACCGATGCGAAGCGGCCATGGTCCCGCCGGCTTGGGCCATCCACCTGGGTCATAGAACATCGGAGGACCCCAGTCGTAGCTTGCGACCCAGGCGCTGTTGCTGATTTTGCGTTGTTCACGGAAATCTGAGAGCGGCTGACCATAGTTTGGAATCGTTCCCTGAAGGGACGGGTCAGAATCTATGCTGAATCCCCATTCGCTCATAAATACAGGATAGCGCATAAGGGCAGTAGTAATCTGTGCCCGATACAACCATGTATGGGAAGAATCGAGCCAATGGCCGGGGTAAATATGCGAAACCATAGCGATGTTGTCTGCGGTAAGAGGATCAACGGCTGCCGGCCCGATGACTTGAGAATAGAATGGCCCTGCTACAAGGATAAGATTATTGGGCGCATAAGTGCGCACGATATTAATCCAGCTCTGCATATCAGTCCTGACACTAAGCCAGTCATCAGTGTCATGGCTGTTAAAAATCCAATCACCATTAAGATCGTTTATCGGCTCATTGAAAAGTTCAAATATAACATGGCTGTCGTTGGCGAATCTCGGGGCCATATATGTCCAGAATGCGCTTGTCGAATCAACGTGGTCGTAAGTGTTGGCCACATAGTGCCAGTCGATGATTGCGTAAAGATCTTTTGTTTTACAGTAATCGACAACCGGTCTGAGAAGGGTGTTGTAAAAATCATCATCATTTGGGTCGAACGGATGCGGCCAGCCGTAGCCTACCGCATCAGGCGGGGTAATCATAATTCTTAGGACCCTCGGATACCAGCCGGGGGAATAGCCCTGTGAATCGGTTTTGTCCGTCAGCCGGTCAATCATATTGATTGCGCCGCCATGCCAGTCCTGAAGAAAGCCCAAATCAATCAAATCGACGCCCCGCAGAACAACGGTATTGCCGCATGGGTCTTTGATTAAATTTCCTTCGGTGTGCAGCCAGGGAGTGGCGGCATAAAGTGGCGTTGCTGCACAAAATAGCGCAAAGACCACGATTGCCTGAGTTAATCTTCTCTTCTTCATCCTAAACCTCCAAAAAGAGGAAGCAAACCTCATTTACTGAGTATGTGCAGAGACAGTAATGATGGGTCGCAATCGGTAAGTAACTCCTTTTACCTATTCTATAAGTTTACCAGAAAGCATTATGCATTTGCAAGGATTAAGTTATTGCATAATAAGTTTTAAAAATAGAGTCGGCAGGCGTAAGTACATGCCGACACTGATGTTGCGAGCAAAACAAAAGGGGCTGCCTTTATTTTAAATCGCAATCCGTATTTGGCTTACCAGTTTGGAGTGCAAAGCGGATTTTCGGGATCGTTGCACTGCATCCACAGCGGCCCGAAATCGCTGAAATCGAAGAAATCAACCATGCCGTCCTCAGGCACAAAGTCCGCATGCTGACAATTATCCAATACGCTGCAATCTGTGTGCAGCCAGTGGTAGGCAATTATCTCAAGGTCGAGTAAGTCAACATAGCAATCACCGTTAAGGTCTGAGGGGAGACGGTAGCCGCCTGTCTGAACCTCGTTGCAATCCGAATAAGTGGGGGCAGGTAAAACTTTGACCACAAAACCGATAATCATCTGGCGGTTGACGCTGCTGTGTGTCGCGCTCGGTGTCTCAGCCGCGCCTGTCGCGGATTTGTGGCCGGTTACGCCGGTCATTGTCGAATTTATTATCTGGTCGATTCCTTCGATAAAGCCGCCGTTCGGAGTATATGAGCCGGAATTACCACAGGTAGCGGCGAGAACAACCATATCACCATTGCTTGTCGAAAGTGGATTGGTCTTTATCGGGTTTGGTGTGGAAGTTGCCGTACCGTTGCTGTCTGAAGCCCCAACAAGAGTCGTCTGGTCAACATTCCCAAGAAATACACTGGCGTATCCCAGGTCGGTGGGCGCTGTGCCGCTCCAGGCAGGAGTAAATGTGCTGCTTGTCGCTGCTGCGACCCCTGCCTCACTGAGAATATATGCCGCGGCGTAGGCGCGTGTCCCTGTGCCGATATTTCTGTCAATGACTTTGGTCATTGCCTGTCCGCCATATATTACAGAGCCGAGATTCATATCACCGCTGGCAAGCTCCCCATGTGCGATAAACAGCAGGGCGCGATTGGTTCCATTTTCTTTCGTATGGCTTGTTCCCAATGCCCACGAGCCGGTTAATTGAACATATATACCTGGTGTTGCGGATACCTGAGTCGGATATCCCGACTCATTTGTGACAATATCAACCGCCGTAACGACATAATAATAAGTAGTCCCGTTGACGACACTGTTGTCCGTATAAGCCGAGTTCGCAAGTAGTGCGCCATTCAATTTGGTATAGGGGCCGCCGGAGGTTGTCGAGCGATATACGTTGTAACCGTTCATATCGCTTTCGTTGTTGTCAAACCAGTCGAGTGAAACGGTCTGGTTGCCCGCCGTGGCCGTTAGTCCAGT
>JBFZBL010000067.1:0-11645 GCA_041308485.1 Phycisphaerae bacterium | reverse complement strand
GTGCTCTTCCGATCTCGCATAGTAAGCATAGCCATAAGGTTAATTTTTTTCCGCTCCACCTTTCTGCAGACTTTGGCCAGCATTACCTTATCAAGAGCAAGCGGTTTTTCAGCTATAACGTGACAGCCCGCATCAGCGGCATCAATAATCAAATGTGGAATAAGGTCGAGTCTTGTGCTGACTATCGCCACATCAGGTTTTAACTCCTTGAGCATCTGTTTATAGTCATCATATACTTTCTTCCCGACAGCCGGTTCGAGTTTCAGGAATTTAGAAATGTCCTCGCCCTGATAGGCTGGAGCCAGTCCCACCAGTTCGGCTTCCTGCATCCCCGCTAAATCGCGGAATACTGCGTCTGTATGACCAAAGCCGCCTATATTGACTACTGTCAGTTTATCCATCAATTACTCTTTGCCATTTCTAAAAGAGTTTAATCTGCAGATTTGCCCGGCACAGGTTTGCCGAGCGGCAGCCAGTTAATATATTCCTCAATATTGATATATCCGTCGCCGTCGCGGTCACCACAGGCATCGTTTGCATCGGAAAGATTAAGACCTGCTGCCAACTCCCACTTATCAGGCATCCCGTCGTGGTCGCTATCCACAGGCGCTGTGCCGGATTCCATCTTCGGATAGCCGCCGACTTCTTCTATATGATTAATTATTCTACCCATCTTTTTTGCGACGCCATCTACAATACGCGTATCAACCGCATCTCTGACGGGAAACGCCGTGCCGGCGTCGGCTAAAACCCGTTTATATGCCGTTACGGCATCCTCACCAGCTACCAGAGCAACCGGTACAGGGACTGATTGCTTATAGGCTTCTTTCTGCGCCTGTGTAAAATCAACAAATTCGACTAAACTCCATGGGTCATTTGGACAGGCCCCGTCCATCCAGTTGCCGTTAAAATACGCCTTGCAGTCAGGAGTCGTTTCATTGAATGCGATAGAGCCTGTGGAGTTAGGCCCCTTTATGTAATAATTATTCACAAAATTCATATAAGTAAGGCTTTTATCGTGGTTTTTGCCGTCGTCATTGTATCCTGCGTGTTTCCCGCCCCAGTTGTATATCACATTATTCCGGAAATCAAAAAACAAACCGCATGGGTCGCGTTTAGAGTCAACGTAATTACCGGGACGGGGATTTCGGCCGTTATTATGAGCGTAAAGATTATGATGATAGGTAACGCCATTACCGTAGCCGGCGCGGATTAAAGACGCGTAGCCGTGGCACCCCTTGCGATGTGCAGTGCAATTCAAGCTCTCGGCAATTATACACCACTGAACTGTAACGTTTCCCAGAGTAGGCCTCCTCGATACGACCGACATTACTTCATCAATTGACCAGCTCGCTGAACAATGATCGATGATGATATTGCGGCCGTCCAAAATAGAGATAGAGTCAAATTCCTCTTTTGCAATATCGCTGGGCCGCACACGCAAATAACGAATAATCACATTGTCGGCACGCACATTAAGATTGTAATTTTTAAGACATATTCCGTCACCAGGAGCCGTCTGGCCGGCAATAGTAATATATGGTCTGGTAATATTCAGCGCCGATTTAAGTTCGATATAACCCCCGACACGAAAAACGACAATTCTCGGGCCGTTGGTATCTACGGCCTCCCTTAAACTGCCCGGACCGCTGTCATTGAGATTAGTAACTTCAATAACCTGACCGCCCCTGCCACCGACAGCATACACACCGAAACCTTCGGCTCCGGGAAAGGCCGGCAATGCCACCTGAGGGGACCGCGAACTGTTACAGCCAGACAATGCAAACAAACTAAAAATCATAATATTAACGTTTTTCATAAAAATTTAATTTTTATGGGCAGCAGTTTTGCGAAAATCAAGAATTTCGCCAAGCCACTGGTCCATAGTTTTGCCGCCGATTTTCATAAAGTTTTCCGGCAAAAACTTTTGAGCCTCAACATCTGTAAGCTGATGCGACCATTTCACTCGCGATGAAGGATTAGCACCGGGGCCGGAGCTTTTATATTCTGCGTAAAAAGCCGTTTTCTCTCTGTTGGGGTCGCGCCAGTTATCCCAGCCCTGGGGCTTTATACCCTTGTCAAGCCAGCAATCATAATAAACCACCTTTGCATAAGGACGCCACGGTCTGCCAAGGTCGGTCTTAATACCATCGGCAGTGGTAACCCTGCAGTTATAAAAAACAAAGCCGGTGGGAAGATTCGGCTCGGTAGCGGCGTGTGCGGTAATATGACTGCTGCCGTTACAATGTATGCGGCAATTATCAAAAACGGCCTGAGAATAACCATAAATAAAATCCGTTCCTCCTTCTATGTAACAATTCAAATAATATTGTCTTCCTAAATTGGCCATCAGCGTGTCCTGTCCGCCGAGAAACCGGCAATTTACAGCAATGGCACGCTCGCTAATCAGCCTTGCCGCCAGCGCCTGCGGATGAGGACCGAAAGTATTTTCAATGGTAAGATTTTCCAGTATAAGGTCGTTGCTGTCGACAATTACCGTCGCGCAATCGGAACGGTATATGCCTGAGCCGTCGGGCTTGTTCATATCGTGATTAAGATTATAGCTTATAGTCGTTTTAAACGGGTCTTCGCCACGCAAGGTAATAAAAGGCTTGTCTTTTGGTATCAAAACCCGCTGCTTATAAAAACCGGGCTTTATCAGGACAACAATTCTTTCCTTGTTGTCATTTGGAACAGAGTCGATAGCTTTTTGTATGGTATTAAAATCGCCCGGGCTTTCGGTATTTACTACAATCTGGCGGGTTTTGGCAGTTTCAAAAAGCTTGGCCAGACCGGATAGTTTTCCGTCCGGCCGCCATGGCGCATTGCTGTCCTCGATTGCGCTGCACACGCAGCCTGTGAGCAAAGATAAACCCACTGACAACTTAAAAACTTTTCCTGCCACAAATGCTTTCCTTCAAATAATACTAATATTCCCAGCCGCTTGTCAGCCAATCCTGCGCAATACAGGAAAAATCATCCATTAATATCATGCCATCAGGCGCAGCATCGGGAGCAAAATCATACCTTTTATTGTAAAGCGGGTTGCCGGCAGAAGCGTTCCAGTGATTAGCAAACGCAGTAAAGTCATAAAAATCAACTATGCCATCATAAACAATGTCCGTCCTGACCGAAGACACCAGCCAATCGAGATAAACCTCAAGATTAGTGTAGTTGGGGTCGAAGTCATAGCCATTGCGGTCATTTGCATCATTTATATTGAGACCTCGCGAAATCTCCCATATATTCGGCATTCCATCATGGTCGCTGTCTGTCAAAGCAGGCAGCGAACTAAGTACAGGCCAACCGCCTTCAGGCTGCGCATTGGTATCCCAGATAGAGTGTCCTGTCTTGTTGAGCACATCTTTGACAATGCGGGTATCAATTATGTCCCGCTTAGGATAACTTGCGCCGGCATCGGCCAGCACATCTATTTTGGCCTGTGCCGCCGAGGTTGTTGTCACTGATTCCATCGGCACCATGCTCGAACTTTTATAGGTGTCTTCCTGCTCAGTTGTAAAACCCACAAAATTAACCAAAAACCATTGGGTTCTTGGCACGAGGTCATCCCTGGCATTGTCAGCAAAGTAACCCTGGGCATTGGGAGAACTCTCGCGAAAGACGTAATTGCCGCTGCCGGCTTCCGGGCCTGGGATAAAGTCATTGCCTATGAAGTTATAGCGGCTGACATAGCCGGGACCGTCATCATTGTACCCCGAAACGGCCCCCGCCCAGTTATACGTAACATTATTGCGAAAATCGAAATGCAGTCCGCAGGGGTCGGAACCAACTGCCACATTGTTGCCCGGTCTCGGATTTCGGCCTTGATTATGCGCATACAGATTATGGTGATATGTTTTTTCCTGTCCGAATGCCCCACGAATAAGCGAACCATAGCTGTGATCCTGAAAAGTGAGGGCTTCGCTTATTATGCACCACTGAACGGTAACATGGTCAGAACTGTCTGCACATGAAATGGTTTCATCACGCCCATAAGAGGCAGTAACATGGTCGATGATGATATTACTGCCGGAATCAATATCAATCGCGTCACCGCTGTTATTGGCGCCTCCCGCATCCACGCGCACGCGAATATAACGAATGATAATATCATGCCTGTTGCTGCTTATCTGAATACGGCCCTTTATACAGATACCGTCACCGGGTGCGGTCTGGCCCGCAATCGTTATATTGGATCTGGGCTGGAGAATAACGGACCCGAGCGGAATAGTGCCGGACACCCTGAATACTATAGTCCTGTTCGGCTGGCTCACAGCATCGACAATAGAGCCAGCGCCGCTGTTATTAAGATTTGTTACTTCGTAAACGGAGCCGCCGCGACCGCCTGTAGCATAACGGCCGGAACCCTCCGCCCCGGGGAAGGCGTCAACAGCAAAGACATTGCTTACTCCGAAAAGCGCAAAACAAAAAAAAATACAAACTGAGCTACTTTTTATCACTCGTTTGTCCCCCTCGCGCATCCCTGCCCCAGAAAATACCTGTTCCACACAACCAGGACATTATAATTATACCGCTATGGCGATTCAATGCTGACTGCCGGCCCAAATCATCAGGGCTTAATCATCTTGAATATATTATAGAAGAGAACCCTTGAATCATCCATAGCCTCGTCTCTCTCTGAACCCGGCGGATCCCAGAGGAGATCCCAATAGTCATTACTGAAGATTGTGCCTTTTTTAGTGTTACCCCTTGAAAAGGTGTACGTAGCAGGCTCATCTTTAACAAACCTGACATGCCCATCTCTAAACAAGGCATTGACACCGCCATTTATTACTCGCTTGGTTGCTGCCGTTACCTCTATTCCGCTCTTATGGGCTATATTTTCTCTTGTCCAGAGCACATCTGTCGCATAGGGGTAATTTTTGCTGATCTGACTAAAGTTTTTCGCTGTATATTTAGGCACTAACTGACCGGAAAAATCATCCTGCACCATGGGGGCCGACAAATCCATCGGATAATAAACGTATCCTACGCGCACCCACGAATTTTGCGTCGTTGCGTTAAAAGCCTGCGGTAAAGATCCCCATTTGCCGCCTTCGTTTGCCCCTGTGCCCTTATCATACGATTTAAACATGTATGTAGGGTTCTTATTCGACGGGCAATAAAACAGTCTCGGATCTGAGATATAGCTGCGGGCATAAAGACAGGCCAGTCTGATTGGAACAAGCGCGCCCGAAAGATATCTCATGTTGTCCCTGTACACAACATAAGGATGTGAGCCGTCCTTTACAGTGGAAATATCCGCCGGAGGAGGCGCAGGAGAGCTCCACTCGCCATAAAAGGGCATTTTATCGCTATCGGCTGTATACGCCGCTACCGCGACTCCAATTTGCTTAAGGTTACTGGAGCAAACCACACGCTTGGCGGCCTCTCTGGCCTTGTTCAATGCGGGCAAAAGCACCGCCATCAGCAGAGCGATAATCGCGATTACCACCAATAATTCGACCAGTGTAAACCCTTGTCTTCTTTTCATGGCATCATCCTTATTATTAACATTAACCCGAAAAGTGCCTTTTCAAAAACGCACAATTATTTATTCACATCTAAAAGCCCGGACAGCCGTCCGATCTATTCTCGCACTGTCTCCATTCATTCGCGAACCTGTTGAAATCAAAAAATTCGAGCTTGTATCCGCCCCATTCACTGTTCAGCCAGTTATTCGCAAAGAAGTCGAAATCTTCAAAATCAAGGACGCAGTCATGATTCGTGTCCCATTCCAATCCAGCCGGATGGGGGTAGTTGCCGGGAACCCCAACCGGGCACTCCCAGTTAACCGTCTTAAATGACCATATATCACTGCTGACATTACCGTCAGTTACAACCTTCATATAATAGGTATTTCCGGAAGAAACAGTCATAGTTACGCTGTGCTGACCGCGAGTCGCGGCAACCGAACCCCGCGAAGTAGTCGGATTCGGATTAGTGTCACAGAAAACCTCATCAGTTGTTCCGCCGTAACCGGAGAACCATTTCAACTGGAAACCAGTGCACGGGTCAGGACTGCAATAAACCATAGTATCGCCGTTTTTGGGCGTGGGCGCCGATGCCTTCTTGGGCGAAACTGTCGAACTGTTCACAACATAGATAGTGCCATCCTGACCGCTTTCGGCAACACCGGACGGTTGACCGGGATTACAGGGATCCCAAGACCACGTCCCTCTTAAACCGCCGTCAGCTGTGATTGTGCCGTCATTCGTGTAGGTGCCGCCATAGAAAATGGCCACACGGCCGCCGCCGCCGCCGCCGCCAAGATTATGGCCTGATCCGCCGATGCCGCCTTTACCGCCGCTTACGTCTATAATACCCTTATTGGTAACATTGCCGCCGGCAATGATTCTTACCGAACCGCCGCCGCCGCCGCCTGCCGGGTAGCTCGATGCCGGACAAGTTTGACTGCCGCCATGGGCCAATATTTGGGCATTGACATCAAGAGTCACGTTGCCGGTAGCGACAATCTCGATACCGCCGCCGCCCGCGGCGCCGCCCGGAGAATTACTGCCGCCCCATCCGCCGCCGCTGCCGCCAAACGGGACAGGCACTTCCTTATCGCCATAGCTTGGGCCTCTGGTATTTACACCATGGTAAAAGCCGCGACCGCTGTCGCCGCCGAAACCGCCTGCGCCGCCGCCGCCGCCGCCTTTATATGGAGGCGCTACCGGAACACCGGGGCCAAAGTGACTCTTTGCAATGTCCGTTGGCACATATGTAGCGTGCGCTGTGCTGCTGCTGCTGGTACCAAAGCGATGATGCCAAATTAGACCAACATCCGCCGCATTATAAGTGTATGCAGTCCAGTAATCGGCAAAAACAGGTTGTGTGCCGCTCTTAAATACACTTGACTCCTGGTTGTGCTTGGGTCCGGGGAAACCGCCCGAACGTGCGAATGAAACGTCTTCGCCTGTAGTCGGAATATCATCTCCGGCAATCTGTACCCTGCCGTCGAAATAGAAATCACCCGTCACGTGAATAGCAAGCGGTGTGGGCGTATTGATATCGATCCATTCGGGGCGAACCTGGGGCACAACGACAATATCGTAACGCCTGTCGTAGCTAAAGCCGCTCGGGAAATTAAATACCGCTACTCCATCCGAAGAAAGGGAACCTACTGAACAAGCATCTGACCAGCCGCTCGAGTGGAGCAGGCAGGTATAGGCCGGTATAACATGGTCCGCATAGGTCATCTCGACATCGTCGGTGTTGAAGACAAGCTCGTACGGCTTGGTGCGGAAACTCCATATATTCCCCGGGACTACCCCTATCGAACCTCCGTAATTGCTGTTTACACGCCAATAGAAGATTGAACCTCTGCTGCAGGGGTCATAGCCGATTACGCAGGGGTCTGTGCCGGTGTAAATCTGCGCACTGACGTCATTGGATTCTACCAGCGACTTTGTCTGTGACGAATAAACCGTATAGGTTGCCGAAGTAGGAGTGGTCCATAACAAATTAATATCACAAACATCTATATCTTCCGCGCCGTCGATTGGAGACAGATTGAGCGCCCTGCCTGTTTCGGTTGTAAATGACCAGAGGGGCCCGTTCACATCATTGCCGCTGATGGTTGATTGAATATACCAGTAATATGTGGTATTAAGCGTTAATTGCCCGCCAAGTTCGGCATTCGATGCCGAGTTCATGGCGCCATCGCCGGTCTTTACAGAAGTCAGATTATTCGGTTCAGGATCCGTGCCGAAATACACCTTCTGTGCCGTAGGCGCTGGCGTGCTGCCCGCGGGCACCCAGCTCAAACCTGTTCCAATAACCACACCAGAAGACCTCGGAATAGGATCCAGGGCCACCGGCTGGGTTTTATCGCATTGATATAGAATACTGACCTGCTGTGCGGTCAAATCACCGTTAAAAAACCGGACCTCGTCGAGCAGGCCGTCAAATTCGCGTTCCCCGGCCCCTATCCACAAAGGTGCCGCAGTATAAGGATCGGTGTCAACATTCATAGATTTGGTCAAATCAGAAGCAGTAATTCTTATAGGCACCTCAAGGCCGTCGATGTATATCTTGGCGCTCTTCTGGGTTGAGGGCTCGGTTGTCTGGTTGGCGTTACTTCTGTCGATTACAAGGGCCGCATGATGCCATGTGTTGGTTGTAAGCCCCAGATCGCTTAGTGTTGATGCTGTCTCCATCTTCAAGCTGTTGTTCTTGTGATAAAACATCAGCACGCTGTTATATACGCGTATTTCCCACATGGCATTCTCATAAGTCTCCTCCATATAGTGGATGCTTTGATGTCTTAACATAGTACAATCGCCGATGCTCGGCGTATTAAACCAGAAAGTCCATGTGTGCTTATCCGTCATCCAGGAATTAGAGCCGGAAGACATGTCGAAGATGGGCAGTGGCGCTGCCACAGTCAGCTTACAATCATTGGGGTTTGAAACGTTATTAAGTATACCGGGGCCGGGAGAAAGGTCGAACATCGCCCCGAAATTCGCGTCCTTACCGAGACCGGCTGCGCTTGTTTCCCCAAACACATTATAGTTTGTAGTGTTATAATCGATGACGAATCCATCTTGGGTTGGCGGCTTCGCGGCTGTGGTCTTATGCAGCCCGTTGTCATAGCTCTCAAAATTCATGTTGAAAATCAGATTTGCATCCGTATCGGGATTCCAGACCGCCCAAGCGTTCGTAGAAACCAATATCGCGGCCGCCAAAGCCATCCACATCATCATTCCACTCTTCATAATTTATGTCCTCCTCACAAGACAAAAACCGAACCCTATATAGTGATGAATTAGATTTACAATACATTCTGAATTTTAGTCTGAAGCACGCCGCTTCAGGCTAAAAAACACTTTTATTATTACGTATTAAGCAAGGGTCCCGGACTATTAATCTTGTAAGTATCCTGGAATCATGCATTGACTGGCTGTAGAACACCCGCATCGACTTGAAAAAGAGCATATAACGCCACTTCAAACCGCTTAAACCGCCCCAGGGCCATACTCGTCGAGCATGGCCCTGAGTTCGGAATTCAACAACCCCTACTTTTTGTTGCGTCTTAAAGCAAGCATACCCAAACCGAGCAACGCTATTGTGGCAGGTTCCGGAATTAGCAACGCGACATCATTAGCTAAGAGGTCCGCACCGCCGACATACGTGTTTGTCAGCGTATAGGTAATACTGCCAAGGGTTATAGTGCCGCCCCAGGCGATATTATCAAACGTGCCTGATACTGCGTTGATTCCCGTGTTGTCGATCAGGAGGATATCACCACTCGGAAGTGCGCCGGTCTTGGTAACATTCAGATTGGCAGTATTTATATTTAGCGGGTCGATATAAACAGCCCCCGCCTGAATAGCACTTACGCCGCCATCAATCTCGAATGCCATAGTACCGGTACCGGTATACGTGGCTGTAGCAGAATTGCACCCGGCATAAAGATACGCAACACTGACGGAACCGCCTGTGCCTTTCACAGTAAACGTTCCCACTCCGCCACTCGCAGCTGCAGGTCCTACAATCAATTGGCTGACAGAAGCACCTCCAACTATAGAGCCGCCGGATATTTCGTAAGTGCCGGGGCCGCCTTTATATCCCACTTCGAGTTTCGAGTTGCCGCTGCCGCCGGACAAATATAGATTTCCGCCGGTCTGAACAACCTTGCCAAGTTTACCAGAGGCATCGCCGACTTGAATCTCCACTCCTGAGGTGATGGATCCGCCAGCGACAATTCGCCACTCGGCCATTGTCGTGGAAGTGCCTACAGTAATTTTTTGGCTGGTTAACGCTGGCGCAGCGTAATCCAAGGTGCATACCGTGCCTCCAACAATTTTAACTTGCTCAGTGTTGTTAGGCACTACACCGGGTCCAAGAGTCGAGCTGTTCCAGCCGGATGCGGTCCCCCATGAACCGGTTGATGCGGTCCAGCTGTTAGTCGCTAACGCACTGCTGGCCATAAGACACACAACTAATAATATTACACATTTTCTCATTCTCGTCTCCTCCAAAAAAAGACATTAATAAAACAAAACGCGCGCTCTCTTCACTTCTCTAACAGATGCCCGGCACACACCAGGCACCGCATATACAAAGCCCACTTCTACATTCTTGATTTTCCCAAAAACCAAAAATCCGAACAAGACCATTTTGCGCACTAATATAGTCAATTTCGCGCAAAGACCGTAACTGCATTGAAATGAAGGGTTTATCGCTTAATTTTTTTTAAATATGACGTTTATTTTTTTGAAATTCTCCGATATTTTTAACGCCTCAAAACCCTGGAATTTACAAAAAATCTGTGTTTTTACGCTTGGTCCCAAAAAAACAGCCTAAATAACCAATTTTGACATTTCGGCGCCATTTGCAGTTCGATACATCGTTTTCTTACTTTTTGGCAATTCTGCGCCTGATTTCATTCGCCAAGACCGTCTGGGACCAATTCGCCACAAAGACACCAGAGCACAAAGAAAAATCAAAAATAAAAACAAAAACTTCTCACCCTGGCGGCAAAAAAATAAATCGCCTGCGAAAAGTCATCTAAAATTTGCTGTCTCAAAAATAAAAACCGTTGAGCGGCGTGCGATAGTCGCAGCATACAAGCCGCAACGTGTTGACAAATCCATTTAAGTCAATATAATGGTTTATCACTTCGGTTTTCTCGAAAGCTTTTTGTGCACACACAAAAACTTAAAAGCAGACAAAGGGTCACGACGAGATGAAAGAAAAAATAAAAATAGCTTTCGCTCACAACAATATCACTCATAACACCGAGGGGCTGATGGCCGGCATTTCCCAGTTTATCCGTGACAAAGGGGACTGGCAGCTGATTATCTGGCCCGACTCCTCCCAGAAGTCACTGACGTTTCTCAAGGAAAGAGGATGCAAAGGCGCTTTTGTGAGCGTACAGACAACTACAAAAGCGCAAGAGCTGCTCAAAATCGGTATACCAATGATAGGAGTAGCCACAATACAAGACCTGCTCAGCCTGCCGTTTATAAGCGCTAACGCCAAAGAAGTCGCAGAAATGGCCGGCGAATATCTGCTGGCAAAAAAATTCAGAAATTTTGCATTTTTCGGTCTTACTCAGGCAAAATGGTCCGCTGAAAGGATGGAACACTTTTGCCAATATCTTACCAAAAGGAACTATAATATCGACGTGTTCAAAGAAAAGCAGGTGCTCCTTACAAATGACCCGACCCCATTTACCAGTTTATGGATTAAAACGGCCCTCAACACCGGGCAGCAGAAAGTAATAGAATGGCTTAAACAACTGCCCAAGCCGGCAGCCATATTGGCCAGCACCGACATATTCGCCTGTCATCTTATTAATGTGGCCAAAGAAATCGGTCTTAATGTCCCCAACGAAATCGCCATCCTCGGTGTCAATAACGACAATGCCATCTGCAATATCTGCGACCCCCCGCTGTCGAGTATCGCGTTTAATTTCAAAAAGGCCGGTTACAACGCCACCAAACTGCTTGCGAAAATGATATCTGGAAATGAAACCATGCACGGGCAGTGCGTAGAAATTCAGCCGACGCATGTCGAAACTCGCGGCTCAACAGATATCTACGCAATCGACGACCCCGCTATCGTGGAAGCCATGAAGTATATCAGGCAAAACGGCAACACCCCGCTTCAGGTCGATGCAATCGCCAGGCACGTCT
>JBFZBL010000066.1:0-11603 GCA_041308485.1 Phycisphaerae bacterium | reverse complement strand
ATAGCCCACATCGTTGTGATTGCATGGGTGTGGTCAGGCGTCGCAATTATCACCGCGTCGATGTTTTTTTGTTTGTCGAACATCTCCCGGAAATCCGCGAATCCTGCACACTTAGCGTAGTCCTTTGTTTGTTCTCTGCCTGAGTAGAAATTTTCCGCATTTTTTAAGGCGGGTCCTCGTCCTATTCTGTTCCTGCCGTGGTGCGAAGCCGCCTGCTCAGCGACATCGCATACTGCGATTATCTGCACATCGGAAAATTCGAGTAAACCCATCATATTGTTCATTCCCTGGTTTCCAGCGCCGATAATTGCAACGTTCAGTTTTTCCGATGGTGCGGTGAAGCCGGAGCCGCCAAGGACATAACGAGGCAGAATGGTAAATCCGACTGCTGTGCCGGCGGCGCAAGTCAAAAATCCGCGGCGGGAAATCTTATTCGCCCCTGATGAGCATTTCTTTTTTTCGTTTTGCATAAATATGTTATTCCTCAGTCAAGCGGGTGCGGGTTAATCTTGCAGGTTTTTAACCATTGCGTCAACATTTTTAATTGCTTATTATATCCACGCGATTAAGGGCAGGTGGACTTGAAAAAAGCGATTTGAGGTGAACCGATGAAAGTTATTGAAGCGATTCAAAAAAGGTATTCATGCAGGACCTATCAGGATAAACCGGTTGAGCAGGAAAAGCTCGACCAGATATTTGAGGCGGCCAGGCAGGCGCCATCTGCAAAGAACCTGCAGGACTGGCGATTTGTTGTCGTAACCGACAAAAAAATCAAGCAGCAGGTTGCCGGCTGTACGAACCATCAGGATGCGTTCGGGCTGGCTGGCGCGATTATCGCGGCCTGCAGCGTTTGCGGTGAGACAATGAAATGCGGCCAGCGGATTGCCCCGATTGACGTATCCATCGCGCTGGAGCATATCGCCCTTATGGCGACCGAGCTTGGCCTGGCGACCTGCTGGATCGGCTCATTTGATGCCGAAAAGGTAAGACAGGTTCTGGAAATCCCGGAAGATGTTGCTATAATTGAGTTGATGGCTCTTGGTTATCCCGCTGAAGGCAGAAGGCAGACCACGCGGGAGCCGATGAAGAGTATTGTCTGCCGTGATAAGTGGCAGTTTTAGCGTAGCAGTTTGGGGACGTGGTGTAACGGGAGCACACCGCGGTCGCATCGCGGGAATGAGGGTTCGATTCCCTTCGTCTCCATTCGACTCGCTGCGCTCGCTCATGGCAGGCCATTCAATGTCGGCCGAGAAAAAGCAGCGAGTCGAATGTCCCGAGTAGTACGCCAGGTTGTTTGGCGGACGTATCGAGGGGCAGCTTGTAATTTTCTGTCTTGCGTAATAGAAACTCTCATGTGGTGCGTTTATATCCTCAAATGTTCGGATTGTAGCTATTATGTGGGTCATACCGAAAACCTTCCTGAACGTGTGCTGATGCATAATTCTCGCAAGGCGGCGAAATGGACTGCTTGCCGATTACCGGTTGTATTGGTTTTTAGCGAATCGTGTGAAAATGAAAAAAGTGCTATGGTTCGCGAGCGACAGATAAAACGCTGGTCGCATGCCAAGAAGGAAGCTCTAATATCTGGAAATATGGCGATGCTTCATAATTTAGCCAAGAGGAAAATAGCTTCATCTTTGTGAGGTATCTCAAATCCAGCTCAAGTTACGCTTTTACTAACGCCGTTTCCAGTAAGCGATTCCATAATATCGGTTTTATTTCTGTTGGTTCACAGATTAATAATTGATAAAATTGCCGCCGTGTAGAGTTAAACAGAGGAGAAATTATGCGGATTAAATATCAAACGGTTGAAGATGATTATGTTGCTTTTAACGTTTTTTTCTCACGTCATTCGCCTTTAGCAAAACGCTCACGATTAATAGCCGGAGTGCTTATTCCTGCTATATTTATTGTTCTTGTGCTATCGCAGGCGATATATTCCCATGACTGGACTTATATGTTCATCGGTGTTTTGTTTTTCGGAAGTTTATCTTTAGTTATACTGGTGGGAAGAAGCGATCTGGCGAGGCGGACTGCAAAAAAGATATTTAAGGAAGGAAAAAACAAAGGGTTTCTGGGCAATCATGAATTAGAGATTAACGATTACGGCATCCTGACAAAAAGCGAATACGGCGAAGGGAAAATCGCGTGGGCTGTCATAGAACGCATCGGGTCCACGCCTGATTATACTTTTATTTTCACGGGTGCCAGCACAGCCTTCATAGTACCGAAGGCCCGTATTATCGAGGGGGACTATAACACGTTTTTCGAAGAGCTTAATTCTCTTTTCGCGAAGTACGCTGCCATGGCTCCCGCATCTCCTGATAAGGTCAGAGAAAAAGTATTTGTCGACCTGAAGCCGGTAGCCTGTGATGATAAAAGGGCTGGAAAGCATTCTGGTTATGGTATTGCTTCTTTTGTGTTAGCGTTAATATCGATAGCGGCAGTTCTCCTGGCATTTATGGCAGCCGTGATTATTGTGATAATTATTGAAGAGCCTGCTGACAAAGCCGCTCCTCTATTTGCTATCTTGAGTATTGGGCTTGTTCTGGCCTGGAGCATGTCCTTCGTTGGTGCGGGTCTCGGCATTGCGGGATTGTTGAGTAAGAACCGCAAAAAGCCGTTTGCCATAGTGGGTTTTATTCTAAACTTGATGATTGTCGCTGGTGTTGTGCCGCTGATGGTTTTGGCCCGATTCCACAGTTAGGATAAATACGGAGACTTTTACTTTTGGCAGACCGTTCAGGGTTTTTGATAGGGCAGCGTAAAAAGTGCGGTTTAATTTGATTTTGCGGTTCTGCGTTTTGCAATTTCTCTATGAGCAGCTGACACATTCATAGAGTGTTCAATAGTCAGGTCTTTTTCCCGCTGGGCAATATCACGGTGCCATTCGGCGAAGGCTCTGGTCTGCTTGGCAATCTCGATGTCGTCTAATATGCCGGTGTCTTCTGACTTTTGCTGTTCAAAGTCATCCAGCAGCCTGACGAAAATGTCTTTTTCCATTTGCAGTTCTTCCAGCTTCTGGCTCGTTATGCTGAGGTTCTCAATGGCGATATCAAATCTGGAAACAGGCGGAGGATTGTTCGGCGTTTTACAGCCGGTGATTATCAGCAGGCATAGAATAATAACGATTCTGCTCATAGTTAGATTCCTGCAAAAATTAAATTGCAACGCTTTATCATTATATATTTTAGTAGTTCTGAATCAAGTCCAAACCGTGGTGTTTGACGAGTCCGGTTTCATCAGGTATAATTCCTGCGGTACTAACGGTTACACACAGTAATGTATGTTTGGAAGGCGCATTGAGCTATGATTAAAAATACGGTTGTTGATGTTTTTCGGCCCGACGAGAAGATTTCCGCGATTTTATATGATGCGATTGTTGTTATTTGCGGTTCGCTGATACTTTGTCTCAGCGCTGGGGTAAAAGTGTATCTTCCGATTAGCCCGGTCCCGATTACCGGGCAGACCTTTGCTGTTTTGATGCTGGCTGCGCTGCTTGGTTCCCGGCGCGGCGTTCTGGCGATTATTGCATATCTTATTGAGGGATTTGCAGGGCTGCCCGTCTTCGCGGGTGGAACAGGTCCAGCGACTTTGATTGGCCCGACAGGCGGCTATCTTGTGGGCTTTGCTGCAGCTGCGTATGTCGTCGGCAGATTAGCCGAAATGGGCTGGGACAGGCGTGTAAGCACGACCATAGCCGCGATGCTCGGAGGCGAAATCGTGTTATATACATTTGGTGTGTGCTGGCTTGCGGTAATGACAAATATCAGGACGGCGCTGGTAATTGGTCTGTATCCTTTTATCGCCGGCGATATTCTGAAAATAGCTCTTGCCGCGGCTGTTTTGCCGGCAGGCTGGAAACTGCTGAATTATCTGAAAATCAAAACCACGCAATAGCAAACGTAAAAGGATAAATCAGTTATTTTGTCCCCGGGGTCCCATTCTGTTTGGATAGCGCATCCAGCTGGTTTTTGCTTTCGGTCAGATTGTTCTGGATACTTTCAAGTTCGACTTTAGACAGTGATGTCTGTCCCTGCATGGTTGTCAGGCCTGACTGAATAGCTTCGAGGTTTCGTTTTGTTTTATTCAGGTCACTCTGTATTTTTTCGAGGTCAGTCTTTGACGATGCGATTTGGTTCTGGATGCGGGCGAATTCCGCCTTTGCCGCGGCAAGCTGTTCCTGCATCGCTTTTAAGCTTTGTTTTTCGCTGGCCAACTCGTTATATCTTTTTTGAATGCTTGTATATTCTGCGTTGAGGTCGTCTAATTTTGTTTTGGCGTCCATATAGAGCCAGGAGACGGCTGTTATAATAATAATGATTCCGGCGGTCAGGCCGATGGTGAAAATTCTGGAAGATGTTGTCGTCTGAGGTCTGACATGTTTGCGGGTGATCACCGCTGCGTCTTCCGTTTCAAATTCGCTTAGCTGCTCAGGGGGGACATCTACGACAAATGTTTGCCCCTTGAATTTTCTTATCTGGACTACACCGAGCTGGCCCTGCTGTTCAACAATGTCGCTTGAGATTCCCCGTCTCGCTGCGTATTCATTCAGGGGAACGAGATTTCGCTTGAAATGTGAAGACGAATCGGCTTTCTCCACAGCCGTATCGCTCCCCGGCATTCCCTTATCCGGCGTTGAACGCGAATTTGCCTGGTTATTATCCATATATTCCAGCTTACAGCACGCAATAAAGTAAGCAGTGATAATTTACCAGCGATTAAGAAAAATTTCCAGAAAAAAACGACTCGCCAAACAAATACACTCGGATATTCGCTTTATTTGCGTATCAAGCGGCTATGCGGCTGAAATCTTATTTATTGTCGGACTTGTCCGCCGGGGCGGAACCTGCATTTTGCAGGTCGTCAAGGGTTTCAAGAACCAGGGGCAGATGCACATAGCCGGGGCCTCCGGCCATTACTACCGCTACCGATGCGGCCTCGAGAATCTGCTGTCTGGTTGCCCCGTGGTCGAGGCATTTCTGCACGTGGGAACGTATGCAGGGTGGACAGTGCATTGCCATGCCTATTGCCAGCGCGATTAATTCTTTTTCCTTTACGGTCAATGCGCCGTCTTTCATCACTTTTTGAAATAGTCCGCCGAAACCCTGTATCGTGTCCGGAATTTCGGTTCTCAACTGGCCTATGCTTTTTTTGGCATTTGCGAAATACTCTTCTGTCTTGTTCATATTAAACCCTGCTATATTTATATTTTCTTAAATGCTTCACCAAGCGACTCAATAACATCTGTCGCGATTAAACTTATCTGTCCGAATTTCTTCGCGGCAATGTCACCGGCTAATCCGTGAACGTAAACGCCAAGCGCCGCAGCGTCAAAATTGCTCAACCCTTGGCCGACTAAGGCGGTTATTATTCCAGTCAATACATCACCCGTTCCGCCTGTAGCCATACCGGGATTGCCAGTTTTATTCACATATAATTTTTGACCATCGGTAACAACTGTATCTTTCCCCTTTAACACGACGACTGCACCGGTCTTGTTTGCCATTTGTATCGTCTGCGATTTTCTGTCGACTGGCAGGGGAGTTCTGAAAAGTCCCGTCCATAGCCGTTTCATTTCGCCCGGATGAGGCGTCAAAATAACATCGGCTTTAGTTTGACGAGGCCAGTCGTTTATTTTGCTGAGGTTATTCAGTCCATCGGCGTCGATAATCAGGCGCAGCCCTTTTTGTTCCAACAGCCGTTGAAGCACCGAAGATACGCCCTGTGTAATACCAAGCCCTGGTCCGAACGCAAGACAGTCATTATCAGGTATCAGGTTCAGAATCGTATTGGTTGCACTTGCGGCGATTCGACCTGAATTATCTTCGGGCAAAGGGATGGTTGTAAATGACGGCTCGATTGACGCAACAATCGGCAGGACGCTTTTGGGCGTTGCTACTTGAACAAGTCCTGCGCCTGCCCGCAACGCGGCCCTTCCGGCAAGAGCAGCCGCTCCGCTCATACCGATACTGCCCGCGATTATGCAAACCTTGCCGAAATCGCCTTTGTGTGCGTCACTCGCCCTCGGTTTGAGTTTTGGGATGTTTTTTATTACCTTCATATAACCTCATTTCACGCATTATGGTATAAATAACGCAGGATACGGTCAATAAAAGATTTGATGAATAGATTTGCGAATTTATAATCGCAATTGAATGATTGGCTCTGCAGCGGTCACTGAGCTTGGTCGTTAGACGATATTCTGCGTATGAACATATTTGAAGCAGTTGGATGTTTTTTAGGAATCATTGTCGGCGCTATCGCCGGCGCGATGCTCGGCAGTTCCCATGGCTTATTGGCAGAAATAGCAGGAGCAGTTGGCGGCGGTTTTGTGGGAATGATTGTCGGCACGCTTTCCGGATACGTGAGTTTAATTATTTATGCATTTATCCGGGCGGTTGCAAAGGCATATTGGGAACTGCTTACCGGACGCCGTAAATTGCCGAGCCTGAGCAGCACCACGAAATCTCAGCGTCGGAAAGTGCTCATACTCATTGCTGCGATACTTACCGCTTCGGCTGTAATATTTGCAGGTATCTATTTTCTCGGTTCTGATGAGCAGCGATCGCGTGTGCCTGTGTATGCGGGTTTGGCGTTTGGCCTTAGTTTTATCGGGGTGATTATACTTGCAGCGATGTATCGCCGTTATCCGGCACGGAAAGAGGATGGCAAAGATGGTTGACAGGGATTCGATTATGCTGCCTGACACCGCGACGGAGCCAAAGACCAAAGCTAAACTGCGCCACGAAAATTAAGCCGTAGATAAGACACTGTCGAGTCAGGTAATCATCACGTGCACGAGTTTATGGTAGGTGAGTTTATGGCAAACTGTGTGTTTTGTGAAATTGTTGCAGGCCGGGTGCCTTCGAGCCAAGTTTATCAGGATGAACGATGTACGGCGTTTATGGATGTTCAACCTGTAAATCCGGAGCATATGCTTATTATACCTAATCAGCACTCTGCTTTTCTATCTGAATTGGACGAAGAGACCGGTGCACAAATGTTTCGGATAGCCCAACGTCTCAGCCATTCCTTGCGCATAAGCGGGTTAAAGTGTGAAGGAATAAATTTCTTTCTGGCGGATGGAAAAGCCGCAATGCAGGAAGTTTTACATGTTCACCTGCATGTTTTTCCACGATATAGCGGAGATGGCTTCGGTCTAAGATTTGGTCCGACTTACTCTCAACATCCGCCTCGAACAGAACTGGATGCTGCGGCAGAGAAAATTCGAAGTGCTTTTAGGTAGGAGTTGTAAACTTGTTGTGGTACCAAACATCGTCGTTGACGCCTTTGCCAAGAATGTTAGGTAGAAACATCTGTTCCTATTTTTCTGCGTCTATTTTTTTATTTATCAGTGTGGCCGTCACAGCGGCGGAAAAGCCGTTGTCGATATTCACGACCGTGACGCCTGATGAGCAGCTATTGAGCATTGTCAAAAGGGCGGAAAGCCCCTCGAAACTCGCTCCGTATCCGACACTGGTGGGCACTGCTATTACCGGGCAGCTTACAAGTCCGCCCACAACGCTGGCAAGAGCGCCTTCCATTCCCGCCACAACGATTATTACATTGGCACTCTGTAGCTTCGGTACATGAGCCAGTAGCCTATGAAGACCGGCGACACCCACGTCGCAAACCAGTTCCGTTCGCTGCCCCATAATCTCGGCGGTGACTTTCGCCTCGGAAGCTACGGGCAAATCCGCAGTGCCCGCGGTTACTATCGGCAGAATAGATTTTGATGGCGTAAGTTTTTTTTGTTCGAGAACTATTGCTCTGGCTGCTTTTTCATATCGGGCGAGAGGAAATTGCCTGGTTTTTTTAATCGCCTTGAAAACATCCTCGCCTGCCCTTGTGGCCAGGACGTTGTTGCCCTTCGCCGCAAGCGCAGTGAAAATTTTTATTATCTGTTCGTTTGTCTTGCCTGGGCAGTAAATCACCTCAGGAAATCCCTGGCGAATCTGGCGATGGTGGTCAACGCGGGCAAAGCCGAGGTCTTCGTAAGGCAAATGGCGAAGCTTTTCGACCGCCTCGTCGATTGTTACTTTGCCTTTTTTAACCTGCTTTAACAGTTTTTTCAGTTGTTCAGTCTGAATAGTTTACCTGCCTTTGGGCTATTCATCATCGAGACTTACAGAATTCAGTTTTTATTGATAATTTCAATTTCAACACGCATGATTTGCATGTCTCGGAAAGCCACACAATGAAGGCGATTTGGGGTTTCAAAAACAAGGTTGCTATTCGGGAGGTATCCCCAATATTCCTCACTCTCGGCACCAGCAACAACAATCCTCCATTTGTCGTCTCGTTTGGCCCAATAGGCTATTTTGCCATCAGGACTAAATACAAAGCTTTTTTCCCATTTGTCATAATGCCTGCCTTCGGCCCCATTAACAACCATCCAGGACTTGTTACCCATTTTAACCACGTAACCAACACACTTACTATCGGGACTAAAGACTGGTGGCGAAATACCCTCCGGAAACTCTTCCCACGGCTTATTGCTATATCTTTTGCCTTCAACACCATCAACCACGGTGCAACACTTGTTCTGTTCCCCTTTAAGCCCTGCCGAATAAGCTACGCGTTTACTATCAGGACTAAAGGTGATATTCATAACCCAGCTATAGCTTTTCTGTTCTTTCCCATCTATTACGACACACATAGAATCGTCGTGCCAGGCCGCATACGCAAATCGTTTACCATCGGGGCTAAATTTCAGTTCTCTAATACTAATATTTTCATATATTTTGCCTTGGATACCATCCACAGTAACCTTTTTTTTGCCGTCTTCTCCAGATACATAGGCAATTCGGCTGCAGTCGGGACTGGCCACGGCAATATTTAAATTGTTAGATTCCGCTATTTCGGTTTCATCTCTTACAATAATCCCTGTATTTCCGCGTTTGACAGTATATACTATGTGCCGGCTATCGTTACTAAAGACAACTCTCTGGGCTTCTATAATGGGACCATAATGTTTTCCGTCTATTGTAGCGTCGTAGTATTTCCCTTCCTTGCCGTTTACGACAACGAAAAATTTGCCATCATCAGTAAAAGCCAGATATGCCAACTGTTTTCCGTCCGGGCTAAAGACAAGACCGCTATCTGCACCACCTTGCTTTACGATACCTCTATATTCTCCGATTTTTTCTCCGTTAAGAAAAACAAGTTCCTTCATCGCATCATTATCCCATGCGGTGTATGCCAACTGACTGCTGTCGGGACTGAAAACCGGATTGATACCAGTGTAACCGCCGATTCCTTCCTTGCCGTCAAGGACTACAAACATCTTTTTGCCCTTTGTCCCTGCTGCATATGCCAGCCGTTTGCCATTGGGGCTGAATACGCATCCGATCCCGGAGAAAGAGTCATATAGTTTACCAGGTACTCCATTGACCACTACCCGACCACCAGTAGAGCTCTCAAACTCTAAATACGCAATCCGTTGATTATCGGGGCTGACGATTGCATCCGTACGTATCGGCTGTCCTTTATCAAACTTGGCCAACGATATGTGCTTCGAAACTAAAGTAATGTTACTATCAATTGGCTCGGAGAGATGCTGTTTCGGAGGAGATTTCCCCATAAAGTCGGTATGTTCGGCGGCTATTGCTTTTAAGGGCACCAGAATTACTAAACCAATAATGATATGCTTGAACATTCTACTCTTCCCTGTGCTATCAATGTTTCCTACGGTTAATTTTGTTCAGCCACTTGCTTTCGGTTCAAGGGTTAAATCAGCAAAAAGTCCGACTTTGTATTTATGATACGCAAGCGAGGCTACCATAACGGCGTTATCCGTGCAATATGCTTTCGGGGCAACCAGCAGCTTTTTCGCCGGCGTGTATGATTCGCACATCTTCGATAACGCGGCCCGCAGTGTGCTGTTGGCCGCAACGCCGCCGCCCAATAAAACGGTCTTTGCCCTTACGCTGTCAATTGCCCTTTGGGTCTTTTCTATCAGCACATCGATTACAGCAGCTTGAAATGATGCCGCTATATCTGCGATTTCCTGTTTGCTCATCGAATCAACCTTGGATTGTCCTTTCATTTGCTGTCCCCGGCAGTGGTAAAGCACCGCGGTTTTTAGGCCGCTGAACGAAAAATCGAGCGAATCAGCCCCGAGCATCGAACGCGGAAAATCTATCGCTTTCGGGTTTCCCGTCTGCGCCGCATTTTCAATCGAAGGGCCGCCAGGGTAGGGCAGTTTCAAAATTGTGGCGACCTTATCGAATGCCTCGCCCGCTGCGTCGTCGATACATCGGCCAATCAGTTTCAATTCGAGGGCGCTCTCGCATTCGTAAAGACAGGTATGCCCGCCTGAAACAATCAGCGCAATTGCGGGTAATTGTAAATCCTCCTCCGCTATCATAGCCGACTGCAGATGTGCGTGAAGGTGATTTACTGCTATCAACGGTTTGTTCCAGGTCATACTCAATGTCTTTGCCGCGGTTACACCCACTACCAGCGCGACGGCCAGTCCCGGCTGGTTTGCGACCGCAATCGCGCTAATATCGTCTTTAGTAACGTTGGCCGTTTTGAGTGCCTCGATTATTACGGGGTATATATTTTCGATATGGGCGCGGGAGGCGATTTCCGGGACTACGCCGCCGTATTTTTCGTGCAGTTTGGCCTGTGATGTTACGATTGATGATTTTACGGTGTTGCCGTCGGCTACAACCGCCGCGGCTGTTTCATCACAGCTCGTCTCGATACCAAGAATATTCACCCCGTTAGAAACTGCCTGGCTATGCCGGCTGGCTTCTTCCGGACTGATTTTTCTAACGGGGTTCATTGACTCGTTTTGCATAGCGGAGAATATAAATAATCAGTGCGCAGGAGTCGATTGTTTTATTCCTGCCTGCTGTTTGATTTTATCGATATCCAGCTCGCGGATATATTTCACGAGGTTCTCAAATATGCTGTGAAATCCGAAATTGCCTTTGGTCATTTCTTCAATGGCCTCATCTTTGGTCCAGTCCTGCACCGCTATCCGGTAAATCGCGCACATTGTCCCGGTTCTGTCTGCCCCGTGCTGGCAATGCACAAAAACAGGGGTCTTGTTCGGGTCTGTCACAATTTTCAAAAACCGCACCACGTCCTTATCCTCCGGGCGCCACGGCTGCATACGTATTAGTTCATCGTCAAGGTTCGAGTCCTTAAGTTCGTCGTTGTCTGAATGAAACGTCCGCAGATTTACTACGGTCTTTATGCCTAACTTTTTCAATTGTTTCATTCCCTCATCGCTCGGCTGCGCCCCGCGGTATAAATTTTCCGAAACCTTATGGCAATTTGGCACCCCCTCAATGTTTACATCCGCTGCCCACTGGCGGCTTGTTGAAGGGGCGGAGATTGTGCTGGTGTTCACATCGTTATTGTCTTTGGCAGACAAAAAGTTACATGTTGTTACGCCGAATACCAAAACAATTGCTGCTGTCAAACTTGTTTGCCATAGTCGGTTCTTATTCATTTGGACCTCCATTAAATTATGACTTATTTTTTCTGCCGGGTTTGGCAAGCATTATAATCTGTTTACAGACACTTTTACATACGTGGAGCAGCGAAAACCGGATTGGAATCGGCTCAGCTAAAACAAAATCGGT
>JBFZBL010000065.1:0-12007 GCA_041308485.1 Phycisphaerae bacterium | reverse complement strand
AGAAGGCCCGGCTTGAAAAAGTGCTCGCGCACGAGGAAATTCGCACGCTGATAAGTGCGCTGGGCACGGGAATCGGGGCCGACGAGTTCGATATAGAAAAGTGCCGATATGAAAAATTAATCCTGATGACCGATGCCGATATCGACGGCGCTCACATACGCACGCTGCTGCTGACGTTTTTCTTCAGACAGATGCCGCAATTGTTCGACAAACAGATGATTTATATCGCTCAGCCGCCTCTTTATGAAGTCCACGCGAAAGGCCAGAAGAAATCGGAATACATTCTGACCGAGGCGATAATGCACAAGCGATTAGTTGACCGCGGCCTGCAGGGGACCGAGCTTACGATAAGAGACGGCATCGGCAAAAAGGGCGCAAAGGAGCAGAAAGTTACCGAGGCCCGATTGACCGAGCTGGTGAAGATTCTCGTTGATATGGAGCGTTGTATAGCCGTGCTTGCCAGAAGAGGCATCAAGTTCGAGGAATTTATCCAGAAATACGGAAACGGCAAGGGGCTGCCGATGTATCGCATTCACGGCGAAGGGCAGGATGAGGTTTTCCACGAAAAGGACGACTTCACCAAACGCGTTAACCAGCTCAAAGGCCGCAAAAAGAAAGATGAGCAGGCGGACGAAGAAGAAACCTTCGAGGCCGAAGAGCTGCACGAAGTGGCCAGAATTAATGAGCAGGCGAAAAAATTAAAACAGGAATTCGGCCTGGGTCTCGGGGATTTCCTTCTTAAGGCCGAAAGAGCGGTCAGCGGCGAGGCGATGGCGACCAAATTCCACCTGGCAAACGTCGAGGAAAGCTTCGAAGTTGCTTCGCTAGGCGAAGTTTGCTCGTCGGTCAGGAAAATCGGCGGCAAAGGCGTCGAGATAAAGCGGTTCAAAGGCCTGGGCGAGATGAATGCCGACCAGCTTTGGGAAACGACGATGAATCCGGCCACGCGGACGCTGCTGAACGTCAAGCTCGATGATGCGGGCGAGGCGGACCGGCTGTTCAGCATCCTGATGGGCGAGGACGTCGAGCAGCGGCGTGATTTCATCCGCGACCATGCGCTCGAGGTTCAGTTCCTTGACATTTAGGCCGGCGTCGCAGAATCGGTAAAATAATTTTTAACATACTGAGGGAAATTTTCTCTTGCAAAGCAATCCGCAGTTATACAAAATACCACTGGTGTTCGATGCTCGAATAGCGAGTATCGAGTATCCGGTATTCAGTAGAAATAGTCATGGAGGCGCAAATGAACGCTAAAGTGTGGGTAACAATTTTAGAGGTTATGCTCTGCACGGTGCTCGTTGCCGGCTGTAAGAATACAAACACTCCGCGAGTTGACCAGAACGTCAAGGCCGCTACTGATATACGCAGAACCATGCTGCTCAAGGAGCTGGACAAGAAATGGGAGAATCCGCCGGTTCATTTCGAGCTGGGTCAGTTATACCACGCCGCCGGAGATTATTCCAAGGCCGAGTACTACTACAATCAGGCCCTGAATTTCGATCCGGCGTACCGTGAGGTCCAGGCCGCGATGGTGAAGCTTCAGCTTAGCAAGGGCGACAAGTCCAAGGCCGACTGGGTTGCCAATGGTTATATGCAGCAGCTTGCCTCGATGCCGGAACAGATGCTGTCGCTTGGGGTGGCTTTCGAGAAACAGGGGCTTGATGATTATGCCTTGAAGTGTTACCAGGAGGCTCTCAAAACATCGCCGGATTCGTCGACGGTAAATCGACAGCTTGGGTACTACTACCTCGGCAAGAACAAGAAGGATCTCGCCAAGGAATACTTTATTCGCAGTTTCCAGCTGAATCCTGACCAGCCTGATGTTGCGGGCGAGCTTGGCCGGCTGGGGGTGGCGGTTAGGATTCCAGAGAGCCCGGCGCCGGTGAAGAGTACAAAGCCGACAACTCCGCCAAAGTAAGCAGAGAGTACAAACGTGTCTTTATGCCCTGCGGTGAACGGATTTGCCGCGGGGTTTTTTATTTTCTATTTATTATTTTAGATTTTTTATTTAACACCAACGACGCTGATTTTGGATTTCCTTGGGGATACAAAAAGCGAAAATAATAAGTCATAAATCATAAATAGAAAATGGTGAGGTAGCCGATAAATCAGTTGAGTTTTCCAGTGTAAGCGGCAGTTGTTTTCACGGACGTTATTTATTATCGGACGCAATTATTTATGAGCCGGGTGAAGGACAAAAGAGTGAAGATAAAGGCCCTGCAGTGTCTTCTTGTGGCGGGGCTTTTGGTGCTTTTTTGCGGATGTCTCAGTTTTAATATAGGGGACTGGCCGAGCAAATTTGTCTATCCGAACAATAAGCCAACAGCGAACTGGTGCGGTCCTGCGGGGGCGTTGTTCGCGTATTATTTGCTGTATTACATCGGCCCCGGTGTTTTTATCGTGTTAGTTTCCGCTCTTTATTTTGCGATTGCTAAGGTTGCTGATATGGAGATTGACCAGCCGGTTTTGCGGGGGGCTGGTCTTGTGCTGGTAACGGCCGCAGCTTCGACGACGTTTTATTGTTTTACGCAGCACGGCATATACGGGTTTCCGATTGGTTCGGGCGGCGTGCTGGGGGTCGCCACCGCGGAGTTTTTGAGAAGTCATTTTGCCGCGCTTGGCACGGCTATTCTTTTGGGGGCGATGTGGGTTGTCGGGATGATATTGCTGGCGGACCAGATTGTCGCGGTGTTTTTCGGCGCGCTTGGATTTGTGATTCGCAAGACGTTCGGTTTTGCGGCTCCGAAGTGGCTGACGGGGTCGGAGCAGTCCAAAGCACTTGGTCAGATATGGCGTCGTTTGAGTGTGAGGCAGAAGGCGCAGGAACAGAAACAGGAAACAATGTTGCGGCCGTCATTATCATTATCAGCCGATGAGGGAGAGCAGGAGGACGTGCCGGCTGTTGAAGCTGCGCCTGCGCCGGTGAGATTGCAGCCGGTAACACCGAAGGCGGCAGCCCAGCCGTATGAGCCGCCGAGCTATGATGATTACACGATGCCGCCAATCGATTTACTCGATGAGCCAGAGCATACATTTGCCTCGGTGCAGGAGAAGGTTGTCAAGGCCAAGGCGGTCGCACTTGAAGGGCTGCTCAATGAATTCGATATTTCCGCCAGGGTGGTGGCCGCGGAAACAGGGCCTGTGGTCACTATGTTCGAATTGCAGCTTGCCGCGGGTGTCAAGGTCAGTCAGATAAGCTCGCTTTCGAATGACATTGCCCGCGCTCTTGGTGTTGGCGCGGTTCGAATAGTCGCGCCGCTGCCGGGCAAGCATACCATCGGCGTGGAGGTTCCCAACAGCGAAAAAGAGCGCGTTCGTATGAAGGACATGCTGCAGTTGGCTGGTAGCAAGCCAGAGGGTATGGCGATACCGCTGTTTCTGGGCAAGGATTCATCGGGCGAGGCACTTGTGTCCGATTTGTCGAGCATGCCCCATTTGCTGATTGCGGGCACGACGGGCTCGGGCAAAAGCGTGTGTATCAATACTATTATAGCGGGTGTGCTGCTGACTCGCAGGCCTGACGAGATAAAAATGATTCTAATCGACCCGAAGATGGTCGAGATGACGGCTTTTAACACGATACCGCACCTGATGACGCCGATTGTTACCGAGACGCGGCGAGCGGTTCAGATTCTCGAATGGGCGACCATCAAGATGGACGAGCGATACGCCCTGCTTGCTGAGGCCCGTGTCAAGAATATCGGGGAATACAATGCGCTGGGAACCGAGGAAGTAATAAAGCGTTTTGAGCCGACAAGTCCTGAGGAAGAGGCGAAGATTCCCAAGAAGCTGCCCTATGTCGTGATAGTTATCGATGAACTGGCGGATTTGATGATGACGGCGGCGAAGGAAATCGAGGCGCATATCGTGCGCCTCGCGCAGAAGAGCCGGGCGGTCGGGATTCATATTGTTCTTGCGACGCAGAGGCCTCAGGCGACGGTTGTTACGGGCCTGATTAAGGCGAATATGCCCACGCGAATAGGTTTCAGGGTCGCAGCGAGAATGGACAGCCGGATTATCCTCGACCAGAACGGCGCGGAGACGCTGCTTGGTCAGGGCGATATGCTGTTTTTGAAGCCGGGGACAAGCGACCTGATTCGCGCGCAGGGGACATTTGTCAGCGACGACGAGGTCAGGCGGATAGTCAAGCATCTCAAGGAAGTTGCTGAGCCGCAGTTCCATCCTGAATTGACACAGCTTGGCCAGGCGGACACAACCGAAATGATAGAAGACGAGCTGTTTGACGACGCCGTGCGGACAGTTTTAGACACCAAGCGGGGCAGCGTGTCGCTATTGCAGCGCCGCTTAGGCGTGGGTTATGCCCGTGCGTCGCGCATGATAGAGCAAATGGCGGCACTGGGTATCCTCGGTGAATATAAGGGCAGCCAGGCGCGAGAGGTGATGATGGGCGTTGAGGACTGGGAGCAATTGCGCGACCAGATGGAGCAGCAGAAGATGGAAGGCGGAGGACAGAGGATAGACGGCGTAGAAACTTCGTCGACATACGTCAATGAAGGCCAGCAGGGCTACGCCGCTGTGGATAAAGAGGAAGATTAGTCTAGACCCCCCTGCTGCGCGGCCTTCGCAGCCCGCGTTTGTTTCAGGGCTGCGATTTTGTCCGGCGAAATCCGTTACGCAGGGTGAAGAAGGCTGACCCCTTTTTTCTTTTTTTCTGGTAAAATATCCTACCTGTGGAAAAAGACCTTAAATCAAAGACGTTGCGCCATATCGAGCAGCTTGTTGTCGGGCTTGGGCAGCCCAAATATATAGCTGGCTATATCTTCAGCGCGATTCAGGCCCGCGGCGTAACCGATATATCCGCAATAACCACGCTTAGCAAACTGTTGCGAACCAAACTTGTCGAAGACGGTTATTATATTTCCAAACTGGAGGTTGCTGATAAGCTGATAGACCCTGACGGGACGGTGAAATACGTCTTCGGTTTGAGCGATGGAGGAAGAATCGAGTCGGTACTGCTGTTCGATGAAGACAGGCGGACGTTGTGTGTTTCGACGCAGGTGGGCTGCGCGATTGGTTGTGTCTTTTGCGCGACGGGCCGGCTGGGCCTTGCGAGAAACCTGACCGCCGGCGAGATTGTTGACCAGGTGAATTTGGCCGGAGGGGACACTCGTATCAGTAATGTTGTCTTTATGGGTATGGGCGAGCCGCTGGCCAATTATGATGCGGTACTCGACGCGGTGCGGATACTGAATAATTCGGCGGGAAGGCATATAGGCATTCGTCATTTGACGATAAGCACCTGCGGTCTTGTTGAAGGTATAGAGCGATTGGCCGGTGAGGACATCCAGCCGCGATTAGCGATATCGCTCAATGCGCCAACTGATGCAATACGGGCCAAACTGATGCCTATTGCAAAAAAGTATCCGCTGGACCGATTGTTCGCGGCGATCGGGCGCTATCAGCGCGCGACGCGAAACAGGGTTACATTTGAGTATTGCCTGATAAAAGGCGTCAACGACACTGGTTTACACGCCCAGATGCTGGTAAAACGGCTGCGCGGGGTTATGTGCAACGTCAATCTGATAGAGTATAATCCCCACAAAAGTTGTAACATGAAGCCCAGCGGCAGGCAGGCAATAGAACGTTTTGCGGGCGTATTGAAAGATGCAGACATCGAGACCACCATCCGGCTGAAGATGGGGCAGACCATAAATGCCGCCTGTGGGCAATTAGGAGCAAAGAAAGAATGAGAAATTACAATCACCAAATCCGAAATCCAAAACAAACAGCAATAATCAAAAACACAAACCTCAAACCGTCCAATATTGTTTTGGACATTGGAAAAATTGGATTTGTGATTTATTTGTTCTTTGGGATTTCGGCATTGGGATTTGGAGAACCTCTGCAGTTCAAATTTTCGCCGGGCGACAAGTATTCTTTGGCGATGGTTACCGAGCAGAAATCGGCACGAGTTGCGGACGGAAACGAGCAGACCTCCGAACAAACCACACGGCTCGAATGTGATTTTGATGTGGAAGAGGTCGATGAAACCGGCTGTGCCTGGGTCAAGTACACGTATAAGCGAATTACTTTGAAGGTGCGGTCTGGCAAGCAGAAAGCGGATTTTGATTCCGACGCAAATCAGCTCAAGACGCCTTTGCAGGTGCTGCCGTTGCGTATGGCGATGGGAGAAGGAGTATATTTGCGAATAACGCCGCAGGGCCGGATAGAAAAAATCAATGGTCTGCCGTCTCTTATTACCACTGCCAAAGCCAAAATGGGCACTTTTACGGGCGCAGAAAAAGTCATGCAGGGTATTGATGAGGTGTTTGCCGAGCAGACATTGAAGCGCGAGCTTGAAGACCGATTTAGGATTTTCCCGGAGCCGAACGAGTCAGGGACAACGTGGAGCCAAACCAGTGTTCTGTCGCCAGCCGAAGCAGGCTATGGCACGCCTGAGCGGACTGGGGAAGTGAACATAATTTATGATAAGACCTTCCGGTTAAAATCATCCGGCGGGCAAAGCGGGGTTGCTGTTGTGGATGTCAATTTGGTTATTAAGACGGTGGCTGTCCCTGGTACGAGCACGCCGATACCAGGAACTCCCGCGAAGAACGACCTGCAGATATCAGGCTGGGGGACCGGCCAGATTGAAATCGAGGAGGCCACGGGTCGGATTATTAACAGCAAAATGACGGAGGATGTAACAGAAAGGCTTATATATGCCGCTCAGGGCCCAATGCTTCGGCCGCCGCCGCCCACTGAACCTGTTACCGCAAATACGGTTTCGACCCTCCAGATGACCTTGCGCCTGCCTCGCCCGACGAGCGGGCGAATCGAGGCGGGCCAGCCGCCTGCCCCGAGCAAAGCCGAGGGGGATGAACCAGCACATCCTGCGGATGCCAACCAAAAAGGCTGACCCGTTTTTCATGTGAGTGGTGTAAGATATACCCTCTAAACAGGCCCAAAAACGGGGTTCATTCCCAGTAGGTGGTTCGCATTTCAATGTTTTTTCGGACCTTTTACTTGACTATCCCTGGCTAAAAAGTATAATTAAAAGTGTCTTTTGCTGGGGGGCAAAAGGCAAAGAAGAAGGTAGGAGAGTGAGAATGAGCAATATCTTAGAGAGAGATTTTGCAGCATTTATTCCGCACGTGTAACTCCCTGCCTTGTAAGCTTAATCGCTTTTGGAAGAAGGAGAGAAACGATGAGAGCGCAAGGTTTATTGGCAGCAGTATTAGCGACCACAGTAATTTTGGCGAGTTGGTTTGCGGGAAAAGCACAAGCCGATTTCAATCTGTCGACAACCAGGAGCTCACGATTAACACTAATTACGGTAACCAAACCGGCAGTCTGTATGATAGCAGCAAGGTAAATCTCGTCTCCGGCGGGTGGGTGAATGTCCTCGCCCTTTACGATACCAGTACCACAAACATCTCTGGTGGTTTTGTGACTGGTATTTGGTCCTACGACCATGGTGTTGTGAATTCGTCTGGTGGGGAATCACAGCATTTCGTGGTTTGCAACTTTAGTACTGCGAACTTCTATGATGGTAAGGCAGGAAGTCTTGGGGCTCGCCAGTCAGGTGTTGTGAATGTCTTCGGCGGAGAGATAAGTGAAATACTGTCGACATCTGAGTCAGGTATAATTAACTTCTATGATGGTACGGTAAGCCGTGAACTCCTTGCTTCGGACTCCAGTATTGTTAACTTATATGACGGTGTAGTAGCTGGTGACCTCGATGCGTTCGATACTAGTATCGTGAATATTACAGGCGGGTATATATCTGGTTATATACGGGCTGCTAATTCCAGTACCATGAATATTTACGGTGGGTCTTTAGGTAGTTACCTTTCAGTTTACGATTCCGGCACAGTTAATATTTATGGGCAAAACATACAACTTGGCGGCGGTCTCTCTCTCGACGGCAACCGTGTTTTGGGCACGGGTTATTTGAGTGGTGCGTGGATGGATGGAACGCCGTGGAATACGAATGTCACATATAACACCGCAACAATTTATATCATTCCCGAACCCTGCACGCTGTTGCTTCTCGGCCTTGGAGCGGCGGTATTGAGGAAAAAGGCGAGGAATTGAGCCGGAACATACAAAAAAGACCCCCCTTCGACTGGTTCGACTTAGTTCGACTTCGCTCACTACGGGTTGCTCACCAAAGGCAAGCTCCCCGGCCAACAGAATACCGGGGCAGGCAGTGCCGGCTGACCACTTTTCCCATCTTTTTTTGAAAAATGACTTGCCGGGGCGCGGCGGATAAGGTATAGTGTGCACACTTAGCTCCGTCGCAAGGGGCGGTATGGGTCAACAGCATCACGGCATAGTTGATTCAGGCCTCCGACGGCGCCCAGTCAGGCCTGCTTTGGAATGGCCTCCGTGACAACGTGGATTGATTTGCGATTTTCAATTGCCGATTGTCGATTGTAAAAAATCGGCAATCGAAAATTGGCAATCGGCAATTATGTGATTACCCGGTGGTGTAATTGGTAACACAGGAGGTTTTGGTCCTCCCATTCCAGGTTCGAGTCCTGGCCGGGTAGATAAGAACTAAAAGGTTGAAGTTTGAAGTGCAAAACTGAAGCATAAAAGTTTTAAGTTTTGGGATATGGTTTTGGATTTAGAGTTTTAAGGTTTAAGTTGCCGTGCAAAGGGTTGCGATAATTCTGGCTGCGGGCATCAGCAAGCGGATGAATACGAAGATGCCAAAGGTCCTTCACGAGGTCTGCGGAAGGCCGATGCTTTTCTACGTGCTGGATGCCTGCCGGGGTGTCGGTGTCGATAAAATGTATGTCGTTGTTGGTTTTAACTCCGAGAAGGTAAAAGAACAGTTCAGCGGGGCAGACGACATAATCTGGGTAACCCAGCCCGAGCAGAAAGGGACTGCGCATGCGGTATTGTGCTGCAGGGAACACCTGAAGGATTTCGCGGGCCAGACGCTGGTGCTTTGCGGCGACGGCCCCCTGATTCGGACCGAGACGCTGAAAACGGTTGTCGCCAAGCACGAGGCCGAGCATGCCGCCGCGACGCTTGCCACGGCTATTCTCGAAGACCCGACAGGCTACGGACGCATTGCCCGTGATACCTATGGCAATATACAGGGTATCGTCGAGCACGCCAACTGCACGCCCGAACAACTGAAAATCCAGGAGGTCAACCCAAGCTATTATCTTTTCGATAACAAGATTCTTTTTGAGTATGTCTCGCGTGTGCAGCCCGACAAGGCAAAAGGTGAGTTATATCTGACTGATGCGCTGGCGATGATTATCGAGAGCGGGCACAAGGTTGTGGCCGTTACGGCGGTTCGCCCGGAAGAGGCAGTCAGCGTCAACAGCCGGGAGCAGCTCAGCGACGCCGGCAAGATTATGCAGCGAAGAATCCAGAGACGCCTGATGGAAACCGGGGTTACTATCGTTGACCCGCCCAATACATGGATAGACGCGAGGGCGCAAATCGGGCAGGACACGGTCATTGAGCCGTTCTGCTGCATATTCGGAGAGGTATCAATCGGTCGAAACTGTCGAATCGGGCCGTTTGTGCACCTGCAAAATGGCGCCAAAATCGGCGACGGTATTGTACTCGAAGCCGGATACTCGAATGTCGAACGCCGGGCAAAGGAGTAACAAATGTTTCTGAATGATAACATAAAGATATTTTCCGGCGGCTCAAATGAGCCGCTGGCAAAAGCGGTGTGTGATTACCTTGAGCTGCCGATTGGCGGAGCCCAGGTAGAACGATTTCCGGACGGCGAAAAAATCATCCGCGTAGAGGACGACGTGCGGGGCAGGGACTGTTTCGTGCTTCAATCCACGTGCACTCCAGTTGACGAAAATCTCGTCGAGCTGCTGATTTATCTCGATTGCCTGAAACGCGCCAGCGCAAAGAGAGTTACCGCGGTTATCCCGTACTTTGGCTATGCCCGTCAGGACCGCAAGGACGAAGGCCGGGTGCCGATTACGGCAAAACTCGTTGCCAACCTCATTACCGCCGCCGGTGCAGACCGCATACTCGCGATTGATTTGCATGCCCAGCAGCTTCAGGGATTCTTCGATATACCTGTGGACCATCTGACAGGTGAGCTTGTTTTGAGCAAGTATTTCCGCGATAAAAAAATCGGGAATCTGACGGTTGTTTCGCCTGACGTTGGCAACATTAAAATAGCGTCCCGTTACGCCTCCCATCTCGGGGGCGATTTGGCGATAGTTCACAAGAGGCGTCTCAGCGGCAGCCAGGTGCAGGCGCAGGAGCTTATCGGCAGCGTTGAAGGCAGAAATGTTCTTATGCCGGATGATATGATTACCACCGCTGGTACCGTTTGCAGCGCCGCGGAGCTGGTAAAGGAGCGAGGCGCCCGCAAAATCTTCGTCGGCGCGACGCACGGGGTGTTCGCGCCCGGCGCAGTCGAGAGACTGAGCGATGCGCCCGTCGACGAAATCGTCGTTACCGATACGATACCGTTGAGTGCCGAAGTCGGTAAACTCGGGAAGGTGAAGGTATTAACGGTCTCGGCGATGGTCGGCGAGGCGATAAAAAGAATCCACAGAAATGAGTCGGTCAGCAGTTTATTCAGCGCTCATTAGCTGATTGATGGCTGGTATTGTATTAAACTTAGGTTTGTTGTGAGGATGTTATGGATAAAGCATTGGTGTTAAAAGCCGAGATTCGTCAGGGTTTGGGTTCGAAGGACGCAGCCAAATTGCGCAAGAAAGGGCAGGTCCCGGCGGTGGTTTATGGTCACAAAAAAGAGCCGGTCTCAATCGTTCTGGATGCCAAGAGTTTCAGGGAAGGGCTTCAGCACGGGCGTCGGCTGATTGAAGTCGAGATAGACAAGAAGAAAGAGGCCCTGCTCATCAAGGAAGTGCAGTATGACTATCTCGGTACTGACATCATCCACGTTGACCTGATGCGCGTGGATGTCACCGAAATGGTCCGCGTTACCGTCCCGATAGAGCTTAAGGGCACAGCCAAAGGTGCTGCGGAAGGCGGAATGGTCGAGCTTCACACGGGCAATCTCGAAATAGAGTGCCGTGTCACCCAGATACCCGAGAAGATTGTGGTATCCGTCAAGGAAATGGCTTTGGGCGACGCGATTCACGTCAAGGATATCCAGCTGCCAGAAGGTGTAAAGCTGATAAGCTCGCCTGAGCTGCTTGTCGCGACCTGTCATCTTGTGGCTGAGGTCAAGACGACGGAGGAAATACTGGCCGAAGCGCCCGCTGCTCCTGAGGTCATAACTGCGGCCAAGGAAGAGCCGGAAGAGGGCGAAGAAGCGGCAGCCGAGGCGAAGGAACCGAAAGAGAAGAAGGAAAAGAAAGAAGAGAAGAAGTAGCGCTGTTTTTAGCGAGCCGGCACTATGCCTGGTATGAAGATGATAGTTGGACTTGGCAATCCTGGTAAGAAGTATGCCGAAACGCGGCACAACGTCGGCTTCAAGGTTATCGATATGCTCGGCGGGGTGCTTGGCATAGAGGTAAGCAAAAACAGTTTCGGCGGACTTGTTGGCAAGGGTGAATATGCAGGCAGCCAGGTTTTGCTGCTGAAGCCGATGCAGTATATGAATCTCAGCGGCCAATCGGTGGCTGACGCGATGGGTTTTTACAAGATTGATTCGAACGATGTGCTGGTGGTGCTCGATGATATGTGGCTTGAGCCGGGACAGATAAGGTTAAGGGCAAAGGGTTCCGCCGGCGGGCACAACGGGCTGACCGATGTGGTGGAAAAGCTCGGCACCGAAGACGTGCCCCGATTAAGGGTCGGAATAGGCCAGTGCCGGATGGGCGAAGCAGTGGAATACGTGCTCGGCGAGCCGGGTCCCGTAGAGGCCGAGCAGGTAAACCAGGGGATAAGCCGGGCCAAAGACGCGGCGATGTGCTGGCTTGAAGAAGGCATTGGAGCCGCGATGACGAAACATAATTCCCGCCTGTCGGACGGGCAGGGTTTGAAAGATTGAATTTGAGATATGTCGAACGTAGAGTTTGAAAATTTTGCTGGAGGTATTTAAGTTGGAAACTGGAGTTAAGAAGCTTTATGAAGT
>JBFZBL010000064.1:0-5434 GCA_041308485.1 Phycisphaerae bacterium | reverse complement strand
CGGCGATGCCCCCATTTATGCCATCTGTTGAGCTTGGCGAATTGTCCCATGTTTTCTCTGCGTTCCTGCATCTTGTGGATGATTTGGCCCATTTTATCCCTGTCGTTGGCCGTATAGGCCTCAACCAGCTCATCCAAGAGGCGTTCATGCCGGCCAAATCCCTGTGCGAATTTTCCGCAGGCTTTTGCCTTTGGGCAGTGTCCGGCAAATGCCTTTTCCCTTGCCTTTTCCACGGCGAATATCGCTATAGTTACCAGTAAAACGGCCGCGATTACGCCTGTGATGATTTTCTTTGTCATATTTCACCCCACTTAAGATTTTTGTTATTTCCAGGTTCACGAATACAGACGTTTGGCAGGTTAGTTTTATTGCGGGGCGTTGCCTGTCGGTCGTATTTTTGACCTTGCTATCCGGTTATTCATTCGGTATAATGATACCTGAATTATTGGTGTCCCGTGAGGGACGCCTGATGGCGGGGGATAAAGGGTTTGGTTATGAGGAAGGTATTGTTGATGCTTCTAATCCTTGCCTCGGCATATCCCTGTCTTGCCAAATACTCCGGCGGCGATGGCTCGTCCGGCGACCCTTACCAAATCGCAAATGCAGCCGACCTTCTGACGCTGGCGAACGACGCCAACGATTTCAACAAATGTTTTATCCTGACAGCGGATGTTAATTTGCAGGGACAGGTCTTTACAACCGCTGTAATTGCACGTGATATAAACAACAAGAACACGTCATTTGATGGAAACGTTTTTATCGGTGTCTTTGACGGGAACAACCATAAAATTACGCATTTAACCATAAACGGCGGAAGTAATAGGTACATAGGTTTATTTGGTGATATCAACTCCACAGGTCTGGTTAAGAATCTTGGCCTTGAGAATTTTGCGGTCAGCGGTGCTCAAAGTGTCGGTGGTTTGGTGGGATTCAGCCGCGGCAGCAGTATCATCAATTGCTATTCGACAGGCACAGTTACAGGGGGGAGCAATTCATTGTATCTCGGCGGTCTAGTGGGATACATCTACAATGGCGGCAGTATTATCAATTGTTATTCGACAAGCGATGTCAATGGCGGGAGTGAGTCATCATGCCTCGGGGGGATGGTTGGGCGCATCTATTACGGCAGTACCAATATCCGCGACTGTTATTCGACAGGTTCAGTCAGTGGTACTTACAGTGTCGGCGGTTTGGCGGGATATAATAACGGCGATATTAATAATTGCTCTTCTACGGATTCAGTCAGTGGTTCTTCGGGAGTCGGCGGGCTTGCGGGAGTTAACGATAACGGTGGCAATATTAATAATTGCTCTTCTACGGGTTCAATCAACGGTTCAGACAATATCGGCGGGCTGGCGGGAGGCAATAGCGGCGACATTAATAATTGCTATTCGACATGTTCAATAAATGGTTGGAGCGGAGCCAGTGAGGTTACAACTTATGTTGGTGGGCTGGTGGGATGGAATAGCAATGGTAGTATTATAAATAGCTATTCTACAGGGACTGTTAATATCGGCGGAAATAATTCGTCCGGCATAGGCGGATTGGTGGGTGGTGGGTACATTAGTATCAGCAATTGTTATTCGACAGGCGATGTAAACGCAAGCGGTAATTTGGTCGGCGGGCTTGTGGGAGAGGTCTCAAGTGGCACTATCAGCTATTGCTATTCGACTGGTACGGTTAACGGGAATTATCAGGTCGGCGGCTTTGCGGGTCATTCTTCCAGCAAAATTTCAAATTGTTACGCCATGGGAACAGTAACCGGTCTTAATTATATCGGCGGCCTGGTAGGAAAAAACGACAGAAGTATCAACAGTTGTTATTCGACAGGTGGCGTCAGTGGCGGGAATAGCTCACAATACATCGGCGGGCTGGTGGGACTTAATACCGCCAGCATCAGCAGTGCTTATTTTCTTATTACAAGTGGACCGGATAATAATTTGGGAGAGCCATTGACGAATGAGCAGATGAAGCAGCAGGCTAATTTCGTCGGCTGGGATTTTGTTTGGGAGACGGTCAACGGGCCGAATGATATCTGGGCGATATGCGAAGGCGTGAGCTATCCGAAACTTGCATGGCAGTTTGTACCGGGTGATTCTGATAATAATAAAGATGTCAATTTCATTGACTTCGCTGCTTTTGGCAATAAATGGATGCAGGCAGATTCGAATCTTTACTGCGGCGGGATAGATTTAACCGGCGACGGCTGGGTTGATTTGGCCGACCTCGCGGCTTTCGCAAACAATTGGCTGTTATAATACCATCTAATCAAACTCCTGATATCCGAAGATACCTGCGGCGGGAGGGCTGTCTTTCGGTCACATGTAAACATTGGATTGACATATCCGGGGAATAAAGATATTGTGAGTATCAGGATAGGCAACAGGGCCAGGAAGGCAGCTTAGTCGGCAAAAGAGGAAAACAAGGGTCAATTTTCCGGCTTCTATAAAGAGCCGAGTTGACTATGAGGAGAATTTGGCCGTATGAGCGAAAATGCGCCCGCGACATCAGCTCGGCAACTCCGCATAGTGTCTATACGGTGGGGGATTTACGCGTGCTTTTTCTTATCGGGAGCCACTGCGCTATTATTCGAGATGCTGTGGAGCCGGCAGTTTGTAACCGTCTTCGGTAACAGTTCATACGCCATAAGCATCGTGTTGTGCGCGTATATGGCGGGGCTGGGACTGGGCGGGCTTTTCGGCGGGTGGCTTGCGGACAGGGTTACGCAGCGAGCCATTCTTTACGCTGGGGCTGTCGCGATAGTTACAATCTGGGCGATGGGGATTCCGCTTCTGCTCGACTGGCTGAGAATTGTTGTTCCGACATTAGCGGCGTTATCGCCGGATTCACTATTGGTAAGCACGCTGGCGCGATTCGGCTTATCTTTTGCGATATTGCTTGTGCCCTGTTTTCTTATGGGGACAACACTGCCGATACTTGTGCGGGCCGTGACTGAATCCGACCGGCTGATTGGCTCCCGAATCGGCGTGTTATACTGCCTCAACACCCTGGGGGCGGCGGCGGGCTGTCTTGCGGCGGGTTTCTGGATGTTAGAGACATTCGGCCTGCGACAGACAAACCTGGCAGCGGTCGGGATTAATGTCGTGGTTGTCATCGCGGCCGTTGTTCTTTCGAAGCCGCTGGGGGACGTTATTATTTCCGCTCCGGTCAATACCGGCGGGGACAGATCGACTGCTCCTGCACGACCAAAACAGATAAATGAGCCGCAGGTATCTTCCGTGTTACTGTTGATTGCGGCGTTTATTAACGGGCTGGCGGCGCTGGCGTGCGAGGTTTTGTGGATTCGATATCTGGGGTTTCTGAGCCACGCGGCTTATGTGTTTCCAACGATATTATGCATTTATCTGCTCGGAATGGGACTGGGCGGATTGATATACGGCTTATTCGCGGGACGGATTCGCAGGCCCGCGATGGTTCTTGGCATTGTAGAGGTGATGCTTGGCCTGTCGGTTCCGGTGTTATTTATAACCAGCGCGATGGTTTTCGCGGGCGGGCCGCCGCCTATGAAATTAGAGACAATGGCGCTGATTATAGTGACATTGCCTACCGTGCTTATGGGCATAGCGTTTCCGCTGTTGTGCACGGTATATGGGGACAAAATAGCGACGCTCGGCAGGCGAATCGGACTGGTTTACGCGGTCAACACGGCAGGGACGGTATTGGGGGCGATTTTGCCGATATTTGTTCTCGTGCCGTTTCTGGGCATACAGAAAAGTATTATGCTCATCTCGGTAATATACGGGGCGATGGGGATAGCAATTCTGGGGACAAGCGCCAAGTTTTTAACAGTGGGTACTGCCGTTGTGTATGCTTGCGCTTTGCTTTTTATGTTTGTCAAAGTTCCGAATAATCTTTGTCAGCAGGTATTTTTTGCCACGGATTTTGAGCTGGCTAAGCATACGGACATACTTTTTTACCGCGAAGGCCGAACAGGCACGGCGATTGTTACCCGCAACCGCGTGGACAACAGCAGGACGCTTTACATCGACGGCACCAACGAGGTGCCTCTTTTCTACGCCCATCGGCTGTGCTTCAAGATGATAGGCGACCTGGGGCCGATGCTTCATCCTGACCCGCAGGACGTTCTGATGATATGTTTCGGCGGGGGCATTGCCTCGGGGGCGACGACGCAGCTGCCTGAGGTCAAAAACCTGACTATAGTGGATTTGGAATGCAGCGTGGTCGAAGCGGCGAAATTGTTTTCGGAAGAAAACAACGGTCTGTTGAGCAATCCGAAGGCGCACGTTGTGATAGACGACGGCCGCAATTATATAATGATGTCGCGCCGAAAGTGGCCTGTGATTGTTTCTGATTCCACCCACCCCAAGAGCGGCGACAGCTGGGTGCTGTACTCGCAGGAATTTTATCGCCAGGTGCGGGGACATTTGGCTGACGACGGTGTTTTTGTCCAGTGGATTCCGATGCATGGGCTTCGCGCGGAGGAATTCAAAATTATCACCCGGACATTCCAGTCCATATTTCCCCATAGTGTTTTATGGATTACGCAGGGGTTGGGCGAGCAGGGCCGTATGGGGATTTACGCACTGCTGGCGGGAATGCCTGTGTCTTTGAAGATTGACGTGGGAAAGCTTCGTGACCGGCTCAACGTCGAACCGGTGCGACGTGACCTTGAGCCGTTTGCGCTGAATACACCTGCGGGCTTTCTTGATTCTTTTCTCTGTGCCGAGGAGTCGCTGCGCAAGTGGGCGGGCGATGGCCCCGTCAATACCGACGATTTGCCTTATACTTATTATGAAACCAAATACTCCAAAGGTGTCCTGCTCAATCCCGCCCGGCTAATCGAGGCCGGCGAGGACATCTGGCCTTACCTGACCAATACGGGCGATGAGCAACAGACGACTCAATTGCGTGAAGAGATTGCGCTGCGGGTCAAGGCCAATCGACTTGCTTTGACAGGGCAAATAGAAAAGGCATACGCACTACTGCCTGATGACGTTCGCTACCGCCAGATGCGGGAACTTAACCAGCAGGTTTTGCCCAATCTTCAGAAACTTGTGACTATCTACTGGGATAATCCCAAGGTTCTGGATTATCTCGCCAGGACAGCGGGTAACTATCGGGCGGCGGTTCCGATTTACGAACGGGTATTAAAACTCGACCCTGAAAATGTCCAGGCGCTGAACATACTCGGCGTTACGAATATAAAGGCGGGAAATCTGCAGACGGCGGAGAATTACCTCAGACGGGCCGTGCGTTTGCAGCCGGATTGCGGCTCCGCGAGGTATAACCTCGGTCATTTGCTCGAGCAGACCGGACGTCACGCGGAGGCGGTTGAACAATGGGAGAAGGCCGCTAAGGCTCAGAACGACGAGAGGGCGGCGGATTACTGGGGACAGTACTTAGTCGGGCGGGAACGAGTTAAGGAAGCCATACAATGGTTCAGCACGGCGAT
>JBFZBL010000063.1:0-8308 GCA_041308485.1 Phycisphaerae bacterium | reverse complement strand
GCTTCCCCAAGGAAGACCGTGAATTTTCCGCGCACCTGACGCTTTGCCGGGTTAATCACCCAATGGCGGGCGTTAAATTAGGCGAGGCAATCAGGCAATTTTCAAATCTCAAGCTCGGCTCAATCGCCGCAGACGCGATTTACATTTACCAAAGCCAGTTGACACCGCAAGGTCCTATCTATAGTATGATAGCCGATTTTAAGTTGCGGTAAGGATGAATGAAAAGCCAGGGGAACGTTTTCCCTCACACAACCCAAATAGGAGTCGCGAAAAATGACTAAGACAAAGACCACCCAGCAGACCAAAGGCGCAGTTGAACCATTAAGACCGCAGCAGGCGGAAAAATCGGGAGCAGAATCATCTCTGCAAAGGGTCATCGCTCAAATCGAAAAGCAATACGGGCGAGGCTCGATTATGCAGATGGATGAGCATAAATACGCCAAAATCGAAAGCATATCCACCGGCGCGCTATCGCTCGATATCGCCCTGGGCGGCGCGGGCATCCCGCGGGGCAGAATCACCGAGCTTTTCGGCCCCGAATCGTCAGGCAAAACAACGCTCGCCCTGCACATCATCGCCAACGCCCAGAAGGCGGGCGGCGTCGCGGCGTTCATCGACGCCGAGCACGCCCTTGATACCACCTGGGCAAAGCGTCTCGGTGTTGACGTTAGCTCGCTTCTCGTCAGCCAGCCCGATACTGGTGAACAGGCCCTCGATATCGTGGAAATGCTCATTGCCTCCAATTCCGTCGATGTTGTGGTCGTTGACTCGGTCGCGGCGTTAACTCCCAAAGCCGAAATTGAAGGCGAAATGGGCGACAGCCACATGGGGCTTCAGGCGCGGCTGATGAGCCAGGCGATGAGGAAACTCACCGCCATAATAGCCAAAAGCAAAACCGCGCTCATATTCATCAACCAGATTCGCATGAAAATCGGCGTGATGTTCGGTAACCCTGAAACCACCACAGGCGGCAACGCCCTGAAATTTTACTGTTCGGTCCGCGTTGACCTGCGGCGCATTACGACCATCAAGGAAGATGCCGGCGCAGTCGGCAACAGGGCCCGCGCAAGGGTTGTGAAAAACAAAATCGCCCCGCCTTTCCGCGAAGCCGAATTCGACATTATGTTCGACCACGGTATCAGCTACGAGGGCGACCTGATTGACCTCGGTGTCGCATGCAACGTAATCGAAAAATCCGGCACCCATCTTGGTTTCGGCCAGATACGCCTCGGCCAGGGCAGAGAAAAGGCCAGACAGTTCCTTATCGACAACAAGGACCTCTGTGAGCAGATAAAACATAAAATCCTCGTCGCTAAAGGATTGGTAGAAGATAAATAATACTTAGACACGGATTAACACGGATGTACACTGTTTTTTTAATTCAGTCCTCTGTGGCCTCTTGCCAAAGGGCATCCCTTACGGGAGTGGCTAAACATTTGCAGAAAGGATAATTTTATGAACTTACTCGCAGCAGCAGCACCGGCTCAACCAGCACCGGCTTATAACCCGGCTTACCAGAACCAGGCCGCCTATCAGAACACAACTATGCAGCCCGACAGGCCGGCTCCAAGGGCGTCTTTGACCACAAAGGCCCTTGTTATTGGCAATTTGATGTTTAATTACATCGTCGTCATTGTCGTCGTCGTGCTGGTTTTCAGGTTCATCAGGGCCTTTGAAAAAATAGCCGGCAGTATGGAAAAGGGCATCATTATCAAAAAAGATGATACGACAACAACTTAATTTCGAAGAGCATATATGACATTGACAGCAAAGCAGATAAGAGCCGGCTTCATCGACTTTTTCAAAGGCAAAGACCACAAATTTGTCCCCAGTTCGCCCATTGTTCCCATAGGCGACCCGACGCTGCTCTTTGCTAACGCCGGTATGAACCAGTTCAAGGACATATTCCTCGGCCTCAGCACCCCATCCTGCCGGCGAGCGGTCAACAGCCAGAAGTGCCTGCGCGTCAGCGGCAAGCACAACGACCTCGAAGAAGTCGGCCACGATAACTATCATCACACCTTTTTTGAAATGCTTGGCAACTGGTCGTTTGACGATTATTTCAAGGCCGAGGCAATCGAATGGGCCTGGGAATTGTTCACCAAAGTTTGGGGCATTGACCCCAAAAATTTATACGCAACCGTATTCGCCGGCGACGCCCACGATAATCTCCCCGAAGACAGCGATGCTGCGTCGCTCTGGACAAAGGTAACGTCTCTTCCCGCCGACCGCGTCCTCAAATTCGGCAGAAAAGATAACTTCTGGGAAATGGGCGAAACCGGCCCCTGTGGCCCCTGCAGCGAAATCCACATCGACCTCGGCCCCGACCGCTGCGACAAAAAAAATGTCCCCGGCCACAAATGCGCCGTAAACGCCGGCTGCGCGAGATTCATAGAACTTTGGAACCTCGTCTTCATACAATTCAACCGGGCGGAAGACGGTAAATTATCACCGCTTAACGCCAAGTATGTTGATACAGGCGCAGGCCTCGAAAGAGTCACGGCTGTTTTGCAGGGTAAACGCAGCAATTACGATACCGACCTCTTTATGCCCGTAATCGACCGCCTCGCAGAAATGACCGGCAAAAAATTCACATCACAGCTCGGCAACAAAACCGATAACGCCTTCCGCGTCATCGCCGACCACATCCGCGCACTCTCAATGGCCATAACCGACGGCGCAACGCCATCCAACGATGGCCGGGGATATGTCATCCGCAGAATCCTCCGCCGTGCATTCAGGTTCGGCAGAGAGCTTGGCCTGCACGACCCGTTCCTGTTCAAGCTTGTCCCCGCCGTTGATGACTGTCTCGGTGAGGCGTTCCCGGAAATTGAAGCGCGAAAGGACTATGTCTCCACTGTAATCGAATCCGAAGAGGCAAGTTTCGGCAGAACCTTAGACAGAGGACTTGAGATTTTCACCGACGCCGCTGATAAATCGCTGAAATCTAAAAACAAAACCATCTCCGGCGACGATGCGTTCCAGCTTTATGACACATACGGCTTCCCCGTTGATTTGACGCAGCTTATGGCGCAGGAGCGGGGCCTCAAAGTTGACACTGCCGGCTTCGAAAAGCTTATGGAGCAGCAGCGCTCCCGCGCAAGGGCAGCGCAGAAAGGCGCACAGACTATAGTTATGGCCTCTGATACGGAATTGCCCGTAACGCAGGACCACTTCAAATATATTGCCAACAAATGCGATTCAATTGTGCTTGGCTTCATCGATAGCGGAGCGTTCAACAAGTCGGGCCAAATAAAAGCCGGCGCAGAAGCCGCTGTTGTTCTCGACAAGACCTGCTTCTACGCCGAAATGGGAGGCCAGGTCGGCGACGTCGGCGTTATAGAATCCGACAAATGCGAATTCGCCGTTGAAGCTACAACCAAAGTCGCCGATTGTGTTATACACAGGGGCAAATTGCTCGAAGGGACAATTAGCGTCGGCGACAAAGTTACCGCCATTGTTGGCGCCGACAGGGACGCTACAAAGAAAAACCATACCGCAACGCATCTTCTGCAGTGGGCTTTGCGGCAGGTTCTTGGCACTTCGGTCGCCCAGCAGGGCAGTCTGGTCTGTCCCGATTATCTGCGTTTTGATTTCACCTACCCCAAATCGCTCGATACCGAGCAGACAAAGCAGGTCGAGTCGCTCGTCAGGGACAAAATCGCCGCCGATTTACCCGTCACCAGCGCAGTGTTGCCCCGTAAGCAGGCCGACAAGCTCGGCGCGATGGCGCTATTTGGTGAAAAATACGGCGACGATGTCCGTGTTGTTGCTGTTGGTGCGCCGCATCAGGATGGTCTTTTTGAGGCATTCAGCAAGGAATTTTGCGGCGGCACACACGTTGACCGGACCGGAGTTATAAGCGGATTTAAAATCATCAAAGAAGAAAGCATCTCCGCAGGCGTCCGCAGAATCACCGCATACACAGGCCGAGGTCTTGCCAAATACCTCGAACAGAGAAGCGACATCGTCGATTGTCTAGCCTCGTTGCTCAAAATCCCCGCGACGGGCATCGTCGATAAAGTTGCTAACCTTCTCGCCGAAAATAAACGGCTCGCCAAGGAGCTTAAATCCCCCTCGCGCCAGGCCGCGTCCGATTCGCTCGCCGAAGCGAAACAGCTTTTGGATAAATGCGAGAAGATAGGTGATGTCTCGGTAATTGTCGGCAAGCTCTCGCCCACGACCGCCGAACAGGCACGCGCCGCGATTGATATGCTTAAAAAGAAAGCCCCGTCTTCGGTCATAGTTCTCGGCGTTGCCGAAGGCGACAAGGCTACCCTGTTTGCTGCCGTAACCGACGACCTCACAGGCAAAATCGGCGCAGGAGAAATCTTAAAGCAAATCGCCCCAATCATCGACGGCGGAGGCGGCGGCAGACCCAATATGGCGCAGGCGGGCGGCAAAAAACCAGACAAGCTCGACGACGCACTCGCAAAAGCCGCTGAAATTATAAAAACAAAACTGTAAAATCCGGCTTATTTGAAAGAAAGGTCGGCAATGGAGGGTAATTCGCCGAACCAGAGGACTGAGGAATCCGCCGAAAAGATGCGGCTGGCGGTCGAAAAGTTGGAACAGGAAGTTTTTAAGCCGGAACCGCCGCCCCAAAGGACCCTGCCGTGGTTTATCGATATATTTTTATATCCGTTCAGCTTGTCTGGGGTAATCCATCTTGTAATTTTTATAGTGACGCCGCTGTTGATTGGGCTTGTCGTTTTACGATTTCTAGATCTCTTCCACGGAGGCATGTCCCTGATTGTTTATCTGCTGTTTACTGGTTATTTCTTTTATTACATCGGCTATTGTGTTTTTGACAGCTCAAGGGGCGGCCTGCGTGCGCCGGATGTCACCATTTATGATTCCCCCGACAATATAGAATTCTGTTCGCAGGTTTTTCTTGTGATTGGCGTCACAGCGGTTTGCTTTTTCCCTGCGACTGTATATTACATCACAAACGAACGAACAGATTTGTTTTTCTGGCTGCTGTCGGCCGGCGGCATTTTCTTCTTTCCTATGGCCGTATTGAGAGCGGTGCTGTTCGATTCGCTCGATGCGCTTAATCCGGTTACGATTGTCACATCAATATACAGAACGTTTCTCCCATATTGCGGGCTTGTTTTAGTTTTTTCCGTGCTTTCCTGGCTTATCGTCCCCGTCAGATTGTTTTTGTCTCAGCCTCAAGTATTGCTTGGGTATTATCTTTTGGGCATAGCTTGTATGTGGTACAAGATTGCCTTTGTGTATCTGGCGATTGTTTCAGCGCACCTGTTAGGAAGGTTTTATCTGCGATACAAAAAGGAGTTCGATTGGGGAATCTAACCTGTTGTTCGCTTTATTTTTGCTGACGTATTCGAACGCTTCTGGCGTGTGCGTCCAGCCCCTCGGCTTCCGCTAATCGGATTATATCGCCAGCGCTGGCTGCTAATTTCTTCTTGTCGTATTCGATGATACTCGTGGATTTTATGAAATCATTTGCGCTCAATGCGCTGAAAAATCTCGCGCTTGTCCCCGTAGGCAGTGTGTGACTCGGCCCCGCCCAGTAATCACCAACCGCCACCGGCGAATAATCGCCGATAAATATCGCACCTGCGTTTTGTATCTTGTCGGCTATCTGCCTGCTTTTGTTTCCGCATTGTATCTGCAGATGCTCCGCGGCGAAAACATTCGCCCATTCCGGTATGTCAGCCATACGCCCAAATACCACAATCGCGCTGAATTTCAGCAGACAATCAATAGTTTCCTTTGACCTGCTTAGTTCTCCCGTCTGCCGGCCAAGCTCAGCCAGCACCTCAAGGGCAAGTTTTTCAGAATCTGTGAATAAAACCGCCGACCCCGGATTGTGCTCCGCCTGGCTGAGCATATCCGCCGCCACCCAGGCGGGATTGGCCTGCTTGTTTGCAATTATTAAAACTTCGCTTGTGCATGCAATCGAGTCGATACCTACGAGACCGAGAACTTTTTTCTTCGCTGTCTCAACCCAGGCATTCCCAGGCCCGACAATCTTATCAACGTTTCTTATAGTCCTCGTTCCCTTCGCCAGTGCCATTACAGCCTGTGCGCCGCCTATTCTGTAAACCTCTTTAATCTTCAATTCCTTGCAGGTCGCCAATATCACCGGGTGAATACTTCCGTTGTATCTTGGCGGCGATATCACAACAATCTCTTTAACGCCCGCCACCTGCGCGGGAACAGAAGTCATAATAACCGTTGATGGCAGCGGCGCAGATGCCCCAGGCACGCACACCCCAACTCGTTTTATCGGTGTATATCTTATGCCGGTTGCTTTGAAGTTTTTGTTTTTGCCGACGAATATCTTTGACTGATACTCCTTTACGTTCTTAATCGCCTGACGAATCGATTTCAAAAGCGCCTTATCAATTGTTTTGTGAGCTTCTTTTAGTTCCGCTTCTGATATTCTAAACTGTTCAGGAGTAAGTTTTACTCCATCAAACTTCTCCGTGAATTCAGCTACCGCCTCATCGTCACGTTTGGTTACTTCGTCAAGAATAGCATCCAACTGGTTTTCTTTATCTCTGTCAAGATGGGCAGCTCGAACGACGGCTGTTCGTATTTCCGTAAATCGTTTCTCAAAATCCACCTGGTCATACTTTATCATAATTTTATCAAGCTCATTCGTCATTTTTCTCTGTGTCCTCTGTGCTCTCTGTGGCAGAACTATCTTCCGAAGTTCCCATAACTATACATCCTTGTCGCTTTTTGCAGCAACAGGTATTGTTCGCCTTTGTATTTCGTTAAAATCCCCGCGACATTAAATCTCACCGGGTTTGACTCGCTTCGCACCTGCACAATCGCGTCTTCGAGTTTCTCGCAGGGCAATAATTTAATCGTAAACTTTTCGACTCCGCGTCCCAGCGCATCCGCCTCGAATACGTAACCGCCGTTCTTAATCTCCACTCGACCTGTTTTGTTGGCGAAAATCGTATCCTGTTTCAATTGCAGTTCTTCGGCTCTTGTCGCCTGCGCCTCGGTCGTCGGCAAAACCTCCGACGTCTTTAATAATGCCACTATCTCCGCCGGTATCTGCACCACGTCATTCGGAGCATTCACCGCCTGGGCAGCGCTGCTCGGCTCATTTTTAGCCGCCTCTTCCGTCGGCTGGTCAATTTTGCGAAGCGGCAGGTAATATACCGCGAATAAATAATTCTTTCCCTCGAATTTCGTTACCTTCGCCCATATCCGAAACATCGCTTCGGTTCGCTCATTCGCGTCCGCGGCCATTTTCTCCAGCGTTGCCGAGCCGAGTATCTCTAATGCCTGTCCCGCTTTTATCTCCACCCCGCCGATGTTTGCCGCGGCCTCGAATTTGAACGCCCATTTGTCGGGGGCTGTCTGAATCAGTTTGCCGTCAACCCCTGCAAAAACATAATCTTCAGGAAGCAATTTGTCGCTGTTCGTTTTTGCTGCTGTATGCGGCCCCCAGATTCCAATTACCGCCGTCAGGGCTAAAATGAATCTTGCTTTTCTCATCGTTTGTCTTTCCCGCTTTTGCCCGCTTTTTTGTTCGCCCGTTCGAGCGTATATTTAAGCAGGCCGCCCGAAAGCAGAATTTCTCTGTCCCTGCCTGACAGGTTTAACTTGCCCGTTATCTCATATCCGCTTTTTTCTTCGATAATCTTTACTTCGTTTTTGCTTTTTATCGCATCAACCAGGCCGTCTATCCGCAGGTTATCTCCCTGGCTGATTTTTTCGTAATCACCTTCGTTTGCCAGCTCAATCGGGACAACGCAGAAGTTTATCAGGTTTGCTTTATGAATCCGCTCGATACTCTTGGCGATAACCGCTCGAACGCCCAAGTACATCGGGCATAGCGCCGCATGCTCCCTTGACGACCCCTGCCCATAGCTTGCCCCGGCGACAATAACTCCGCCCCTGCCCTCATTTTTCACCTTCATCGCCCGTTCAGCGAAACCTGGCTTTCCCTTTTCATTGAAACAGTGGAAAACGACCTTGGCATATTCGGGTACGTTGCTGCGTAACTTCAAAAACGCCCCGGCGGGCATTATGTGGTCGGTAGTAATTTTGTCGCCGCACTTTATCAGCACTTCCGCCTTCAAGTCAGCGGGTAACTGTTTGGGCCGTTCGGGTACAACTATCGTTGTCCCGCGAATAACTTCCGCTTTCGCCGCCTCTTTTTCGCTCAAAGGCGGCTCAATCATATTGTCATTGATAATGAATTTCGTGGGTTGCTTAATCTTCGGGTATTTTATTTTGAACAGTTTTTTCAACTCTCTCGGATCGGTGATTTTGCCTGTCAAAGCAGATGCCACCGCCGTCTCGGGACTGACGAGAA
>JBFZBL010000062.1:0-5501 GCA_041308485.1 Phycisphaerae bacterium | reverse complement strand
GAAGCCTTCCGGCGTGCTGATATTATGACCAATCAGGGCGGTGCAGGTGATTGAGCCGTGACGTGCCTTGAATTTTTTGGCGAACTCGCTGGTCAGTTTGGCGACCTTCATTTTTGCCTCGATGTCGTCAGCCCTCGTTCTGCCGTATTTGAGACCGAGGACCATAAATGCGCCGGTGACCGCGCCGCAGGTCTGGTCTAAGTGCATGCCGCCGCCGAAGCCGGAGCTGACTTTGTATGCGAGGTTTTTATCGAGACCGAACTGCTCGCAGTATGCCCCAAGCACTGCCATTGAGCAGGAAAATCCTTCTTTGTAAATTGCCTCTGCTTTTTTGGAATTAGTCATATTAGCCGTGCCCTTTCGATTTACAGTTAAATTACGGTATCCTCCAATAGACCGGCAGATAGCCGGCGTTCTGTGCCGTTTCAAGTATATGAAAAAGTATGAAAATCCATATGAACCACATGCCGTCCAAGAAATTTCTGACAAAAGTATCAGCGTTAACCATATAAAACGGAGGCCCATTGTATAATGAAATTTTGGGCAGAAATCTTGGTGTTTTGCGTTTATATTCGAGGTAGGCCTCGCCGAATCTGGCTTCCAGTTTCATTTCTTCGGCCAGAACTGTAAGAGGGTAGTAAGCGACGTAGAATATAATTATCAACATCAGAATCAGCAGGTTTTCCGACACCAGACCAATACCAAAAGCGCCTATCAAGCTGAAAAAATACAACGGGTGGCGGACTATCGAGTAGGGGCCGTTCGTGATAACTTCCTTGCTTTTACTGCCGCTGATATACATAAGCGCCCATAATCTGCCCATACTGCATATCGTCAGCAGAAACAATCCTATCACCTCGGATAATGTGTCTATCAGGCCTTCCTGACTGAAAGAATGCGATGTAAAGACAGCAAGCAGCAAAATGACTACAGCGAACAAGCGGGAAACATGTATTCGCGAGTGAGCTGCAGCTAAAAGTATTCTATTTTTATTTTCCATAACACGTTTGCTGTTAGCACCTCTGCTTGCCACAAAAAATATGACAGCCGATGACGGGACTTGAACCCATAACCCCGGCTTTACGAAAGCCGTGCTCTACCGTTGAGCTACATCGGCGAATGAGGATATGATACAGTCGAAAGGTGAAAAAGTAAAGGCAATAGGGCGGCAAAGGCACGTCCAAAAGGGGCGAAAAATGGCGGGCCGGCGAGGTTGACAAACAGGTGTAAATGTCCTATATTGAATAGTCTATAATACAATGGGTGAAAGCCCCTCGTTGGGTACAAAAGCCGGTTAGAAACGGCAAAACGCCGTGAGTTTCGGTTTGGTTATGGTCGATTCGGGACAAATCGCAGGTCAGGACACGTCGCAAAGGCGAGAGCCGGAGATAAACAAGTTTTTCCGCGCGGCGATAAAGACGCGTGCCAGCGATTTGCACCTTAAGTCGGGACAGCCGGCCAGATTGCGGATACAGGATGAGCTTCGCAGCACGACAGGCGAAACGTTAACCGAAGAACGCCTTGAGCAGTTGACCTTTGAGATACTAAGCGAGGAGCAGAAGCAGTTTTTCGCAAAAAACGGGACGCTGGATTTTTCATATGGGGTTTCAGAGGAAGACCGGTTCCGCGTAAATATCTTCCGGCAACGGGGAATGGTGAGTTTAGTAGCCAGAAGGGTTAATACGGACGTGCCCACCATAGAGCAGCTTTACCTGCCCGCGATGCTGAAAAAGATAGCCGACAGCAACCAGGGGCTTGTGCTGGTAGTAGGCCCTACGGGCTGCGGCAAAACGACTACCGCAGTATCAATGATAGATTACATCAACGCCTCACATTCCTGTCATATCGTAACCATCGAGGACCCAATCGAGTATTTCATCAAAGATAAAAAGGCGTTAGTTTCACAGCGCGAGGTCGGCATCGATGTTCCTGATTATGACCAGGCGCTGACGTACCTGATGCGAGAGGACCCGGATGTTGTATTTATCGGGGAGTTACGCGATGCCAAGACGGTCTCGGCGGGTATGAGGGCGTCGGAGACGGGCCATCTGGTTTTCGGTACGGTTCACGCAACCAACGCTGCTCAGGCAGTTCAGCGATTAGTGGATTTGTTCCCGCAGGTCGAGCGGGACCTTGCCAGGCAGACGCTGAGCGTGACACTGCGGGCAATTATCAGCCAGGTATTGCTGCCATGCATAAAGCAGGGCGTTGACCGGATGCCCGCCAATGAGATACTTCTTGCCAATTCCGAGGCGCGCAAGCTCATAAGCGAGAAGCGCGAGTCGGATATACCGAACCTGATTCGCTCGTGTGTTCAGGACGGGATGCAGGATTTTACCGACTGTCTAGTGAAGCTGATAATGGACGGCTTTGTTGAGCCTAAAGAAGCGTATAAATATGCACCTAATTCCGACGAGCTGAAAATGGCGCTCAAAGGTATTCGCACGGAGAAGGGCGGCATCCTTTGAGAGCTGAGTTGATACCGTAATGGAGTATGTTATGCCTGACATTTTAGCAGCTATTGTTTATGGCGGGTATGTATCGCCGATAAAGTTTGCCGTATTTTTGATTTTATATTTCGGCTGGCTGTTCATTATCGACTGGGTTCACAAGGACGCGGAGGCGATTGGGACAAAGTATGTTTTCTGGACGGGAGTGGTTTTCGGTGTATGGGCGGCAGCGGGGGTGGTGTGGCTGCTGATTCCGATATTTCTCATCGGTCTGGCGTTTTATCTTGTCGCGGCAGGCGCGGCGACTATAAGCTATGTTATACACCGCAATTCGCTTGTGCCTGAGTTTCAGCGGATGTTTACCGTCGGCCACATCAAAGATATGATTATGGGCGGCATCGTAAGAAAGAAGGAGCCGGTCGCGTCATATACTTTCATTTCCGCGAACAATAACGAGGTTCCGGTGCCAGAGCCGAAAACTCCCGACTATTTCGGTTACAAAGCGGCATACAGTTTGTTTGACGACGCATTGTATCGCAGGGCTTACGACGTTGTATGCGTACCTACGCCGCAGAATTACGATGTTGTGTATCACATCGACGGGGTGGCCCTCAAGCAGTCGGGGATTCCGAAGGACCAGATGGATTACCTGATTCGATTTTTGAAGAGTTTGTCGAATCTGGATGCGGAGGAAAAGCGCAGGCCGCAGAAGGGCAAGTTCACGCTTTTCAAACAGGGTAAGCGTATAGACTGGGAGCTGACGACCGCCGGTTCCAATGCCGGGGAGCAGATACGGGCCAAGCTGATGACGCAGCAGCACATTACCAAGCTTAGCGACCTCGGTCTGACGGCTGAGCAGCTTGACCAGTTAGGGACATTGCGTAACGCCAAAAAAGGCGTTTTTATAGTTTCGGGGCCGAGGAACAGCGGGGTGACGACGACTTTTTACACTATTTTGAGGAATCACGACGCGTTTCTCAACGGAATCACGACGCTGGAGAAACAAGTATCAGGCAAGCTGCCGAATATAGTGCAGAATACCTTTGAGCTGGGTGACAGCGGCATAACCACTTATGCCAAGAAGCTGCAGTCAATCGTGCGGATGGACCCGGACATCGTGGGTGTTGCGGACTGTGCAGATGCGGAGACGGCGCAGATAGCCTGTGCGGCGGCTGAAAGCAAGCTTGTATATGTTGTTATCGAGGAGGAAAGCGTTCTGAGGGTACTGGCAAAGTGGATTAAACTGGTAGGCGACAAGAACAAGGCGGTGGAATGTCTTCTGGGTTTGAGCAACCAGAGGCTGCTTCGCAAGTTATGCGAGCAGTGCAAGCAGGCATACGAGCCGAACAGCGATTTGCTGCGCAAGTTTAATATACCAGCCGAGAAGGGAAAGGTTTTTCATCGCACGGGCAAGGTGGTTTATGACAAGCGCGGCAAGGCCTCACCGTGCGATATTTGTCAGGAGACGGGCTATTTCGGCAGGATGTGCATTTTTGAGACGATTATTTTGAACGAGCATCTGCGCAGCACCATCAAACAGGCCAAGTCGCTGTCTGATGTTGGGACGGAGTTGAGGCGTGCCAAGATGCTGTATCTGCAGGAGCAGGGTTTGATGCGTGTCATAGCTGGCATTACGTCGGTTAATGAGATGGTGAGAGTCCTTTCGAAGTCGAAGGACCAGAAGCCGACAGCGGAAGAGGAACAGTAGTATGTTTTATTAAACGGCTGCGCGCGGCTTGGCGGGCCTGGAAACAAAAGCCCCAGCGAGCGGCGACAGGAATTAACGTGAAGAAGAGGTTGTAATGGCAAGTGCAGTGATAGTGCTGATTATAGTTGGATGTGCCGCGGCCCAGTATCTCAAGGGCAGTTTGGTAAAATCATTTGCGACTTTAATTTCGGCTTTATTAGCGAGCTTTGTGGCGTTGTGGTGGTATGAACAGGTGTCGGCGTTCGTAGTCAAGCAGGAGTATATTGTTGATTATGCGCAGCCTGTCTGTTTTGGGATGTTGTTTTTGATAAGTTTCGCGATTATGCAGACAGTCGCTATGGCGCTTAACAGGCAGAAAATCGATTTCGGTGATAAGCCCGAGCGCATCGGGCGGGCAGTATTCGGGCTTTTACTCGGATATGTTGTTTCCGGTGTTTTACTGATAGGCGTATCGCTGGCCCCATTGCCCAGCGAGTATCCTTACCAGCGATTTGACGGCGCCAAGACCGACCCGAAGAATCCCAGAAGTGCGTTGCTGAATCCGGACGGATTTTTAAGCGGATTTTTTGGGATTATAAGCGGCGGCAGTGTCAGTGGAGCGCAGAGTTTCGCGGTCCTTCATGCCGGATTTGTTGATGAATTGGCGCTGAACCGGCTGGCAATCGGCCAAAAAGTAAAAACACTTACCGAAGCGGGCACGGTGACGATGCCCGCGAAATCCGTATGGCCTGCTGAGGGACTAAAGGACACTGAAGGCAAACCGGTGCAATCCAGAACCGGCTATGACCTGGTAATTACCCGTGTCGGATTTACAGGCAAGATGCTTGGCGGCGACGGCTTTTTAACGCCGAGCCAGTTGCGGTTTCAATGCAAGAAAAAGGGCGAGAAGCCCCGTTTGGGCGGCAGCGCGGTAAGTGTTTATCCTGAGGGTTATCTGCAGAGCGGTAACCAGTTCAAGAGAGTCGGCCTCAACGAGCGTATAGCGCTTAACTCCCAGGGCGTTAAGGACGGCGCGGTAACTATGAATTTTGTATGTTACGTTCCCAAGGATTATGAGCCTGTGGCGGTGGGCCTGAAGGCTGGCGCTGTTGCAGAGGCGCCGCCGATGGTTCCGGCGGAGCAGGCACCAAAGTTATCAGATTCTGCTCCTGAAAAGCCGGCTGTGCCCAAAGACGAAAATGCTGCCGCGCCGAAAGACGTGAACACCGCTAAGTAATCCTGATGAGAGATCTTGACCAGTCGTTTAAAACCGATTGACTAAAGACACGCAGGTTTTTGGTTCGATGTTTTATATAGCCCCCCTCCAGGGACTATTCAGATCAAGCTGTTCCCTGCCTCCGTTG
>JBFZBL010000061.1:0-3041 GCA_041308485.1 Phycisphaerae bacterium | reverse complement strand
CTCCGTCGTCTTGCAATACGCAACGGTCTGAACCACATCGCTGTCACCGCAATTCATATCCCGCAATACCGCTCTTACGTTCTCGATAGTCGTTTCGATTTGTCTGCTCGCGTCGCCGATATTTGTCGTTGCTCCTGTGGTGTCTATCGAAGCAGTCCCCGATACAAAGACGGTTTTGCCCGCGGGGCTATTCGCACGCGACGCGCGTGAAAACGCTGAACCGTAATTAAGGGCGCATTGTTGTTTGCCGATAGCTCCCAAAAACTCAATCGAATCCCTCGGCACCAAAACAGCCGTAAGGTCCATCCCGAATTGCTTGTTCGTTCCAAGTCCGAGTCCAATACCTGTGCTTGCGGGCATTGATTGCCGGCTGCCTTTGCCAATCAGTCCTCGCTCCATAAAGAATTGATTTCGTACGGCGTTGAATTCGTCATACCACGAAAGGATGTCACCCAGCCACATCCATGTCCGTGATACATGTGTAAAATCACCACCGAATTGCTTCAACGCTGATTCTGCCTTCTCGAACATTGCCATTGCCTGTGCGGTCCTTTTATCTGATTTACCCCCTGTTATGCCTGAAAGCGTCAGATATACTCCGCCGGCCGTCCTTAACACGCGTCCAAACGCCCTGCCGTCAATCCTGACCACTTCGGGCCTGTTTACTTGTGACACCGCGTGAACCTGTACCCCAACGATGTGCCCGTGCCTGCTTTCCTTGCCCATCAACAAGCTCGGCTCAACACCATCGTCTATTTCGCCATATGCCCCCGACCTGGCCGCTGAAACAGCAGCAAGGGCCACATTATCAGTAAAAATCCTCTCTTCCAGAATGTTCGCATGCTCTTTAGCAAGTATCTTACGGATACCCGCGAATATTTCTGAAAGGTTGTCTTTCACCGGGGTTCTATAATCGAGTGCCGCCGAGACGTATATCTCAGTTGCCAGCGGGCCTTGAACTTTGCGTGTTTCTATATTAATGTCAATAACGGTCTATGCCGCCCCCAAATATTCAGATGTATCACATGTTAATAAACAGACTCATATCATAATTTACGACGTTTGATAGCGTACATATATTTCAGATATTTTATAAAAGCTCTTTTTATCTTCAGAAATCCAACCTCCCAGGTGAAATTAACGTGCATTGACCGCTTACCACTCCAGCGGCAATTTATAGTGAAACTGTACTTTTATTGGTGTGGTTCTTTAAGGTACAATGGGCTGCCACTGGATTTTGGCGGCGCCGAGAAGTGTGCCCGTGGCGTATGCCAAATCAATCTGAGCAATCTGGTATTCGGTCAGCGCCAGGATCTCGGCGCTCTGGGCGTTTGCGAATTTCGCCTGCGCATCAAGCACATCGGTAGCCGTGCGAAGGCCGACCACAAACTGTCTTTTCTCTGCCTCATATAAGCGGCCCGCCAAAATCGCATTTTGCCTGCCCGCGAGGATGCTTTGCCAGTTCGCCTCCAGCTGCTCAATGGCGCCGAGCACTTCCATCTCAATCTGTATCTGCCGATTCTCCTTGGTGAATAATCGCTGTCTTTTGCGATATTGCGCCTCAAGAAGCCGGTTCTTTGCCGTCTCATTGCCAAGGGGCACAATCAGGTTCATCCCGACTGTGTAACTGTCAGAAGTTCTGTCATACATCATATCATAAGCGTCGCTTCTCGTTGCACCGATGCCATTTATGCTATATGTGTAATCCAGCGCAACCAAAGGCAGCGTCTGATTTTTAAAATAATCCACCGTGCTCGAATCCTGCGCAAGCTGCAATTCCACCTCCAGCATTTCCATTCTGTTTTCCACCGCGGAAACCGACAGGCGTTGCTTGTCTATCTCATACCGCACCGGGTCCGGCTCAGTCATCGGCACAACAACAGCGGGCGAATCCACGCCCAGACCTGCCTCGTTCATTATTTGTTTCAGCTCCCGTTGTCTATCCTCCATAGCTTTTTTTGCAAGGATTATACCGTTTAACCGCTCCGCCACTCCCGCTTCCGCCCGCGTTTCCTCTACTGCTGCCTTTTCGCCAAGCAGCACCATTCTTCTTGTTTGCGCCAGCTGCGCCTGTGCCGTTTCATATTCCTGCTGTCGGACCTCAAACAGCCTTCGTGCGGCGTACAAACGCCAGTATCCCCTGTCGGTGTTGGCCAAAACGCGCATCACCTCGAGTTTTGTCATCGCGTCGGTTATATTCCGCTGGTACTCGAGAACCCGTATTGAATATGTGTTCACACGTTTGCCCGCCCCGCGCAGCAATGGCTGGCTTATCGAAAACGTTGCCACCGGCGTGTAATTTACGCTGTTAAACCTCCCAAGGGAGTTGCCGTTCTGGTCAAGAATATGACTGGTAACGTCGGTGCGATTGTCCGCAAGGTCGAATTTCGCCGTTCCGCCCGTCTGCAGCGGGACCTGGACCCCAAGGTCGGCATTCTCACTTTTGTATTGTTGCGCCTGCGCTACTATAACCGACGGCTGGTCTATGTTGTTGTAAGCTAAATTCGCGAAAAATGACGATTCAAATTTTGCCTCTTCCGCGCTGACTTGTTTGGCCGCTATTGTCGGCTCTATCAACTGAACCTTCAAATCCAGGTTGTTCTTTAATGTCATCGCCCGGCATTGCTCAATGCTCAGCGATATTTCATTTTCCTTCGGCTTATTTATGTCTATTCCGTTGTTTGCATCGGCTTTGGTTTTGAGCTTCAGCGTATCTATGACTCTGGTCTGCTCCGGTTTTACTTTTATGTCAAGAAAATCTTCCTCTTTGGCAAACTCTTCGCAGCCGGTTGTTAACAGAAGACAGAAGACGGAAGACAGAAGACAGAAAATAAACAATAGACGGATTTCATTCCGTCCTCTGTTCTCTGCCATCTGTCCTCTGATTCTATTCATGTCTCAACGCCTCAATGGGGTCTAATCTTGCCGCTTTTATTGCCGGGAACATTCCGAATACTATTCCAACTGTCCCCGCAAAACCGAATGACAGCGCAATTGCCCAGGCGGGTATATACGTCTTTTCCAAGAGCGGGCTCATATTT
>JBFZBL010000060.1:0-3439 GCA_041308485.1 Phycisphaerae bacterium | reverse complement strand
CTCCTCAAAGGTCTGTTTTGCAACAGGATATTGCGCAACAAGGTCTTTTCCCATTCCAACCGTTTGGGAACCCTGACCGGGAAAGATAAAAGCTGTAGTCTGTAAATTGAGTTTCATGAAGTCTCCATTTGGGAGACCCTAAAGGTTTTTGCAAAGTCCTCGAAGAGGGAAACCTTTAGGGTCTGTTTGTCGGGTTAAAACACAAATGGGTCGCGATAGTCACGACCCATTTTACAAAACGATGCAAGCCTTTTCTACTCGGCGGTCTTCTTTTCCTTCTTGACCTGGACAACTTCACGCCCGTTGTAGAAACCGCATTTCGGGCAGACAGTGTGCGGCAGGCGCATGGAACCGCAATTGGAACAGGCAACGGTGTTCACCGCTGTCAACGCATCCTGTGAACGGCGGCGGTCACGGCGTCCCTTGGAATGTTTGCGCTTTGGATGTGGGGTCATGAGTACTTTCTCCTTTTACATACATCAGACGGGTTGAGTGCACCCGTCTGTCTGGTTACGAACTAAGCGGGCGGATTATATCGGCAGGATGCGGAAGCGTCAAGTAAAAATTTAAAACGAAAATGCAAAATCCGCAGATAAAACGGATCTTGCATTACTCGAGGTTTTTATCGGATTACTTTTTAACAACAACTTCAATCATCGGGGAGTCGGCAACACCAAACAAAACAATAGTCGGATCGCTTTCTGCAACAATATAGATCACGCGTAAATAAAGGTCATCTACGAAGAACAGAGTGAACCCACTGTTTTTAATCTTGCTGACGCTTAAGCTCGAAGCTGCAAAATTTTCCCCGCTTTTCACAGCCTTATAGCCACCCCAATTAGGATACCAGGCATTCCCGCTGGATTCGAGTACATAAATATCGCCCCAGGAAACATTTGCTGCGCCAGATTGCAAATTGGTGACCTTTACTTCCAATTCGATAAAAACATAACCCGGGTTGGCCGACCAGTAATATCCATCACCTGTATGAACACCGCTGTCAAGTCTCTTGATATTTGAAACAACAACCTCATAGGATGCACTCTGAACGGGAACACCCACAGGCGCAGGTGTTGGCTCAAGCGTGGCGGTTGGAACAGGTGTATTGGTCGGCTTTGGCGTAGCCGTATTGGTCGGCCTTGTCGTAGCCGTATTGGTCGGGATAGGTGTCGCAGTTGCTGCCAGCGCTCCCCCGCTACATGCAAGAATAATAAATGCAATCAGCAACATAAAAACAACCTGTTTAAGCGTATTCTTTTGTTTCACAAGATCCTCCTAGTCTAATCAAATGAATAGATCGGCTTAATGTCCCACCAAAGGCTAGCTTTGGTTCTCAGAAAATAAATGGCTTCATAAACACCTCCATATTGCAATCCCTTCATCACCGAAAACCCAGAATGCTAAAAGTGTAACAAACTTGCAGGCAAAAATCAACCGTAAATCACAAACATAATTTCAAAGGCATAGTAAAATCGCCGCATGGAAATTCAAATCGCAGTGGCAAAGGTCAGTAAATATTCGGTTGAATGCGGGGATACACTCGGGGCGACGAAACGCAGTAGAATAACGCGAATGATTTTCAATTCGCGCCACGCAAAAAGAAAGCAGATATATGAAGTCAGATAAACTCCTGTTTCAAGCAGGACTGGTAATCTTGTTTTTATTTCTGCCTGCCTCATTATTATATTATGGCAATCCACTTGATCACATGCCCGGCCGTGATAACGGAGTCTTTCTCTACGGCGGACAGCAGTTATTGGCAGGAAAGACCCCATACCTTGATTTTTGGGACCACAAGGGTCCACTGGTCTATTTCATTAACGCACTCGGACTGCTGGTTGGGAAAGGCTTGCGCTGGGGCGTGTGGGGCATCGAGTTCACTTTCCTTTTTTTAACGGCTATTGGAATATATCAAATAACCAAAACCCATTGGGGAAAGCCTGCCGGCATCGTTGCAATCATGTATTGGGCCTATGCCCTGGGACAGGTAGGTCATTACAAATATTTCCATGACACAAACTACACTGAATCATACAGCCTTCTATTCAGTGTTATATCGATTTACTTTTGGTCATTGGCTTCCTCATCCGGGCGCCATAGGTGGTGCTATTTTGCAATGGGAGCATCGGCGGGATTTAGCCTGCTGCTTCGACCAAACAATATAGGAATTCAAGCAAGCCTGATCTTGGCCGACCTGGTAGTTGCAGTCTCTCAAAGAAATTTCAACGACTTTGTCAAAAAAACTTCTTTTTTCATCCTGGGAACATCAACTGTGCTTGCGATTTTTACAGCATGGTTTCTTTCACGTGGTGCATTATCCGCCATGTTGGATGCCGTTTTTAATTACAACATGTACTATGCCCAAAAAAATCAGGTCAAAGGTTTCGCAACCAGCTATGGCGATCTGACGGTTGGTAGTCTAAGCAAATTAGGATGGCTTCCGTTTTTTGGTTACTGCATTCTTTTCCTTCTTTGGTTTTACCGGCAATCAAGGCAAAAGCCTTTTATTATTGATCATAAAAACACCTTCATCCTGGCAATCTTAATCGACCTGCCGCTTGAGACCATTCTCTCTTCCATCTCAGGGCGCGTCTTTTTCCATTACCTAATGATTTGGACTCCAAGCCTTGCTTTTCTAATCGGAGCACTTGGAAATGAAATATTTATTAATTTCGAAAGGGTATCGCTTCTGTTTCGGTCCATCCCCACAAACCGTGACAAAATTAGCGCTGGATCAAACCTGTCTGCCGGGATTCTTGTAATTGTCCTAATCTACATATTTGCGTCCAATCTTTCTGTAATACAGGGTTATATACGCCTTGGAGACAATCTCCTTTTCCAAAGAAACGAATCACCGGAGGCAAAAACTGCGGTCATAAAATATGTAGAAGATGCAACCCAGCCTGGTGATACCGTACTGGTTTGGGGAAACGATGTGTGGATCAACTTTCTAGCTGACCGTGCCGCTCCCACCCGATATTCATATCAATTTCCCTTGTTCATGCCCGGATATACAAACAAAGACCTCGTACTGAGTTTTCTAAACGACCTGCAAACTACGCCACCTGTCCTCATTGTGGAAACTCGAACCGATACCGCTGAAATGCTTCCGCTTAATTCTAAACTGCGGGAAATCGCCCACCATGCCCAAGTAGGAACTCCGGAGGGGATGCAGCAGGTTTTTGAATATGTCAACGAAAATTATTGCATTGTCAAAGAATTTCACGACACAATCATTTACCGAATAAAAGAAGATTCGGATTGCGGATAAAAAAACAATTTCGCACCCCGGTTATAATAACGAATCAAACAACCTTTTGTGAGTGACCGCCATGCCAAATAATGACGACGTAACCCCAATCCGCCAGCAATACCTGGATATCAAGCGAGATTATCCAGACACCATTGTCTTTTTTCGCCTCGGCGATTTTTACGAGAC
>JBFZBL010000059.1:0-3645 GCA_041308485.1 Phycisphaerae bacterium | reverse complement strand
TCTTCCGATCTCGTAATATAAGCCGGATTAGCAGCAAGTAGTTTCCTCCTCTATACGGGGCCTGCAACGCTGAAAAGCGAAGCAGGCCCCGTTTATTTGGCGAAGCCGCTTTTATGAGTCCTTGTTAATAAAAGTCAATAATAGCCATCTATTGAGCAACAATTGGTATATATTGTAATCATTGCCTATATTACAATATATGATGAAAGAACAAAGAGTCAATAAGATACAGGAATGTATGACACATAGCGCGTTTTTTGGCATGTTTTGCGGGGATATAGTGATGAAATCAAAGATGAGATTCCTTGCTGTAATTAGTTTTTTGCTTTTAAGTTCTGTCCTGCCGGCTTATGCCGCGGATGTGACCATTACGGTCGATGGAGCTTCACCGATTCGCACGATTCCTATGACGCTGTATGGGGCGAATTTAGCGTCCTGGGACTGGCATATGGACGGCACTCATCCGGAATACACGAATCTGCTGAAGGCATCGGGGTGCAAGTATCTGCGTGTACCCGGCGGCTCGTGGGGTAACGGTGTTCTTTGGAGCGACATCGAAGGCCCAAACGGCTCGCAAGGCTGGAAAGTAAGTTATCAGGAATACCTCTATATGACGACTCTTATCAGTCAGCCTGGCGAAGAGGTTCATCCGACGCTTCAGCCCATTGTTAATTTCCCCGGCTGGTGGTATGACCACTGTCAGGATAATAATCCCACAGATGATGTCTGTGATTGGGCACAGGCCCATACCAACGCCGTCAATGCGGCTGTTGGCTGGGTCCAGGACCAAACCGCCAGACCCGTATGCGCCCAGTATTGGGAAATCGGCAATGAGATCGGCGGGCCGTGGGAAGTTGGCTATTTTCCTGAAATCAGCGGCACCTACTATGGCGACTATTTAGCCGATTTTTCTCTGGCCATGAAAGCGGTCAATCCCAATATCAAAATCGGCGCCTGTGCGGAACCGGTACACAAGCTTCAGGAGTGGGGCTGGTATCAAGGCTACTGGACCTATGATACGCTTGTGGCTTCTGCCGCAAAGAATGCGATTCCTGACTTTCTGATTATTCATTCATATCAGAATGGAGGCGGAGATGGAAGTGCTTCGAACAATCCAACCCTGCTTGGCAGCCAGATCGATGACATCGCTCAATGGACATCCAACCTTGACGGCATCGTTACCAATGCCCTCGGTGCTCAATATGTAGGCGAGATTGAATATTGTATGACCGAATGGAATGACTCAGGCACCGACACCTATAATCGCCATTCAGCCTATGTAGGTGCGATGTTTCGTTCTCAGTATATCCTCGAAATGGCCAAGCATAAGTGGACAGTGTCAAATCCCTGGATATATGACTACGATGACAACTTCCGGGTTTATCCGGTTTGGTATATCAATCCGCTGTTGATTAATTATTTTGGACGAGATATGGTTCAAGCATCCAGTTCGAATTCGCTTGTTCGAGCGTATGCCGCTGAAGACGCAGGCGGCAATCTGACGATGTTTATCGTGAACAACTCTCCCACCTCGGCATTTACTACCCAGATTAATATAGCCGGTATGACGGCGGGGCAGGCAGGACAAAAATGGACAATTGAGCCGGCGGGAAATATAATACCGGGAGGATTAACAATCCAGGACAAGGGCGATATCAGTATAAATGGAACAGTGCATCCCAACCCGCTTACAGTGACTTCTATCGCCCCTCAGTCGTTTACATCCGGCGGTTCATTCACGGTAACTATCCCGGCAAGCGTTATGGTCCTTCTAAAAGTGCCGCAGGTAACAGGCAACATTCTGCCAAATGTTTCCATAACCTCGCCTCTCGACGGTGATGTGTTTGCATTAAGAGACGACATTGTCATTGAGGCAAACGCCTCCGATGTTAACGGTTTCATAACAAAAGTGGAATTCTTTCAGGGTTCGACAAAACTGGGTGAAGATACAAATTCGCCGTATTCTTATACGTGGAACGATGTCAGCGTGGGCCGATACAGTTTGACCGCACGGGTGACTGATAATAATAGCGGGTCAACTACCTCAACAGCAGTCAATATCAGTGTCTTCAGCGGCGACGCCACCGGCTTCATTTTAAGAGAATGGTGGACTGGAATTTCAGGAAACCCTGTCAGCAATCTGACCTCGGATATAAATTATCCGAGTAACCCGAATGGGCGGGCATTGCTTACGTTACTGGAAGGACCCACTAACTGGGCGGACAACTACGGAACGCGGATTCGCGGGTATCTGTATCCGCCTGCTGACGGTAATTATACCTTCTGGATTGCCAGCGACGACAATAGTCAGTTACGGCTCAGCACCGACGACGACCCTTGCCACGCCGTCCTGATTGCTTATGTAAACGACTGGACGAATTCACGCGAGTGGACTAAATTTACTTCGCAGACATCGACGCCAAAACCGCTATTGGCGGGGCATAAGTATTACATTGAGGCCTTGCAGAAGGAAGGCGGCGGCGGCGACAATATAGCGGTCGCCTGGCAGGGACCGGGTATAACTCAACAGGTAATCGACGGTATGTATCTGTCGCCCTGGTTGTATAATTTCAAGGATTACGCGACTTTTGCTCCCCAGTGGTTAAAAACCAACTGCTCCCGCTCAAACGCCTGGTGTAATGGAGCCGATAGAGACCGCGACGGCAATGTCCAGATTGACGATTTGATGGTGTTTGCCAATTGGTGGCTCTACGGCGGCGAGTAAGCAAAGGTAAGTCATAAGAATAATAGTGACAGCCGTTTTCTGTAGCGTTTTTTACTCAGCCCTCACTCCGCATTTTTACTATTTGCTTTTTGATTTGGAAACCAACCTTGCCCAAACTGCCAAAAAAATCTCGTCATTTTATAAATATTTTTTTATTCCTTACGGCCTAAGGACTTATCGTTTCTTAAGGTAATCAATCCCGCCGCCTAACTCCTTATTTCACCCCCAAATCCACCCTATATATAGGAGGACGTGTTTGCTTCTGTGAGTGTTAGCAACGAACAACGAACTCTGAACAATGAACTCATCCAAGGCACTTTGACATTTGAATTAAAAAATCCATCCCGTAGGGATACCATTTTTTTACTCTTTACTATTTGCTTTTTGCGTTAAAACTATCCGCTATACGTTGCCCGCTGTCTGCTACTATCGAGTATCGTGCATCTAGTATCAAGTATCAAAAATCGAGATAACCCTTTGTGGCGAATGGACTTAGTGCCTTTGGGCCTTGGTGGTAGCCTCATTTTTCGTCAAAAAATTGGTGCGAAAAGGTAATAAACGGGTACATAAAGGGAGCAAAAGGTAACGAAACGGAACGAAAAGGGATCAAAAGGCAACAAAAAGGAATAAAATCGCACAGATTAGGAAGTTTTGGTGTTTATCGAGTATCCAGTATCGCCTGTCCCGAGCGATGTCGAGGGGAGCATCGATGGATAACTATGACTCACACGACAATTATTTAAGCGTGGAATTTTTTTTGGCAACTTCTTTTGCCTGGACGATTTTCAGTCGAGCCAATTTACCGGCTAATTTTTTATCCGAGAGCGCCAAAATCTGAACCGCCAGCACAGCAGCATTTTTCGCGCCCGCCTTGCCGATTGCTACCGTCGCTACTGGAACCCCTCCGGGCATCTGGACCG
>JBFZBL010000058.1:0-7234 GCA_041308485.1 Phycisphaerae bacterium | reverse complement strand
AATGCTATTCCTAATTTATTTTCCTTCTTGTTCTCGAACTCAATCTTGACCATAACTTTTTTACTCTGGTCTCCGCCCCGCGGGTTCCAGTAGTCGCTCCGTTCATAAACATAAATCTTCTTTGCTTTGGCCCCCTCCGCCGGCTCGATAAACTCAATCTGCTTGACCTGGTTATTATTTATCGTGCTCTTTCGCCCAAGCGTGTACATATGATATTCCATAAACGACTTTTCCTCGAAAGCCGGTGCAGACGCTCCTGCCATATGCATAACCTTATCATTGTACCTCTCTGTAGGTATCGCCGGCTGAATACGCCGCACGTCGCCCGCAATCAGTTTCAGCGTCGCATCCTTGTAACCGGCCCCGCTTCTGTTGTCGATTGTCACCCAGCCCGAAAAATCCAGGGCGGTATCGTCCTTGTTTAGAATCGCCGTGTAATCCGCCTTCCAGCCGACCGCCCCAGTCGTATATGTCACCTCGCAAAGCTGCTCGCCGCCTTTCTGGGCGTCCGTCAGCCACACAAGCGTAGGCCTTGTCACCAAATCATCAGGCAATTCTTTCAACGCTATCTCATCGATACTGCCTCGCCCGATTACTTCTATGCCGTTTTCGCTCTGCACAATCAAATCAGGCCCTACCGCCGCGGATAGTTTGCCATCAATGACTTTCCTTGCCTCCGACCCGCTGCCTTTCAGCACGATTTTTACTTCCTTGTCGATATACCGTTTGAGCAAACTGTCTGTATTCACAAGGTCGTATTCGTAATTCTGTTCCAGTACCGACACCGCTCCCGGCGAAGATAAACACGAAAACTTCACGCTCGTCGGGTCGATTGCCGATGCCACGTCCGTAAACCGCACCGTGTTTTGCCCCTTGTCGAATTTCATATTGCGGGCCTCGCGCACCACCGCGAAATTATCGTTGTAAATCGTCAGCCCCACACCGGGTTTATTCGCAACGGCCGGCTCACCCGACCCGGCCCCAATACAAGCCGTGCTCAAAACCGCCATTACTGCTAATACATAAAAAGTTCCGTATCTCATTTGACTTCTCCTTAAATGTTTTCCTTTTCCTATATATATGCGCCTACCAGTCGAATTACTCAAACTCCCTTGTTTTCAAAATCATAAATCAACAATCATCAATCCACAATCTGAAATCCGCAATTTCTTCTCCACCCCTTTTTTTTCTATACTATATGTATGCGCACAAACCGGATTATTTGCGTAAACGGTGAGGATTCCGGTGTTTCACGTGAACCGGGCATCCGTTTTCTTGCCTGCGCAAGGACCGATAACATTACAAACTCGCCGCTCTCCCGTCGCGGCAATATAAATTTCGAAAATATAAAAAAAAGCGAAACCCGTTGTGTTGAATGGGAATTATGCCTGCCTGATTCCGCCTTATTTATTGACGAGCCGGCTAAAAAACGTTATTATCGGCTCAGTAAGCGGATGTGGCGGAACTGGCAGACGCACAGGCTTCAGGTGCCTGCGGGCTTAACGCCCTTGGAGGTTCGACTCCTCTCATCCGCATTGCCTCACCATTATTCCCGGGGGTCTTCGCATTAACTCATGGCTTAACGAAAGGGCCTTATCAGGCCGATAAATATTTGGGCTAAACTTGCATTCTCAGGACGCCTTTTTCGGGGCGATAAAAACTTATGACAAGCTTATTGTGGACATTTCAAAACCGCGTAACGCATTTGGAGCCGCCGCTGCTTTTGGCGCTGGCGGGCGTAACAATCGCGGCGGGCCTGTTCGTCTGGCTCGGCGGACTCGGCTTCAAAAAAGCCATGTTTGTCGCGGCGGGCGTCTTTTTCGGCGTGCTTTGCACATTATTTTCTTCCGGCACAAACTGGTATCTGGCCGCGGCCGTTATAGGCATCTGCGCACTGCTTGCGCTTAAATTGCAGGATACATTCTGGATACTGGTCGCCTCGGCCATAGCCGCCGTAGTCGGCTATTCTATGCTGGTTCGGCCTTACTTCCGTCCCTCAAACAACGTACTGGCGGTAATCAGACAAATAACCATCGGCGTGCCATACTACAACTGGCCCATACTGCTGGCGATAACCGCCCTGCCGTTCACCGCTGTATCCTGGTCGGGCGCCTCAGCCCTCTTCAGTTCAGCCGCGGGAACAACACTTATCATGGCGGGAACAATTATGGCCCTGTTGAATTTCGGCTATCCCGCCATCGGCTATATGAACACCAGGCAGGATATTTACTTCGCGATAATCGCCCTGGCAACAATCCTCGGCACCTTCGCTCAATTGTGGCTGCTGCCTAAGATCAGCAAGCGGTTTGTCGCCACCAAGGCCAAAGTTAAAAAAGTCGAGGCCAAAGAAGGCGCTGTCGCACCGGTGGCAAAAGTCAGAACCTGGCGTACCGCTTAAACACCCGACTCGTCGGGCTTGAATGTTGAAGAAGAAGGAGAAGTATAAATGAGTTTTTCGCTGCTTTTGGCGCAGACCAGCGTCTTCGCTAATCATTACAACAATAACGTCGATTACGGCACGAGGTACGTTACACAGGCGCTCGATTTCGTCTGGCAGCAGGCAACTGCCCTCAACTGGCTCCAGGCAGTCATCGGTATATCATTCGGCGTCGTCATCCTCATGTACGGCTGGCGAATCTATAAGCTGCTCACAGTCATCGGCTTTGGTCTGCTTGGCTTATTTGCCGGTTTGTGGATCGGCGCCCAGTTTGAAAATGCTCTCCCCGGCGCAATCATCGGCTGCGTCCTTCTCGTCGCTTTGGCAATCCCGCTGATTCGCTGGGCTGTGGCAGTTCTCGGCGCGGTGGCGGGCGGGATACTCGCCGCGGGGATATGGCATTCGTGCAGTCTGCCGCAACAGTTTGTATGGGCGGGCGCGCTGACCGGCATCGTCGCCGGCTTTCTGCTTTCCTTCGTCATCTTCAAGCTGTCCGTTATGTTATTCACGAGCCTCAGCGCTACATTGCTGGTAGTTATCGGCGTCTTTGCGCTAATCTATCGGTATGAAACAGATTACATCTACCCGGAGACAACTCGCCTCAACGAACTTTATTACGGCAATCACTGGTTTTTGCCCCTGCTGCTAATCGCGGGGACACTTTTAGGAATTATCCTTCAGCTCAGGTTCCTCAAAGGCTCAAAGGAATGGGAGGTCTAATACCAAATTCCGGCCGGCTCTTTAATTTATCGCAAATAAAATCACTTAATTTAACGTCAAAGGTCTTATAATCATGTTGTCACGGTATTCTTTTTGCTAGAAAAACAAAATTTTTCAAGTAAAACCCGTAAATTTCCCAAATACTCTAATCTACCCAATTTAACACTGCCGATAGAATAAGGTATTGAAGTTGGATTACTCTCTAATATGGAGATTAGATTATGAGCGAAGCGACAGTAGCAGTTGAAAACAGGAAAAACACACGAACAGAGGTTGCCTGGCCGGTAAGCGTCTGGCTGCCCGAAGCAAATCGGTTCTTCAACGGCAGAAGCTCCAATATCAGCAGCAGCGGCGTTTTGGTGCGCATTCCGGCGACTACGCCTTTGCGGACCGGGCATGTTGTCGAGTTGAATTTTCCGCGAACAATGGCACTTGCCAAAAGAAAAGGCAGCTTCGCGCGGATAAAAAGCGGAAGAGTAGTGCGAATCGAACGGGGCGATTTACTTGACGACGGCTCAATAGGCATCGGCATCGTCTTCGAAGGTATCGAGTCATAGGTATACAGCGAAGTTTTTAAATTGAAATAAGAAGTGCCATCGGGCGCTTTCTGACAGCACACAGGTTTGGGGAAAAGCTAATGGCCGGCGACGAATAGGGAGGTCGCCGGCCATATTTTTTGCGCTGTTCTGCATTAACTTTCTTTTATCCGGCCGAGCTTGTAACCCAAATAAACGAATATGCATATACCAAAAAAATGAACGACAAACCATCCGCCGTGAAGAAACTGCAAAGTTTCCGGCAGGGCCACTAAAAGAAGATTCGTATTCTCTAACATTGTTCTACTCCTTTACCCGAACAAGTAGTAGTTTCGAACGCATGTTTCACAGACATGATGCCGACTGATATTGTCTCACAGCCGGCATAATACCGCAACTCTTTTCTATCAACTACCTATCCGCTATACGCTGAACGCTGTCCTGAGGCCGGCGTCTGAAATGTCTTGACTACCGCAAGCCAAAGGATATAATAAACAACTCTTTTGCTACGGAGCAAAAGTCAGAATCCACACCGGAAGACGAAAAGTTTATGGAGGCGCAAAAATGAAGATGAGGGAATTAAACCAATACAGATTAGTGCCGCTGATGAACAATCGTATTTCTGTTTGTATGCTACGCCCGCTTATACTGTCATTACTGTTTGTTGCTGTAATGCAGGGGCAATTGCGGGCAGAAAGCGTAATGAGTTACCCTGACAGCAAAGCTTTCATTGACAACAACTGTCCCTACGTAAAGCTAACTAATTTCTGGTTCGAGAATCGGTACGAGCGGAACGGCCGTCGCTTCGTTCAATGTATGACCTGGACGAACTCCGGCGGTCAACCTGTTATTGCCTTTGAGATTGTTATTCTCAGGTATGATGCTTTCAACCAGCGTATAAACGGATTAAGCTGGACTATCACAGGCAATGACAGTGATAATTGGCTGCCGCTTAAACCTGGATGCAGCGGGAGCGACATGGCAGTTGGTTTAACTGCGGAAGAAGTGTTCACAAGTATTGCTTACGTGCGTGCGGTACGGCTCAAAGACGGCACTATATGGCGTGCAGATCCCAAAGAGGTTCTCGAACGGCTCCGCGATATTGCCCCGGACATTGTGCAGTTCGGCAACGTGAATCCTGAAATCAAGATTTTCAGCTCATCACGGACAGGCTAAAACATTCTGTGGCGAACTTGCAGAATCCGCCCGAGGTGAGCGTGTCGAATTCGCTTCTCAAGCTCGGTGCGGCGATGGTTCGACTTCGCTGGCCACAGGTTGCAACAAGAAAGAAAATATCAAAAAGCAAATAGTAAAAATGCGGTATTCCGGAGTTATGAATTCTAACCGCTGGCGGAAATTATGCCTTTGCGTTTATAATCCCGAATATGTTTTTGTTCAGGAAATGGCGCAGAAAGCGGATAAGGCAACGGCCGTTTCCGCCGGAATGGCTGGAGATAATTGAAGGGCATGTACCATTCTATCGACGATTGTCCGTGCTCGACAAAGAGGAATTGAAGCAGCATATCCTCATATTCCTCACGGAGAAGCACTTCTTCGGCTGCGGCGGACTGACGATTACCGATGAAATCAGGGTAACGATAGCCGCTCAGGCGTGCGTATTACTGCTCCACCGCGAAACCGATTATTACCCCGGATTGCATTCGATACTCGTTTACCCCGCGGCATACGTGGCTAAAGCAACGAGGCGCCTGGCGGGTGGGATTGTGGAGGAAGGATTCGACGTCCGCTTAGGCGAGTCGTGGCATCACGGGTCGGTTGTGCTTTCGTGGGATGATGTTCGGCGTGGTTCGGCGGATGTCCGCGACGGGCATAATGTCGTGTTCCACGAATTCGCGCATCAATTGGACAGTTCGGAAGGTCAGGGCGACAGCTCGGCAGTCCTGCAGGAGTGGTCAACGTTTATAGCGTGGGCGAGGGTGCTGCATAAAAACTTTATCAAGCTGCAGCAGGATTTATCGGGCAACAAGCCAACGCTGCTGGGTTCTTACGCCGGACAGAATCCGGCGGAGTTTTTCGCGGTCGCGACCGAATATTTTTTCGAACGGCCGAAGGATTTGCAAAAGACATATCCGGATTTGTATCGAGAGCTGAGTAATTTTTATCATCAAAATCCCGCCGAGCTTTGAGAACTGCGAGGGGAAATTACCGCAAGATGGGGACGAAGCAGGGACACAATCGAGTTTTTAGTATAAAAGATTATTGACTATTACAATATCCGACTTTAATATTCGACTTGCGGTCGCGGCTGCAATGAGGAACCCGCACCGAATAGAAGATAAAATCAATACCGGGAGGAATACTAATGCAAAAGACGCAAAGTCAGGTAAGCGGGCGTATGAATCGGACCGGCAGCGTTGGACTATTTCTTGCTTTTGTTGTGGCGTTGGGGCTGGTGGCGCTGCTGATAATGCACTACTCGGAATCAAACGATTCTTTAATACCGTGGAAGGGCTCAGAGCTCAACAGGTATGTTGCGCCTGATGTTAAGCCATGGGAAGAAGACAAACTGATCTGGGGAGGGGGGCCGCTTGAGGGATACGATATGAGCGCGAAACGGCCGCCCTTTGCTTCGCAGCCGAAAATCGAGAACAGATTGACTTACGAAGTAAAACTTGCCGACGGCGATAAGCCGATGGGGACACTTACTGCAAGTGTGCTGAGCAATTTCGACGCTCTGGCCTCGTGGAAAGGCCAGTTTGAAATCGACGGCAGACGGTACACAGCGGACATATGGGAGTACAAGTTTACCAAGAAATCATTGAACGCATTTTCCGGCAATATTTACCCGCTCAAAATTTACAAGGACAGCACAGGCGAAGACAGGAAAAAGCTGTATTTCATAACGAAAGGGCATTATGAATTGCGCGGCGAAGAAAAAGGCGATGTTCGCGGCGGCACGGCATACGTAAATGGGTGGGTAAGCAAGGATTTTTCCGCAGAGGGAACACTTTCGATACAAAACTTCGACGAGGATAAAGATTTGATACTCAAATGGGGCCCGGTTGACCCAATTAAAAAATAGGTCAGGATTTTTAACCTGCCTGCTCCGACCCGACAGAACAGGCAGGTTTTTTTTATGCGCTGGTTTTGACGGGTTGATTGTAGACGGCCGATGGCGTATCATTTACGCAAAGGTAATTATATGGAGGCCCCGAATATGAACGGACGTGAGTTGTTTTGGCCGGCGATTCTCATCGCGATGGTTGTTATTGGCAGCGTTTGGGCGGAGACGAGTAAAATTGCGCCATTGGAAATTGGCGCATCGGCGCCGGATTTCAATTTGCCCGGCGTGGATGGAAAGACATATAAGCTGGCGGATTTCGCGGACGCCAATATTCTTGTGATTGTCTTCACGGCCAATCACTGCCCGACGGCACAGGCATACGAAGACAGGATTACGCAATTAGTGACGGATTATAAGAGCAAGGGAGTGGCGGTTGCGGCTATATCGCCGAATGACCCGCTGGCAGTTCGATTGGATGAGCTTTCGTACAGCGATATGGGTGATTCATTCGAGGAA
>JBFZBL010000057.1:0-3992 GCA_041308485.1 Phycisphaerae bacterium | reverse complement strand
CCCGCGCTTTGCAGCACGAGTTTGACCACATTGAGGGGGTTACGATAGTCAACCGTATGCCGACGACCGCACGGATTGCGCATCGAAAGCAGTTGAAAATGCTCGAAGAAGAGCACAACGGCGTTGACTCCTGACGTCTCTATATTCTGAAAGACAAATGAACATCGTTTATCTCGGAAGCGGCCAATTCGGTTTACCATGTCTGGACGCGATTATTCAATCGAGCCATAAAATATCTCTTGTAATAACCCAGCCCGCACAGCCCGCCGGCAGGGGACGCAAAGAAAAGCCGACGCCAGTCGCCGAGTGGGCGGCCCAAAATAACATAACCGCAATCGAAGCCCCTGATGTGAATTTGCCCGAGATTATCGATAAAATAAAATCCTGCAAACCAGACCTGTTGGTTGTTATTGCCTTCGGCCAGAAAATCAGCAAAGAAGTAACCGATATCGCCCTCAAAGGGGCAATAAATGTTCACGCCTCGCTGCTGCCTGAATACCGCGGCGCTGCGCCGATAAACTGGGCAATCATCAATGGCGACTCCGAAACAGGCATCAGTATTATTACGGTCGCTGAAAGAATGGATGCGGGCGATATACTCGCGCAATGCAGGACAGAGATTGACGGAGAGGAATCAGCGGGCGAACTTCACGACCGGCTGGCGAAGCTGGCTGCGCCGCTGCTCGTTACGACTATTGACCGGATTGCCGCTGGTACGGCCAAATATGCCAAACAGGATGACTCTAAGGCCACCCGCGCGCCGAAGCTGCAAAAGGCCGATGGTTTTCTCGATTTTGCTGAGCCGGCGGAATCGCTGCACAGCAAGATACTTGGCTTGTGGCCTTGGCCCGGTGTGTCTGCTATTTATAAGTCACAAAAATCGGACCGGGCGGAACGAGTCATCTTCGTCAAGGCCGATATCCTGCGAATGGATAATCCCCCGAATCTGCCTCCCGGCACAATCGACGAAAATCTTAACGTCGTATGCGGCAAAGACCGCTTGCAGATTATGCAGTTGAAGCCGGAGAATTCCCGATTGATGAGATTCGCCGATTTCGTCAATGGCAGGCGTGTGTCACCGGGCGACCGGTTCGTCAAAATCACGGATTGATATGCCTGAGCCGAAAACTATAGCTGCTCGCAGTGTTGCAGCCGAAGTGCTCACTGAAACTCGCAAAGATAAACAATTTGCCGGTGACGCGTTAGACAACTACCCCGAACTTGCCAACAGGCAAAAAGCAACCGACCTTGTCTTCGGCGTGTTAAAAAACCGGCTTGTCATCGACCTCGTTATCGAAAAAGTATCAGGGACCCAAATCGTGCATATACCGAGTAAAATCCTCAACATCATCAGGGTAGGGGTATATGAGCTTATTTTTTGTCCGCAGGCAAAAGAATACGTGATAGTTTGCGAGGCGGTCGAATACGCAAAGCGCATCGCCAATGCAAAAGGAGGCGGATTCGTCAACGCGATACTGCGCCAGGTGCAAAAGCACATAGTAAGCCGTCAAAAGTTGCTCGAACAGACAAATCTGCGTAATACCGTTCTACAGTCGCAGGACTCAGGCTGCGAATTCGATATGGAAATGCTTCCCGCTCCCGAAGAATCGCCGTGTGAGTATCTTGCCTCTGCGTTCTCGCTGCCCGGCTGGCTTGTTCAAAACTGGCTCGATGAATATGGCAGACAGCAGACGGAAAAAATCTGTTTTGCGAGCAACCGCAGGCCGAGCGTTTATTTGAGGCCCAATCCGCTTAAAACAACGGCTGGAGAACTGGCGGAGAAGCTTAAGGCCGCCGAGGTTGATTGTGAGATTGAGTCCGAATCGCAAATGATAAAACTGACAAGTCCCAAAGCGATAACTGCGTTGCCCGGCTTTGATGAAGGATTATTTGCCGTTCAGGATTTATCCGCCGCCCAGGTGGTTCGGGTGTTGAAGCCGAAACCGGACTGGAGCATTCTTGACCTTTGCGCTGCGCCGGGCACAAAGACGACGCAGTTGGCGGAAGCGACCGGCGGACGCGCGAAAATCGTCGCGACCGATATTGACTCCGACCGTCTGAAAAAGGTCAAAGAAAATATCGCTCGTCTGGGTTTATCAGGCAGTATAACGACAGTCGAATATAATGATGTTGAAAAGCAGGACAGTTTTGATTGTGTGCTGGTTGATGCGCCCTGCTCAAACACCGGCGTTTTGGCTCGCAGGCCGGAGGTTCGCCATCGGATTACCAAGGATGATGTTAAAAAACTTGCCCAAACGCAGATGTCGCTGCTCTCAAAGGCCGCCGGTATGTTGAAACCCAAAGGCGTTATTTGTTACAGCACGTGCAGCATTCAGCCCGAAGAAAACGGTCTGCTCGTGCGCGGATTTATGAAGGAAAATCCCGGTTTCAAAATTGAATCTGAAAACCTGATTTTGCCCTATGCTGATGAATTTGACAGAGACGGCAGTTACGTTGCCGTTATAGTCAGGAAATCAAAGGCCTGATTTTTTGCCGGATTGCTCTTGACGCGGTTTGGGTAAATTGTAAAGTGATTAAGAGTGGCCGGCGGAGTACCGGCGATATTTATGAATTTGAAAGGAGGCCTTTATGGCAAGGTTGGCTGTTATCGTGTCGGTTATAACGTTATCGTTCGTTCTTGCAGGTTGTAACAGTAAGAATGCGGACAAATCGCAGAAGCTGAATACTGAAGCCGGTACTGCTTCGGATGCCGACGTCATGTTTGCCGAGGCTGTTCGTCTTGAAGAGCAGGCAGGCCCGTTGATGGTCGCCAGGGATGAGGCCTTGTTGAAAAAGGCGATCGGCAAGTATGAGCAGTTTATAACCAAATATCCTAAAAGCGACAAAATAGATGATGCCGCTTACAGAATGGCCAGGATTTATGAGTACCTCCAGGATTACCCTAACGCCGTTCAGAATTACCAGAGAACCTACCAGTGGGACCCGCAAACGACCACTGTGGCCAGGTTTAAAGCGGCTTATATTCTCGATACCAAGTTAGGCAGAAGAGCCGAGGCATTGCAGATTTATCAGGATGCCCTGTCGAAGATAACAAGTTCAGGTGAGCACAGGCAGTGGGTCGTCTTTGCCGAACAGCGGGTCAAGGAATTAAGCGGGGCAGTCAAACCACAGGAGTAACCTCGGCTTGAATATGTTCTAATGAATACTTCGCGTAATTATGGGCCTGACCGACTGTCAGGCCCATTTGATTTTGGCCGACGATGCTGAAGATACTGGAACAAAAAACAGCGGATTTTATCGCAGCCGAACGGCTTATCCGGCCGGGGGGAAAAGTTTTGCTTGCGATTTCTGGCGGCGCCGATTCCACTGCCTTGCTGCACGTCCTCGCAGCGCTGCGGCTCGATATTTCCTGCGCACATATCAACCATCAACTCAGAGGCGACGAGGCTCAAAGAGATGAGGATTTTGTTGTCGAACAGTGCCAAAAGCTCAAAGTTCCCGTCGATGCAATAAAAATCGATGTGCGTGATTACGCGAAAAAATCGAAACTATCCATCGAGACAGCCGCGAGAAACCTGCGAATCGAAAATCTTGTTGAGATTGCGAAATCACAGAACTGCGACTGTATCGCTACAGCCCATCATAAAAACGACAACGCCGAGACAATTATTGACCGGCTGATTCGCGGAACGGGCCTTCGCGGCCTGTGCGGCATCTGGCCCGCGAAAAAATTTGCCGATTGCATAACGTTTATAAGGCCGCTGCTTTGCGCCTCTCGCGATGAGATTATCCAATACCTCAGCAGCCGCAAGCTGAATTGGTGCACCGACAGGACGAATACGGATTTCGCGTACAGGCGCAACTTCATCCGTCATGGTCTTCTGCCTGCGTTACAGAATGATTCTCAAAGCGACATCGTTGAACTCCTTTTCGTTTTGTCGAAAGCGTCTCGCGGATTTTATCAGATGATTTGCAGAGCAGCAGACGCGATTTGGCCTGATGTCGCAGCTATAAATGAAAACAACGTTATT
>JBFZBL010000056.1:0-20626 GCA_041308485.1 Phycisphaerae bacterium | reverse complement strand
AAGCCGCCCGGCAGACGGGCGCGGCGACAAATCCGCCTACGCCGACGACAATCGGGATGTCGCATTTAGTCAGGGCGTCGGCTGCGATTTTATAGCTTGCCAGAAACATTTTGCAGAAATTGATAAATTTGTCAGGTCTGATTGAAAGCCCCACAGCGGGCAGGGCGGTATATTGGAAGGCGGTTTTTGACAGGACGTGTTTATCGATATCGCGGCTGCTTATGAAGAAATGAATCTTCGCCGTTGGGTCGAGTTCCGCAATCTTCTCCGCTACGCCTAAGGCGGGATAAATGTGGCCGCCCGTTCCGCCGCCCGCGAAGAAAATGCTTTTGCCTGCCATTACGTGTTCTCCCTGAGCTGTGTTTTTTCGCACTGCGACGCGATATTCAAAAGCACGCCGACGGCGGCTGCGGTCAGGAGCATACTTGTTCCGCCCGCGCTGACGAAGGGCAGGGGCAGGCCTTTTGTGGGCAGGACGACGGTGACTACGCCGATATTCAAAGCCGCCTGCACGCCGACCGCAAGGACGATGCTCGTCGCGAGCAGCCTGCCGAATGGTTCTTTGCAGCGTTTTATTACCATAACGCCAAGCACTATAAATATGATGAATAGCGCGATGACCGTTAATGTTCCGAACAGGCCCATTTCCTCGCCGATAATCGAGAAGATGAAGTCGGTTGTGTCTTCAGGCAGATGACCATATTTGCAGACGCCCATTCCAAGCCCTTTGCCGAACAATCCGCCTGAGCCGATGGCGACCAGCGACTGGCTCGCCTGGTAGTTCGATGAGCCGGTAAACTGGTCGGGGTGCAGGAAAGACGTGATTCGTGTTATGCGGGTGGGCGAGGCAAGTATCGCGGCGGCAAAACCAATCGCGGCAACGGGCAATGGCGCGACAAGATACCGCCAGTTCGCTCCGCCTATGAGCAATATGAAAAAGGCGAGCATCGCAATCAGGGCCGCTGAGCCGAAGTCCTCGATGATGATTAGTCCCACCACAAGTCCCAGGATGAGGCAAACAGGCAAAAATCCCTGTTTGAATGATTTGAGTCGCTCGCCGTATTTGACGCAGAAGGCCGACAGCGAGAAAATGACCGTCCACTTCGCCAGTTCCGAGGGCTGAAAGCTGATTGTGGCGGGGCCAAGCGGGATTCGCAGCCAGCGCCTGGCCTGGTTGATTTCCGAGCCGATATGAGGTATGAGCACCAGCACAAGCAAAATCACGCTGATACCGAATAGGTAGGTCATCGGCGAACGCCATAACCCATTGTCAAAACCGAACCGACGATAATCGACTCGGGATACCACCAGCATAACCGCTACGGCCAGGGGGAAAAACAGGGCCTTTCGCAGGTTGGCAGACTCGTAAAAATGCGACAGATTGACGCCTTTGGCGACCTCAACCCCCGCCGAGAAGACAAATACCGTGCCGATTGCCATAAGGATTATTACCACCGTGCCGATTTGCCAGCCGAGGTTTTCTTTATAATCCAGTTCGACTAATGTTGTTGCCGTTTCAGCCATAACACAAACCGCAGATTACACAGATTACGCTGTTTTTTCTTTTTTTTTAGCATTAAATTTTTAATTTTTAGTTGGTTTAGTTCAACTCAAAACTAAAAACCAAAAACTCAAAACTTCTTACTGCGGTCTCCGCGGTAAGATACTTCTATTGTCGGCTTGACTGCCCGAATCACACCAAAAAATCGCTTCTGCTTTAGAAATCCAGCTTTTTACCGGAATTTCCCTTGACGTTTTAGGGGCGATTTGCGTAAACTGATAAAACGACAGGAGAGACATCCCATTTGGAGAAGAAACATCAGGTCGTATTTTGGAGAGGGTGAAAAATGAAGACCAGAACCACGTTAATCCTGTCATTTACAATCATAATAACCTTTGCAGCAGGCAGCGCCTTCGGCAAGTACAGCGGCGGGACAGGCGAGCCGAATACTCCATACCAAATTGCCACAAAAGCGGACTTACTGGTCCTGGCCGCCGATGCGAATGACTACAGCAAATGCTTTGTCCTGACGGCGGATATTAATATGGAGGGGCAGATTTTTACAACGGCAATCATTGCACCCGATATGAACAACGCAAACTATGAACTCGACGGGACGGTCTTTACGGGAACGTTTGACGGCAACGACCATAAAATCACACATTTTACCATAAACGGCGGAAGCAATTGGTACCTCGGTTTATTTGGCTATATTGAGTTCGGCGGCTCTGTGAAGAATCTCGGTCTTGAGAACATTGCGGTCAGCGGTTCTTCCCTCCTTTCTGAGTATAGAGGCAGTCTGGTGGGACTTAATTATGGTAGTATCAACAATTGCTATTCGATGGCTACGCTCAGCTGTGGTGGAGCTTATATAGGCGGTCTGGTAGGAGACAACAGGGGCGGCATCAGCAATTGCTATTCGACGGGAACTGTCAGCGGCTCTTCCAATTCTTATTGTGTGGGCGGTCTGGTGGGAGATAACTTTTATGGTAGTATCAGTAATTGCTATTCGACTGATACGGTCAGTGGTTGGATGGATGTAGGCGGTCTGGTGGGAGCGAATGTCGGCAGTATCAGCAATTGCTATTCTACGGGTGCGGTCAGCGGATTAAGCGGGTCTTATGATTCCGCGGATGTAGGCGGTCTGGTGGGATTTAGCGGAGACGGTGACATCAGCGACTGTTATTCTACGGGTGATGTCAACGGCATAGCATATGTGGGCGGTCTGGTGGGAGAAAACGACCAGGGTGGCAGTATCAGTAATTGCTATTCGACGGGTGCAGTTAGCGGGACTTCGAGTGTTGGTGGGCTTTTGGGAGCCATGTATAACGGCAGTGTTCTCAGCAGTTTCTGGGATATCAATACTTCCGGTCAAACAATCGGCGTTGGATATGGTTCATCAATGGGTGTTTCCGGCAAGACGACGGCGGAAATGAAAACTCTTGCAACATTTACTTTGGCGGAATGGGATTTTGTTGATACATGGGGTATCGGCAACGGCCAGACATACCCTTATCTTAAGCCGCTAACCGGGTTTAATCCTGCGGATTTGAATTACAGTAGAACGGTCGATTTTGCTGATTTTGCGATTTTCGCAACGAACTGGCTCAGCGGCGAGTAAGGATAAGTTTGAATGGGCAGTCATAAAAATTTGCAGGCAACTCTCTATCCCTAAGATTGTACAAGGAATATGCATTACTCAAACTCTCTCATTCTACCAGCCGTATAATATAAGAACCTCTAATGGATTTGACCTGCATTTTTAATTTGGGTTATGAAATAGTTTTGGGTATAATTCCTTTTTTCCCTTACGCTTAGAGTGTCTGACTAAGGGAAAAGGCACTTATTGACACTGTTTTTTTGTTTTTTCTCTGTGTCCTCTGTGTGCTCTGTGGCTAAAAAATTTATCCGCCTGTGGCGGACTCTGTGGCTAAAATTATGTTTGAGATTGTAAATAAAGAGACGCTTGGGCCGAATGTGACCCGGTATGAGATAAAGGCGCCGCGAGTTGCCAAATCCCGGCGTTGCGGGCAGTTTGTAATCGTCCGTGCACTTGAGCATTCCGAACGCATACCGCTGACGATAGCGGATGTTAATACCGCGACCGGCACTATCACGATTATTGTGCAGACAGTCGGCAAAAGCACTCTGGAGATGTCAAAGCTCAATAAGGGCGATTCGTTTCTTGATGTTGCCGGGCCATTGGGCCAGCCAAGTCATATCGCCAAATATGGAACAGTAGCGGTAATAGGCGGCGGGTTGGGAACCGCGGTTGTATATCCGCAGGCGGTTGCCCTGCGCGAGATGGGCAATAAAATCGTAAGCATCATTGGCGCACGCACCAAAGAATTGATTATTCTTGAGCAGCTCCTTGGCTCGGTAAGCGACCAGTTGATTGTCATAACGGATGACGGCTCATCAGGCAAAAAGGGACTCGTTACCGACGCGTTACGCGAGCTTGTCGAAAATCCGAAGACAAAGGTTGACGCGGTTTACACTGCCGGGCCAGTGATAATGATGAAGGCGGTAGCGGAGCTTACCCGGCCTTTGAATATCCCGACTATTGTAAGTTTGAACCCGGTTATGGTGGATGGCACCGGCATGTGCGGCGGCTGCAGGGTGACTATCGACGGCAAACGCAAATTCGCCTGTGTCGATGGCCCTGAATTCGACGGCCACAAGGTTGACTTCAATGAGTTGATGGACCGGCTCAAGACCTACAAGGGACACGAAAATAAAAAATACGAAGAGCATCGGTGCAAGATTGGCCTGGATGCCGTCTCTGACAAAAGTAAAAAATCAGTGTAATCTGTGACACGAAGCGAAGCTTAGAGCCCGTTTCGGAAATCTGTGGCTAAAGGCATAACGTGACTGAAGAAACTAAAAAATTGACAGCCAAGGAGCGAATGGCGATACCGCGACAGCAGATGCCCCAGCGCGATGGCATCGAGCGAAGCAAAGACTTCAAAGAGGTTAACCTCGGACTTTCCGAGCAGGTCGCAATTCGCGAGGCGCAGCGATGCCTTCAATGCAAGAATCCGAAGTGCGTTGATGGCTGTCCCGTTGGTATCGACATACCCGGTTTTGCAAAGCTTATCGCGGAAGGTGATTTTCTCGCGGCGGCTGAACTGGTTCGCAGAGATAACGACCTGCCCGCGGTAACAGGACGGGTGTGCCCGCAGGAAATTCAGTGCGAGGCGTGCTGCGTACGATGTAAAAGCGATACGCCCGTCGCGGTCGGCTGGCTCGAACGATTTGTCGCCGATTACCAGATGCAGCAACAGAAGGCAGAAGGCAGAGGGCAGAAGGCAGAAGTCAAAAAAACCGGTAAGAAGGTCGCGTGCATCGGTTCAGGGCCGGCGGGTATTACCTGTGCGGGCCAGTTGGCCAAGCTCGGTTACGATGTAACGATTTTTGAGGCGTTTCACAAGGCGGGCGGCGTGCTGGTTTACGGCATACCTGAATTTCGTATGCCCAAGAAAATCGTCGATGCGGAGATTCGCAACTTGAAGGCATTGGGCGTCAATATCGAAACAAACGTTATCGTCGGCAGAACCGTGACAATACCGCAGCTTATTAACGATGAAAAATTCGAGGCTGTTTTTATCGCCGTCGGAGCGGGGCTGCCTGAGTTTATGAATATCCCTGGCGAGAATTTCAAAGGTGTTTATTCCGCCAACGAATACCTCACCCGCGCCAATCTTATGGAGGCGTACAACCCGGAATCCGATACGCCGATTATACGGGGCAAACGCGTCTGTGTTATCGGCGGGGGCAACACCGCTATGGACGCGGTGCGGGTGAGCAAACGGCTGGGCGCGGCTGAGAGTATCATTGTTTATCGCCGCAGCACAAAAGAGATGCCCGCTCGTGTCGAGGAAGTTCATCACGCCGAAGAAGAAAACATAAAATTCGAGATGCTGACTGCGCCGCTGGAAGTCCTCGGCGATAAAGACGGCTGGGTACGCGGATTAAAATGTATAAGAATGCAGCTTGGCGAGCCGGATGCCTCGGGCAGACGCCGGCCTGTGCCGATTCCCGGCTCGGAATTCACAATCGATTGCGACCTTGTGATTGTCGCTATCGGCATCGGCGCAAATCCCCTGTTGACCAGGACCACGCCCGGCCTGAAGCTCAACAAGTGGGGCTATATCGAGACCGATGAAAATCTTATGACCAGTATCCCCGGCGTCTTCGCCGGCGGCGACATCGTCCGCGGCGCAGCGACCGTTATTCTTGCTATGGGCGACGGCAAAAAAGCCGCCCAAAACATCCACAAATACTTATCTAAATAAACTACCGCGCTTCCTAATCCATAAATCATAATTCAGACACGGAGCAAAGCGACGGGCCCGCTTCGGCAATTATAAATCATAAATCCCTCATGTCTTCCGTCTTCTTCTTTGTCCTCGCCGAAAGCATCGCTATGTTAATTTGGGTAACTTGCCCCTTCCCCACGAGCACCCAAAAACGAGGGGCAAGTAGGGGCAAGTATCGTTTTCAGCATAATAATAAGGGTTTTTTCTCGAAACCGAAGGGCAAGTTGCGTTTTTAGCGTCCAAATGAGGGGCAAGTATCGTTTTTAGCTCAAAAATGCAATCCGCTAACCAGTAGGGCAACTAACCCTTGACCAAACGACTTATTCCTGTTAATCCTTTATTATATGTCAGTGAATTTCAGCCAGATACCGGAAGTGCTCGAAGAGCTTCGCACGGGCAAAATGATTATCCTTGTTGATGATGAGGACCGCGAGAACGAGGGCGACCTTGTCTGCGCGGCGGAGAAGGTTACGCCTCAGATTATCAATTTTATGGCGAAATTCGGTCGGGGGCTGATTTGCCTGCCTTTGACGGGCGAAAAATGCGACGCGTTAGCTTTGCATCCGCAGGTGCAGGATAATACCGCCCGGCTGCATACCGCTTTTACGGTCAGTATTGATGCCGCGGATGGTATTTCGACGGGTATCAGCGCGGCTGACCGTGCGCACACTATACAGATGGCGATTGCCGATAAAACGAGGCCTGCCGATTTTGCCCGGCCGGGGCATATTTTCCCGCTTCGTGCACGCCAGGGCGGGGTGCTTGTCCGCGCAGGGCAGACGGAGGGTGCGATTGACCTGATGCGATTGGCGGATTTGAAGCCGGCGGCGGTGATTTGCGAGATTATGAACGATGACGGGTCGATGGCCCGTGTGCCGCAACTGCTTGAGTTTTGCGAAAAGCACAAAATGAAAATCACGTCAATCGCCAAGCTGGTTGAATATCGCCTTCAGCGGGAGACGCAGGTAAAGCGGGTTGAGGCGGTTCATTTGCCGACTGATTTTGGTGATTTCAAACTTGTCGCTTACGAATCGCTTTCGTCGCCTGAGCCGCATCTTGCGATTTGCAAGGGCGGAGTGGGTGACGTTGATGAATCGGGCAAACCAATTCAGCATGATGAGCCGGTTCTTGTAAGGGTACATTCGGAATGCATGACGGGAGATTTGTTCCGGTCGCAGCGGTGCGAATGCGGCAGGCAGCTTGAAGCTGCGTTGCAGTTGATTGAAAAGGCGGGCAAAGGCGCATTAGTTTATCTCAGGCAGGAGGGCAGGGGAATAGGTCTTACGAATAAGCTGCACGCGTATAAACTGCAGGAGCAGGGCTTTGATACGGTGGATGCGAATATCGAGCTGGGCTTTTCACCTGACAAACGCGATTACGGCATAGGCGCACAGATTCTTCGCGACCTTGGCCTCAAGCAGATTAAAATTCTTACCAACAACCCGAAGAAAATCAATCGGCTCGAAGTTTACGGAATAAAAATCGTCGAGCAGATTCCTCTGAAGATAGACCCAACGCCCCACAATATCGACTATTTGCGCACCAAAAAATATCGCTTCGGTCACATATTAGACAACGACTTGTAAATTGATAAGCCGATTCGCAAATTTTGTTTTTTCAGCGTGACTTATTTTATGTCAGTTAGTTAATCCTGCGATAGCGGAACCGATGAGGGTGGCGTTATCGACGCTGATAATCTCGTAGAAAATACCCAGTTTGTTTTCGAGGTATTGCTTGAGATAAAACTCGACGCGGTTTTTCAGTCCCTTCATCTGGTAAAAGGTCGTGCCTTCGGCGACGATGCAGATTGGCTTTGAGGGGTCGGTACCTGCTCCTGATTTGATTGCCATAGCGGAGAGGTTAATCGCGGTGAGTTTGGCAGCACGTTCGGTGAGGCGGTCGGCTATATAATATAAGGTAAGGGCGTCATCGGCGGAGCCCTGTTTTACGGCGTCGGCGAGAGGGTTGCTGCCGTAAGGGTAGAGCAAAAAGGCGTTCATATCTTTTGTGTCGAGGGCGGAGATTTGCCGCAAGGCATTCGAGACAGCCTTTGAGAAGAGAATATCATCGCAGGCCTTGTGGATTGCAGCGAGGCACAGGGGGCCGAGGTATGCCCCGGAAATCATTTTCTCTAATTTTTGAACGCCGGGGTTGATGGTGGATTTGTCGAAGGAGGCGTCGATTTTGCCCTGTTTGATTTTGGCGAAGTTGCCTGATTCGGCATTTATAATCTGGCTTTTGGAAGTGTCGAGGTCTTTTGACTTTTTGATATTACTGTTTTTTTCGATGTAGCAGGCATTTGTCCCTGTGCCCAGAATTAAGCCGATATAGGAGCTGTAAATTTTATTCTTGCAGCCGATGCCCGCCAGGAGTGTTACGACGGTATCATTAAGTAATATTATATGCTTGTCGCCGCCGAGACCCATAGAGGCGAGCGCGCGGTTGAGATTTTCGCCGATGAGCTCGCCTATGACTTCTTTTGCCTTGATTTCTTTTGAGAGGCGAATCAGCCGGCCGTCTTTATTCGAAGACATTTCGACCGGGTATGAGAAACAGAAACCGATATTTTGCGACGCAGCGGCGATGTCCTTGAGATAGCCCGCCATGGTTCTGAAAAAGTCATCTTTGCCGATTTCACGCTCAACGCCGGGCATTTTATATATACGCAGGTTTTCGATAATTGCTTTTTTGTTTTCGTCGAAATAAACGGTTGCGACGCGGAAGTTTGTACCGCCCGCATCGATAACAATCACACGCTTATTTGTCGGGACTTCGGCTCCCGTTTCTATATATGTTGGTATCATCTCAAGCGAGCTTTTTTTGCCTACTAACCCCTTCTCCATTTCTTTAAGAAACGCCACTGTGTTCGAATCAATATCAACGTCGAGATAGTCCATTTGGTACTTTTTGAGGAAGCGAATAACATTTTGCTTTATCTTCTTCATTTGCAGTATCCTCTATTCGGCGTAGCCGTTGGGGAATTTGCTGTGCCATTTCCAGGCGGATTCGACGATTTTTTCGAGGTTAGTCCATTTTGGCTGCCAGCCGAGTTCAGTTCTGGCTTTGGCGGAATCGCAGACAAGGGCAGGCGGGTCGCCGGGTCTGCGAGGCGTCTCGATAACTTTGAAGTTTTTCCCAGAAACTTTTTTGACAGTGTCAATCACCTGCCGAACAGAATAACCCTTTCCGTTGCCGAGGTTATAAATCGATTCTGACTGTTTATCGAGTTTTTTCAGGGCGAGCAGATGCGCCAGGCAGAGGTCTTCGATGTGGATATAATCGCGGATACAGGTGCCGTCGTCGATGGGGTAATCGGAGCCGAAGATTTTGATTACGTCCATTTTTCCCAATGCGGCGAAAATCGTCAGCGGGATGAGGTGCGATTCCGGATGATGGTCTTCGCCGAGGGTACAATTATGACCTGAACCGCAGGCATTGAAGTATCGAAGCGCGACGTAGCGTAATTTGCCGGCTACGACCTGATGGTGACACATTTTTTCGACGGCTAATTTTGTTTCTCCGTATGGGTTGATTGGATTTTTAGGTGTTTCTTCGGTGATTGGCTGTTTGTCGGGCATTCCATATACCGCCGCGGTGCTACTGAAGACGAATTTTCCAACGCCCACCGATTCCATCGCGCTGAGAACCACCTGAGTATTGGAGACGTTGTTTTGATAGTACTTGAGGGGATTGATAACGGATTCGCCCGCCTCGATGAAGGCGGCGAAGTGCATCACGGCCTCGATTTTATATTTTTTGAGGGTCGTGGTCAGCAGGTTGAAATCCGCAAGGTCGCCTTTAACGAATTCGCAATCTTTTATCGCGGCCTTATGTCCCTTGCTGAGATTATCGTAGATAATTGGCTGATGACCCTCGGCGGCCAGCATCGCCGTCATATTACTTCCGATGTACCCGGCTCCGCCGGCGACGAGAATTTTCATTTGTTCGATTCCTTTTTAGCTGCCGCGAGTTGTTTTTTGTCCGCTGTCAGCTGCGATTCGATGCGATTCAAAATTTCCGTTTCCAATTGACTATCCCTGCCGAGGTCTGTCCAGCTCAGGTTTGATTTCTGTTCGCGGCTGAGTTTGAACTTTTGGACGGACCTTTGGTCCGGTGACATTACGGGACGGTTCTGTCCGGCGGAGTTTTGGCTTTGCGGCAGGCTCATCCGTTGAGTGGTTGCGGTGCAATTAATACAAAGTTGGCCTGACTGTTCGATTACGTTGATTTCGACTGCCCTGCGGGTACTGTGCAGGTCAGCTTCGGAGCGGTTGAATGAGCCGACGCTGTCTGAACGCCAGAATTCAATTGACTGTGCCCCTGAAAGCGGAGCGGTCCTTATGTAGCCGGCATCGACATCGAACTTTTCGATACCAAAGTGCATCCCGGCGAGCACTTGTTCGCAGGCAGACATTGCCTGTGCTTTATCGGCGGCTTGCGGGCATAGCTGGTCTATTGTTTTTGCGTATCTGTTTTCTGCACAGCCGGCAAAAAACAGAAGACAGAAGACGGAAGACAGAAGACAGAAGACGGATTTTTCTGCCATGCGTTTTCTGTCATACGTTCGACGTTTATCTAATCGCGTTTTATTTCCTGTTCTATTCATCATCAATACCCCATTCATTGGGCCTGTTCGACATCCGCGGAAGATTATATTGTAAGAGGCAAGCGGTGTTAAAGGGTTTTTTGAATAATGGTCGATGAAGTTAGTAATAGTATTAACGCGGAATCTCTATGCCTTCGGTTCAAACACAGACAATTACAAGCAAACTTGACGAATTGCCATTGGGTCGGCTGGTTCGGGATTTTTTAAGCTACCTGACGGTAGAGGGCGGCTTGTCTGACAATACGATTCAGGGTTATGGGCGGGATTTGAGGGATTTCCTGAGGTTCTGTAAATCGGGCAAAGTTGGCGAGATTAAACAGATTACGCCCGCCCTTATACAAAAATATATGATAATTCTGGCGAAGGACGACAGGGCGGAGGCGTCGGCCAAACGGGCGCTGGTGGCGATTCGTATGTTTTTGCGGTTCGGCAAGCTGAACGGGCTCATTTGTGATGATTTTACGGGGATTCTGGAAGGGCCGAAGCTCTGGCAGCGGCTGCCGACGATATGCAGCAAAAAGCAGGTAGTGGATTTGCTGGAGGCGCCGTCGCCGAAGGAAAAGTATTACCTGCGCGATAAGGCGATGCTTGAGCTGCTTTATGCGACCGGCGTTCGGGCCAGCGAGGTTGCAGGCCTGAAAATAGCGGATTTGAATCTCGATGTGGGGTATTTGCGATGTATCGGCAAGGGCAGCAGGGAAAGGGTGATTCCGCTTGGCAAGATGGCGGCTGCCGCGACACTGGAGTATCTGAAAAATATGAGGCCTAAGCTGGCGAAATCATTTAGCGGAGATTTTTTACTGCTTAGTCGAACCGGCAGGCCTATGGGGCGTATCGAAATCTGGCGGCTTATAAAAAGATACGCGGCCCGGGCCGGCATGCCGAGAAATTTGACGGTGCATACGCTGAGGCATTGTTTCGCGACGCACCTGCTGTCGGGCGGGGCGGATTTACGGAGCGTTCAGGAAATGTTGGGACACGTGGATATATCGACAACACAGATTTACACTCACGTTGACCAGGACAGGTTGTTGGAGATTCACAGAAAATATCACCCGCGACCGTAGATTTTATGAGGCTATTTTAGAATCGGCGGTTGACGGATGTAGCGATGCGGGATTATCATCGGGGATTATGGGTGTCATGATAAATAATCAGTTCAGAAAGATGCTGGGAATAATGCGACGAGCTTGTTTGGTTATCTTATTATTATTGGCGGGGTGTGAGCAGGGGGCGAATAAGATTGGTAGCAATACGATGGCGCCGACGGCAGAGATGTTGCCGAAAACGGAGACGGACACCCAGCTGAAGGTAAACCAGGAAGCGTTGCTGCGAGGCGCCACGGAAGATGTGCGTCTGGATGCCGCGACGGTGATGCTTTTCAGTGACAACACCCGCGCAAGACAGGTCCTTATAGATACGTTAAAGCAATCGGAAAATAAACAGGCGAGAATGGCGGTTTGCAGGGCACTGACAGTCAGCAGAGAGACCAGACGGCCGATAAGGAACAAGAACGATTTTATTTGGCCGCTGGCAAATATTTTGAGAACGGAAGAGGGAAATCAAGCCAAATTCGCGGCAGAGGCATTGCTGCTTTTTGATTATGACGAGATAGCGAATGTTCTGGAGCCGATGGCAAAGGACGAATCGATGCCGGTTAAGGCGCGATTAAACGCGATATACGCGATGAGGATGCAGCTCGATATAAAAGCCATAACGCGGATAGCCGAGCTTGTTGAGGACAAGGATAAGCAGGTTTCGGCCGCCGCGGCTGACGCGCTTCGGTCGTTAGGCATACCGGTCAGCAGAGATGTCAGGCGACGGGCACAAATTTTGAACGACCTGCGAACAAGCGGAATGGAACGGTTTCAGCGGGACTGGCTTGTTCGGCAGGAAGCGCGTGTAAACGACCTCGAGAAGGAACGTGACCAATGGCGAAAACTTTATCTGGGTTCGCTGGACAGGATATATGAAGGAATCAGTGATGAGGGGCAGCGAGGTAAATTTCTGATAGAGCAATTAAATAATCCCGAGCCGGTGATTCGGCTGTGGGCCCTGGGCAAGGTTTCGCAGTGGCGGATTGGGACGCAACCGAAATTGCCAGCGGAGCTTGGCACCGTTTTGGTAAAGCTGGTTTCCAGTGACAACAGGGATGTGCGTCTTGCAACGGCAAAACTGCTTTCGCTTACGGGCGAATTAAGCTCAGCGGAACGGCTGGCGGAGCAGTTCAAGGTCGAACAGGATGAGGAGGTCAAGCTGGAATTATTTGTCGCCCTTGGCGCGGCGTGCCATTATGCGCTGGTACCTACCTCGGGCAGTCAGCTTTCGCCTGAGCTTCGAAAACAGACGCTGGAATGGGCTGCCGAGTATCTGAACGATGAGGACGCGAAGAAGGCGCACAGGGGGGCCGAAGTAATAAGGAAGCTGATTGAGCCGGGTGGACTTGCGACCGAGGATGTCGTTAAATTTATGGATATGCTTGTTGAAAGATACAACAGGGACAAGAGCAATGGGGCGCTGCGGGGTGATTTGCTGGGAACGATGGCGAGATTGTGCGGACAGAATGTGTACAAGCCGGAGTCGGCCAAACGATTTGCCGGGCCTTTCGAGCAGGCGTTGAATGATGAAAGCGACTTAGTCAGAGAGGCGGCAGTTGATGGCCTTATTTGTGTCGACAGGCCCAGGGCTCTCAAATTGCTGGCTAAAGATTTTGTCAATGACCGCAGCCAGATTGTCAGAGACAGGGTAATGGAGCTGGCGGGGGAAGTTGGCGGCAAAGATGACCTGTCGTGGTTGTGGGACAAGCTGGGGGCTAATTCTGAAGGCAAGACGGCGTGGCAGGCGATGCTTAAGATATTTAACAACTGCGACGTCAATGTTATTGAGGATTGGATTGGCAGATTCGATTCACAGGCAGGCAAAGGCAAGCTGTCCGACGAACAATGTGTGTCGTTTTTTGAACTGGCAGAGCGCAAAGCAGTTACAGAAAACAGGGCGGAAATAATAAGGGTAACCCGTGAAAAGCTGGCACAATTTTACGCAAAGGCGGGGCAGTTTGAGCAGGCGGCGGAGTATTTGGGCAAGTTGAGGGGGGCAGCCAAAACCGCGGAGCAAAAAGAGGCGATTTTGGGGCAATTAGTAGATGTATATCTTCGGTGGCCAAGGGTGGAGGCGGCGACCCAGATTGTTGGCAACTGTTTGCTGGAAAAGGATTTAGGTAATGACAGTGCGGTTATTCGTTCAATTGATGCGTTTTTGGATAATCCCTCGGAAGGGTCGGATCCCAATATGGTTTTGAAATCACTGCGGAGAATAAAGCCCCCCGACCAGCGTCCTATGTGGCATCAGAACCTGGCCCGGTGGAGCAGACAGTTAGGGTTGGCTAAAGAGGCAGAGGACCCAAACGGCGGCGGATAGCAATACTGATAAGGGCGTTGATTTTGCAGGGGGGCTGTTAGTAGCTTTCAGGAAAAGATGGCGTATCTATGAGGGGGGATAAAAAAAATTACATTTTTTATTTTTTTGTGTTTGCAGATTGGCCCGGATTTTCGTAAACTACCCTACTCACAATTAAGTTAATGACGTTTGATTGGCTGTCAGAGCAGGATTTTTGTGCAAAGACGGCGTGGTTTTGAGGCCTGCGGCTGAGCGTGGGGACTGTTTTTAGCTCCCGCTTGTGTTTTTGCGCGGCACAGGGTGTGTGTTGATATTGCTGCTGTAGCTCAGTTGGTAGAGTGCGTCCTTGGTAAGGACGAGGTCATGGGTCCAATTCCCATCAGCAGCTAAGTGCAGAGATTTCGGGCCGAGGCAACGGCAGGGAAAGGGCCGGGCTTGGCTGGAAGTTGATTCTATAACAGTCAGTTGAATTTAGAGGCGATATTATATCGGAAAACAGGAACAAGGAAATGAAAGTGCAGATAGGAGGTTCATATAACCATGGCTAAGGCGGTATTTGAAAGAACGAAGCCCCACGTCAACGTCGGAACGATTGGACACGTCGACCATGGCAAGACGACGCTGACGTCGGCGATGACGAAGGTAATGGAACTGAAGGGATTGTCCAAGTTTAAGAGCTATGACGACATAGCCAAGGCCTCGGAGTCGCAGGGCCGGCGAGACCCGACAAAGATTTTGACGATTGCGACTGCGCACGTCGAATACATGACGGAGAACCGGCATTACGCGCACGTTGACTGTCCCGGTCACGCTGATTACGTCAAGAACATGATTACCGGCGCCGCTCAGATGGATGGCGCGATTCTGGTAGTCAGCGCTTATGACGGCCCGATGCCTCAGACCCGCGAGCACATACTGCTTGCCCGTCAGGTGAACGTGCCGAAGATTGTGGTATTCCTGAACAAGGTTGACCTGGTTGACGACAAGGAGCTTGTTGACCTGGTTGAGATGGAAGTAAGAGACCTTCTGAGTAAATATGAGTTCCCGGGCGATACGACCCCGATTATTCGAGGTTCATCGACTCAGGCCCTTGCAGCCAAGACAGTAGATGACCCTGCTTGCGCACCGATAGTTGAGCTGCTCAAGGCGATGGATGAGTATATTCCAATTCCGCCGCGACAGGTTGATAAGCCCTTCCTTATGCCCGTTGAAGACGTTTTCAGCATTAAGGGCAGAGGAACGGTCGGTACGGGCAGAATTGAGAGAGGCATTGTGAAGGTTGGCGAGGAAGTGTCCATCATCGGGCTTTCTCCTGATATCCGCAAATCGGTTGTTACCGGCGTTGAAATGTTCAACAAGACGCTCGACGAAGGACAGGCGGGCGATAACGTCGGATTGCTGCTTAGAGGAGTCGAAAAGAAAGACCTCGAGCGAGGACAGGTTATTGCCAAGCCGGGAAGTATTACGCCGCATACGCATTTCATGTCGGAAGTTTACGTGCTAACGAAAGAGGAAGGCGGAAGACATTCACCGTTCTTCGCGGGATATAAGCCTCAGTTCTATTTCAGAACAACTGATGTGACTGGTTCCGTTAAGCTCATACAGAGCAGAGAAGGTAAAGCCGCGGAGATGTGTATGCCCGGCGATAACATTGCGATGGAAGTGGAGATTATTTCACCCATAGCGATGGAAGACGGGCTGCGATTCGCTATTCGTGAAGGCGGCAGGACGGTTGGTGCTGGCGTTGTGACAAAGGTTATTGCTTAAGAAAGATTAAAGGACGGCACAGCAGGGTCGTATGGCTAAAAAAAGCAAAAGAGAATTCGTTTGGATGGAATGCAAGGACTGCGGGCAGCGCAACTATCGAACCAACATCAGCGTAGCTGACGGCTCCCCAAAACTGGAGCTGAAGAAGTTCTGCAAGTTTGAGCGCAAGCATACGATTCACAAGCTGAAGCGAAAATAAAACTGGTTTGGTGCAAAGAGCAAATGATAGGCCAGTAGCTCAATTGGCAGAGCGTCGGTCTCCAAAACCGAAGGTTGGGGGTTCGATTCCCTTCTGGCCTGGTGTATGGCCAGTCGCTGACGCTGAGGAGCTTTCGCTTTTGTCCTGATATTAAAGATATTGGATTTATGGCGGACAGAACACGGATGGCGGTTAGGCGGTCAGTCAAGGATTCAGGTGCATTATGGGTGTGAGTGTTTATAAACGTGGCCAGGGCAGATATACGCGGATGATTAGCGCATTAGGCGGCGCGGTGATAGTTGCGCTTGGGTGTCTGCAGCTTTATCGAACGCTTGATGCGGCGGACATCAGTTTGTGGGTTGAGACAATGGTGCCCGTTGGATTGTTTATCGCGATATCTGTATTGATGATATGGATGGTTAACAAGCCCAACATTGCTGACTTTATGATTTCCGCCGAAGGCGAGATGAAAAAAGTAAACTGGTCCACAAGACAGGAAATTACGGTTTCGACTATTGTTGTGATTTCGGTTGTGATTATCCTGGCAGTGCTGCTTGGCGTTTCGGATTATGTTCTTCAACTGTCTGTTATGTGGCTGGTGCAGTAAAAAGCGGCCGCAAGCCGGGTTTCAGGTATATTAGTTACAGAGTCGGGGCGTTTTAATGAAATGGTACGTGCTGAGAGTTGCATCCAATAAAGAGATGCACGTGAAAGAGGTGCTTTCGCAGAAGGTCAATGCGGCCGGTCTGACCGATATTATCGGCAGGATAGAGGTTCCTGTCGAAAGGGTTAAGAAGGTTCGCGGCAACAAGCAGACCGTGCACAGGCGGAAGTTGTACCCCGGCTATGTTTTTGTGGAGATGGAAGCCGCCGAGGACGGGAAGGTGCCTGAAAGGGCGTGGTTTGTAATCAAAGAGATTCCCGGCGTCGGTGATTTTGTGGGCACAGAGGGCATTCCGACGGCGATGCGGGATACCGATGTCGCCAAAATGATGCAGGAAGTCGAAAAACCTGAGGAAGCACCCAGCATCAAGGTGGACTTCAAGAAGGGCGACCAAATTAAGATTCGTGAAGGGCCATTCGAGAGTTTTGAGGGATTGGTAGAGGCGATAGACCAGGACAGAGGTATTGTAAAAGTGATAGTGGAAATATTCGGGCGGAGCACCCCGCTGGATATAGAGTATTGGCAGATTGAGAAGGTGTGAAGCCGGTTCAGCGGCGATGAAAGTGCCTGTTTTGAGGTTGAATAATGGCAACAAAAGGAAAACCAACAGCAAGAAGCGGCGTTAAAGAGGTAATGGTCAAGATTAAATTGCAGGCGCCCGGCGGGCAGGCGACCCCGGCCCCTCCGATTGGTCCTGCTCTTGGCCAGCACGGTGTGAATATCGGGCAGTTTGTCTCTCAGTTCAATGAGCGTACAAAAGAGTTTAACGGGACAACGGTGCCTGTTGTGATAACGGTCTATACGGACAAGAGTTTCACCTTTGAGGTGAAAAGTCCGCCGGCGGCCGTGTTGTTGAAGCAGGCGGCGGGTGTGGCCAAGGGCAGCGGCGTTCCGAACAAGGAAAAAGTCGGCAAGGTTACGGCCGAACAGGTGCGCCAGATTGCGCAGACAAAAAGCAAAGACCTAAACGCGTACAGTTTGGATAAGGCAGAGAAGATTATCCGCGGCACAGCACGCAGTATGGGCGTTGAAGTTGTGGATTAATAAAAAAGTAAAACAAAGGCGATTCGAGAAATAAGATTATGACGATTACCAGAGGCAAAAGATACCGCAAAGACGCAGAGAATCTCAGTGAAGCCCCGATGAGTCTGCCTGAGGCGGTAGCGAAGGTTAAGACGTTTAACACAACGAAGTTTGACCAGACGGTTCAATTGATAATGTGGCTTGGTATTGACCCGAAGCAATCCGACCAGATTATCCGCGGGGCATTATCGCTGCCTCACGGGATAGGCCAGCAGAAGAAAGTTATCGCCTTCTGCGAAGGCGCAGATGCGGATGCAGCCAAACAGGCGGGCGCAATCGAGGTTGGTGTAGATGAGCTGATTGCCAAGGTGACGGGCGGCTGGTCGGATTTCGACGTGGCGATTGCCTCAACGAAGGTTATGGGCAAGGTCGGCAAGTTAGGCCGGGTTCTTGGTCCGCAGGGGAAAATGCCCTCGCCGAAAAACGGGACGGTTACCGCTGACGTTGCCACCGCGGTGCGTGAGTTTGCCGCAGGAAAGGTCGAATTCAAAAACGACACGGGCGGAAACGTCCACGTTGTGGTCGGCAAGGTGAGTTTTGACGCACAGAAGCTAATAGACAACATCGACATGGTTATATCGCATATCAAGAGGATTAAGCCGGTAAGCTCAAAAGGAACGTATATTAAAAAAATCAGCCTCCACGCGGCTATGAGCCCTGGCGTGCTGATTGCCGTATAGTTTTTGAAAAAACAGGCAGGTGAAGATATGAGCAAGTTCGTAAAAGATTTACTGTGTTCGGAACTGGAAAAAAGAATCGTTAACGAAAAGGTTACCGATTTTATCGTTATCAGCACGCAGGGGGTCGATGGCATCGACAACAACGTGATGCGAGGGGCACTCAAAAGCAAGGGCATTAAGCTGCTGGTCGTTAAGAACGCTCTTATGAAAAGGACACTGACGAAGCTGAAGATGGACAAGGCTGCGCCACTTTTCGTTGGGCCTTGCGTGGTCGCATACGGCGGCGACAGTATAGTTGATACAGCCAAGGAACTGAGCAGCTGGGTCGGCAAGGTGCCGGCGATTCATATAAAAGGCGCATATCTCGAAGGCAGTTCTCTGGACGGCAAGGGCGCTGAAGGGCTTTCTAAGATGCCGAGCCGGGTGGAATTACAGGGCAGGATTATTATGCTGGCCAAGTCGCCGGCATCAAGATTGGCCAGTGCGATTATATCACCCGCGAGCAAAATAGCCGGCTGCCTGAAGACAATTGTGGACAAAGGCGAAAAATCGGAGACCAAGGCCGCATAAGGGGCGGCTCAAAATGAATACAAACAGCTCAGGTGGCTGCCCCCGAATTTTTGGGGTTAAACGGGACGGCGTAGTTCCGGCTACCATCGGGCGAATTGATATAGGAGTTTAACGAACATGTCAGAAGAAAAAAACTGGAGCAATGAGACAAAGACACTTGGTGATGCGATTGTAAAGCTGACGCTGATGCAGGCCAAAGAACTTGGCGATTATCTGAAGGAAGTGCACGGCATAGAGCCGGCAGCAGGCGGCGCGGTAATGATGGCCGGCCCGGCGGCAGCTGCGGCTGAAGCGGCCCCTGAGAAGACGATGTTTGATGTTATCCTCAAGGTAGCCGGCGACAAGAAGATTCAGGTCATCAAGGAAGTCAGGGCGTTGACATCACTGGGCCTCAAGGAAGCTAAGGACCTGGTTGACGGGGCTCCGAAACCTGTGAAGACCGGCGTAAGCAAGGACGAGGCAGAGGCCGCGAAGAAGCAGCTCGAAAGCGCCGGCGCAACAGTAGAAATCGCCTAAAAACTGAATGTGACCCGAAAGGGTTAAAAATAAAAAATCGGACAATTTAAGAATTGCCGTTTAATTCGGGACTGAAAAATGGCTGAGTTGAAAGTTCGTAATTTCGGCAAAATGCGAGATAAGGTGGAAATCCCTGACCTTGTGGTCATCCAAAAGAAGGGCTACGATGAGTTTCTGCAAAGAGACGTTGCCCCGAACAGGCGTGCGCGCAAGGGACTGGAAGAACTGTTTCGCGAAACCTTTCCGATTGAGAGCTACGACAAGGGGACAATACTTGAGTATCTTTTTTACGAGCTTGAGCAGCCCCGGTACAGCGTAAACGAGTGCAGGCAATTGCGCCTGACTTACGGGTATCCTTTGAAGATAACCTGCCGGCTTCGCAATAAGGACGGGCAGGACATAGCCGAACAGGCGATATATCTGGGTGAGATACCCGTGATGATTGGCGGCGGCGAGTTTGTTATCAACGGCGCCGAGCGGGTTATCGTAAGCCAGCTACACAGAAGCCCCGGCGTTGATTTTCTGATCGAGAGCAAGGAAGGCGACCGTATTCTTCACGGCGGCAGAATTATCCCCGAACGCGGAAGCTGGATAGAAATCAGCGTTACGCATAAAGACCAGCTTGTTGTCAAAATTGACCAGTCGAGCAAGATTCCCGCGACGATTTTCCTGCGGGCATTAAGCGCCGATTTCAGCGAGACTGAGCAGATAATCAGGCGGTTCTACGAGACCAAAGAGGTCCAGAAGAACAAACTGATGCCTGATATGTGGGTGGTGCGTGACATAGTCGATACCGAAAGCGGCGAAATAATCGTAAAGGCTGGCGCACAAATCGGCGACAAGGTTTCGATAATTCAGCAAAGCGAAATCAAGCGTATCGAAACAGTCGAAGGGTCGTGTGATGCGCTTGTGTTCAATACGCTTGCGGAAGACGACTGCAAGAATCACGAGCAGGCGCTGCTGAAGTTTTACATGAGATTGCGGCCGGGCAATCCTGCCAATCAGGAAAAAGCCCAACAGTTCTTCGATGAGAAGTTCTTTGATGTTAATCGCTACCGGTTAGGCAAAGTGGGCAGGTTCCGGCTGAACCGTAAATTCGGACAAAATGTTGCGCTTACCGAAATGACACTGCGGGCCGAGGATTTTATCAATGCGGTGAACTACATAATCGGGCTTCGGAATAACAAAGGCGAGGTTGACGATATCGACCATCTGGGCAATCGGCGCCTGCGGACTATTGACGAATTGGCCGGCGGCGAAATTCGCAAGGGGCTATTGAAGCTTCGCAAGACCGTGCAGGAACGAATGAGCACGATGAAGGAAGG
>JBFZBL010000055.1:0-2589 GCA_041308485.1 Phycisphaerae bacterium | reverse complement strand
CCCGCGGGCCTTTTTGCCGTATTTTCTCGCGTACTCAAAGGCGTATTTCAAACATCTGTCCACCTGGAACCGATTATACACAGCCGACTGAACAGCCACCTCGTTTGGCGTACCTTTCATTGTAAAGCCGCCTGCCCCGGTATATGCGTCGCCGGAATTTTCACGGACGACCACATAATCTATCTCTTTTGGGCCTTTACCTTTCAGGGGACATTCAACGCCGGGGAACAATCTTACAGGCCTCAAATTTATATACTGGTCAAGGTCGAACCGCGCCTTTAGCAGGATGCCTTTTTCGAGAATGCCGGGCTTCACATCCGGATGCCCGATTGCCCCCAGCAATATCGCCTCGAACTTGCGAAGCTCTTCCACGGCGCTGTCCGGCAGCGTCTCGCCGGTGCGTTTATACCTTTCACCGCCGAAATCAAAATCGGTCAAATCCATCTTGAACCCGAACTTCCCAGCCGCCGCCTTCAACACCTTCACCGCCTCTGCCACCACCTCAGGCCCCGTCCCATCACCCGGTATCACCGCTATCTTATACGTCTTCATCGTTTCCTTTCCTAATTATGAACCGCAGATTAACACTGATTTACACACATTACCAAAAAAAGAGATGGAATCCAACCTCACTCTGTACTTATCCAAAGTACAACGCTGCGAGGCACCCATGCATTCCGTTTCATTTTCAGATTATTATCCTGATAGTACTCAAGTACAATCCAGTCCGGTGTTACTTTTAACAACTTCCCAGACATACTAATCTTAGAACCATTGATACCATCGGTTCCAACCGAAACTATATTGCTGGACGTTCCTCCGAGGGCAGCTCGATTAAAATGAACCGTGCAGCTTGAGTTGACCTTTTCACTCAAGGCATCCGGCTTTGGCCGATCTTTGCACCCAACCACTGAAACAGTAACCGCAACAAGAATACACCAGAACAGAACCATCTTTTTCATGGATTTTCTCCTATACGCTTTTTCTTAATATGTTCCAGCAGCCCGCCGTCTTTAATTATATTCAGCGCAGAATTGACAATGGATTGCTTCACTTCCTTTATGCCATTATTTCCATCAATTGCTTTTTAAATTCGGGCAGGCTGTGCTCAACCACATCCCAAACCAGGCCGTAATCAATACCAAAGTAATCGTGTATCAATTTATCCCGCATGCCTGCAATTTTTTGCCACGGTACTTCGTTATGTTCCTGCCGGAAAGCATTGGGCAGTTTTTTTGCAGCCTCGCCGATTATTTCAATACTGCGAACAAACGAGCGTTTCAAGGTCTCATCGCTCAAAAACCGGTGCTTATCCGTTTTCTGTTTCGCCTGTTCAATATAATCAATTTCATCGAGCATGTGCCGAATATATTCAGTTGGACAATGGGACATATTCCAGTTCCTTCATAATGTACGGTTTTAAATATGGACTCAGTGATTCTTCGGTTACAAGCTCCACCTTTCGTCCGAGCACCTTTTCGAGCAGGAAACATGTTTCGATGAAATTGTCGAAAGTCTTCTTTTCAGCATTGAATTGAACCAGTATGTCAACATCGCTCTGGTCATTTGCCTGATCTCGCGAAAATGAACCGAAAACACCTATTGCACAAATACCGAAACGATGCAACTGCCTGTTACACCCAGCTATTCTCTCAAAAGCATCTTTTTTCGTAATCACCGCACTGGCCATAACAACACCTCTTTACATCAACATTTTTTTATATGTTCCAGCAGCCCGCCATCGTGGATAATCTCCAGAGCAAAATCCGGCAGCGGGTTAAACGCTATCTCTTTCTTTGCGGTTTTGTTCTTGATGACGCCTTTTTCGTAGTCGATTTCGATCTCATCGCCATTGTTTATTTTTTCTGTCGCGCCGTCGAGTTCAATTGGATAAAAACCGCAATTGATACAATTTCGATAAAAAATTCTGGCAAAGCCCGAGGCGATAACGGCACCGACCTTTGCTCCCCGCAGCGCCCAGACAGCATGTTCGCGTGACGACCCGCAGCCAAAATCCTCTCCCGCTACAATAACATCACCTGGTTTAACTTTCTTGACAAACTTCTCATCCAGATCTTCCATGCAATGTGTTGCAAGTTCCGCCTCGTTATCCGTATTCAAATACCTCGCCGGTATTATCTCATCGGTGTTTATATGATCCCGTTTATATACATGTGCCTTCGACATAACTTTTTCCTTAACTCTTTAATCCGTGGTTAAATATACTTTCTTGGGTCAACTAACTTACCTTCAATCGCGCTTGCCGCCGCTGTGGCCGGGCTTGCGAGATATACTTCACTCTTTGGGCTTCCCATTCTGCCGACGAAATTGCGATTTGTCGTGCTGACGCACTTTTCGCCGGAGGCGAGGATTCCCATAAATCCGCCCAGACACGCTCCGCAGGTCGGCGCGGAGATTACGCAGCCGGCTTTGTAAAACACTTCGAATAGTCCTTCATCGTTCGCCTGTTTCCAGATTGTCGGCGTCGCGGGCACAATTATCGTGCGAATCTTCACCTCTTTACCCTTCATAATCTTCGCCACTATGCGAAGGTCTTCGATTCGCCCGTTCGTGCAGCTTCCGATATAC
>JBFZBL010000054.1:0-18094 GCA_041308485.1 Phycisphaerae bacterium | reverse complement strand
ATTCCTGAGGCGCCGGCGCGTTTGAGAGCGGGGACAAGGGAACGTTCGATTTTGGCGTCAATAATCACTTCAATGGCGATGTAATTTGGGTCTGCCAAACTCGAAATAGTAGGGCTTTTTTCTGCGGGCAGCACCTTCAATATCTTGTCGAGATTGGTTTTTTCGATATTCATTTTGAGGCAGACCCTGCTTCGGGCGTTGATGGCGGCGTTCAGCAGGATAGCGATGTTTTCGATTTTTTCCTTTTTGAATTTGTTTTGCCAGGCCTGCTTATTGGCGATAAAGCGCGTTGTGGAAGTAATAATGGTATCGATGACCCGCAGATTGTTGGCGACGAGAGAGTTTCCTGTTTCAGTAAGCTCGACAATTGCATCGACGAGGCGGGCCTTGACTTCGGTTGCGCCCCAGCTGAATTCTATTTTAACGTCGATATTTTTGTCGGCGAAGAATTTTTTTGTGACGTTGACCAGCTCAGTGGCGATGATGCCGCCTTTGAGGTCCTGTATTTTTTGAACTTTCGATTCTTCGGGGACCGCCAGTACCCATCTTGTGGGCTTGCTTGTAGCTTTACTGTAGCCGAGTTCGCAAACCTCGATTACGTCCGAGTTGTTTTCCATTATCCAGTCGTAGCCTGTGATCCCAGCGTCGAGGACGCCGTCGGCGACGTACCGGCTCATTTCCTGCGCGCGGAGCATTGTCGGCCGTATCTGGTCGTCATCGATACTCGGCAGATAGCTTCTGTCGGATTCGGTGATATTGAACCCGGCTTTTGCGAACAGCTCAATGGTCGCTTTTTGCAAACTTCCGGCCGGTATACCTAATTTTAAAACTTCCTGTGACATTTTATATTCTTTCGGAAAATCGTGTTATTTACTGATTCTTTTATGTTTTCTTTTTTGTTTTCTTGGGCTGCTTTTTCGGCGATTCGCTTTCGTGCCTGAGGAGCAAATAAAATTCATAGGCGTTTTTGATTGAAATCAGCCGGCACAGGAACCCTTCAATTTCCTCATAGGCGGCTTCTGCGTTTATAAGCTGGCTGGTCGTTAGATACTCAATCATTTTCGGGGTCAGAGGTATAGCGTGCCCCTGCATTGAAGTGAGCATGCAGTAGTCGACTACGAAGGGCGTCACGCCGCCGAGCTTTTCGAGGAGCAGTTTTGCGGGGCGTTTACCTAATTTGCGCAGCGACTGCAGGCTGAGCATGTTGTGTTTTTCAAATACGGCGTTAAGTGCACTCACCAGCGTCGCTGCTGTGTTGCGTGCCGCAGGCATATCCTGCCCGAGGACTTCGGTTATTTCTTCGACAGCGGCTACACGCAAATCATTCCAGTCAACGAAATAGTCCTTGAGTTTTTTCATCGCGGTCTGCGTCTGCGATTCTGTGAGGTTTTCGCTTACGATGGCGAAGACGAGCGCGTCAACCGGCTCATCGAACTCGACATGGGTGTGCCTGCCCGGTTTTCGTTTTAACGAGCGATATAGTTTTTGAATTTTTTTTGAGTATCCTTTACTGTCTTTCATAGGTTTCCTGTAACGCGGGCTTCAAACCCGCATAAGCACCGCCTGCGGTCTGCAATACGCAGGGGCAGGCAGGATGAGTATCAAATATAACAATCAGTCGTGCTCCTGGTCAACGGAATCTTTGTCTTTGAATTCATTGGCCAGCTCGTCAATCAGCTTCATTGTTTCGAGCGTCTTTTTGAAATTTTCATCCTTGTGCAGGTTTATAACGGGGCAGAACCTGCTTTGAATTTGTTCCGCAAGTATTCCCTGGATTCGGCTTCTGGCGTGGGTTATCGCGGCGAAGGTTTTGTTTTGAGAGGTTTCGGTGCCGCCGAACATGCTGAGATAGACGTTGGCGATGCGCATATCTGCCGAGACCTCGACCTTGGTGACGCTTACGAACGCTTCAATTCGGGGGTCGCTCAGGTGATTTGCTATTGCGTCGCTGACCGCTTCTTTGACAACACGCGCGATTTTCTCTTGTCTTCTCGTGGGCATAATATAACAGCGAATCCTGCTAAAGGGTTCTCGCAACCTTGAGGATTTCGTAAAGTTCAAATACATCGTCGGTTTTTACATCATCGAACCTGGCGATTTTCACGCCGCATTCCAGCCCGGATTTGACCTCGCTGGCGTCGTTTTTGAAGTGCTTAAGCGACTCGATGGTCATATTGTCGCGGATGACGATATTGTCGCGTATCAGGCGAACTCTGGCGTTCTTTCTGATGACGCCGTCGTTGACGAAGCAGCCGGCGATTGTGCCGACTTTTGAGACCTTGAAGGTGGTCCTGACTACGGCCCTGCCTATTGTCTTTTCCTGTTCTTCCGGTTCGAGCAGTCCGACCATTGATTTCTGGAGGTCTTCGGTTATGCGGTAGATAATGTTGTAGAACCTGATATCGACGCCTTTTTTCTCGGCCAATTTTGAAACGTGTTCATCGGCAACGACGTTAAAGGCGATGACAATGGCGTTGGATGCCTCGGCAAGAATTACGTCGCCTTCGGTTATGCCTCCCGTGGCCGCGTGCAGAATTTTAAGTTTGACCTCGGCCGTGCTCAGTTCCGACAGATATTTTGTAAGTACGTCAACGGAGCCCTGAACATCGGCGCGAATGATGAGATTAAGTTCCTTGACGTTGCCGGCTTTAATCTGGCTGAAAAGGTTATCGAGAGTAATCTGGGTTTTCTTGGCAAGGGAACCTTCTCTCTGGAGCATTTGGTTTTCTTCGGCTGCTGCTTTAGCTTGGTTGATGTCGTCGAGGACGTAGAATTTATCACCAGCGTTCGGAACAAACTGCAGTCCTGAGACCTCCACGGGCGTTGAGCTTGTTGCGGACTTGACGCTTTTCCCGAAACCGTCCTTGAGCGTTTTTACTCTGCCGTAACCGCATCCGGCGAGAATTACGTCCCCCTTGTTCATGACTCCTTCTTTAATTAACAGTGTTGCCACAGGGCCGCGAGTTTGCGATAGATGCGCTTCGACGACCCAGCCGGTCGCCGGTATAGTATCGTCGGCTTTAAGTTCGAGCAGTTCGGCTACGTAGTCGAGATGTTCGAGAAGGTCAGCGACGCCCTGACCCGTAGTTGCGCTGGTTTTGACGACTTCGGTTGTACCGCTCCACTCAACAGGGACCAGCTCATGTTCGGCCAGCTGTGAGTAAACGCGGTTGATATCGCTTCCGGGCAGGTCGATTTTATTTAGCGCGACAATGACGGGGACATTGGCAGCTTTGGCGTGATGTATGGCTTCGATGGTCTGGGGCATAACGCCGTCACCTGCGGCGACGACGAGCACGACGACATCGGTCATAGTCGCACCTCTTGCCCGCATAGCAGTAAACGCCTCGTGTCCCGGTGTGTCAAGGAATGTTACCTTTCCCTTACCGACATTTACCTGGTATGCGCCGACATGCTGAGTGATTCCGCCTGCTTCCCCGGCGGTGACGTTAGTGGAGCGTATTTTGTCCAGCAGGCTCGTTTTGCCGTGGTCGACATGTCCGAGCATAGTGGCGATGACGGGGCGTCTTTTGAGGTTAGGACGGGGTCTATTCTCGAATTCTGCTTTTATCTGGTCTTCGAGCGAGGCCTTATGTTCGACGTGCAGTTCGGTGCCGAGTTCCAGCGAGACAAGCTCGGCGACCTCCGTGCTGATGGTTTGATTTGCCGTTGCAATCAAATTCTGCTTCATCAGCCGGGCTATTATGTCGGAAACCTTCACGGCCAGCGCAGTAGCGAGGCCTTTGACGGTTATGGGTTCGGTAATCGTGGCGGAGGTGGGTTTGACAACGGCTGCGGTACTGTCCTGTCGCGTTCTTGCGGTGATTTTTCGCAGGGGTCTGAGGCGCAATCCTTCGCTGCTGGCGGCATCCAGTCGAGCTCGCCTTTCTTCCAGGTCCCGCTCTCGTCGCTGGGTTATCAGCTTGGTCTTCTTGACGGTTTCAGTTTCATATTCCGTTCGTCTTCGCCCGTGTGTTCGTTCCTTAGTTTTTTTAGTGGCCAGTAGTTCATCTTTGTCCCTTGTAGCAGTAGCATCTCTTTCCCTGTCGGGCGGCATCGTTCTGGAAGCCATCAACGGGGAGGTTACGGGCATATCGTGCCTCGGCTTTGGCCTTGGTCGCCGCAGTGGCGCCATTGGTTCCGGCTTTTCGATACGTACGACCTGCGGGCCTGTGAGTTTGGCCGGCTCAGGTTTTTCGAGCATTGGTCCTGCCGGGATGATTGGTTCCGGTTTTGGCGGTTCCACTCTGGCGGCGGCGCGACGCAGCTTCGGCTGGGCAGGCTCTTCGACGGCGGGTATCAGTTCGGCCGGTGCCTCTATAACAGACGTCTCAATCGGCGGAATTTCCTGAACCTGGGTAACAGCAGGTGTCTCCTGGGGTGTTTCGGCAGGGGGAGGCGCTGCTTCGGCTGTTTTTCTGCTTCTCGATTTTTTTACGCGGACTTTTTCGAGGTCAACCTTGCTGGCGGTTTCCACAGCGGTGGCATGGTCTCCCTCGCTGAACCATTCCTTTATCGTGGCCGCCAGTCCCGCTGATATAGTGGCCATGTGATTCTTAATATCCAGTCCCTCATCCTGGCACTTTTTCATTATGGCGGTGCTGGATACGCCGAGTTCGCGAGCCAACAAATATACCCTTGTTATGGCCACTGCTAATCCACTCCACTATATCAGGTTTGGTTTGTGCTGTCCGCCGGTTGGTTTGGCTGCGTTTGTTCCTGTGTCAATCCATCGGCTTGTTTTGGTTGTGATTGTTCCCGTATTAATTCTTCAGCTTGTTTCTGTTTGGCGTCAGCCGTCATGTTTTTGGCTTCTTCGACAGCCGCCGCGACTATTCGCTGCGCAAGGTCTGGTTTGATATTCAGTTCTGTTACCAGCGGCTCAGCGCCGACATCATCCAGGTCGAGAATAGATATTATGCCCAGTGCTATCAGTTTATCGACGATGGTCTCATCGGCGCCTTCGACGCTCTTAACGCATTTTGTCAGGCGTTCAATGCCCTGATTGTATTCGTCGGGCGTGAGGATATCGATGTCCCAGCCGGTCAGGCGGGCTGCGAGTCTCACGTTCTGGCCGTGCCTGCCTATTGCCAGGCTCAACTGGTCTTCTTCAACGACCACCGTTGCTCTTCCCAGTTCAAAGCACAGGGCTATTTCGCTGGCCTTGGCGGGCATAAGCGCATTTGTAATGAACACCTGCGACGAATCACTCCATCGGACGATGTCAATTTTTTCGCCGCCCAGTTCATCGACAATGCTTTTTATGCGGCTGCCGCGGACGCCCACGCAGGCGCCGACGGGGTCGACTTTTTCGTCGAGCGAAGCGACGGCGACCTTGGTGCGATAGCCGGCCTCGCGGGCCAGTGCCCTTATCTCAATTATTTCTTCGGCTATCTCCGGGACTTCCTGTTCAAAAAGCCGGCGAATGAAATCAGGATGGGTCCTTGAAAGGATGATTTTAATTTGATTCGAGACCTCTTTGACTTCGAGGATGAGACATCTGATTCTTTCGCCCGGCCTGTTCGTCTGCCCGACTATCTGCTCACCTTTGGGCATAAAAGCTTCAGTGCGGTGGTCCAGCCCGACGACAAGGGAACCGCCTTCGTATCGAATTACCGCACCGTTGACTATATCGCCTTTTCGCTGGGCGAACTCAGAGTAGATGCTGTCTCTTTCATCCGCTTTTATCCGTTGAATCATTACCTGCTTGGCGGTCTGGGCTGGTATTCGACCGAGCTGTTTCATATCAATCGGCTGCTTGTCCATAAAGGCGGCGACCTGCCCCGTGGACCGGTCGATTTGGACGGTTATTTCGCTTTCAGGGGTTCCGAAATGCTTCCTTATGGCAGAGACCATAGATTCTTCAAGGTCGGCAAAGATGGACTCCTTGTCGATATTCTTGTCTCTGGCTACGTTCTCAATTATTCTCAGTAATTCCTGATTCATTTGCCTTTGCTTCCTTCCAACGAAAAAAAATGGAAACCATATCGGTTTCCACATCCACACTTCAGGCCCATCAAACCAGGTTGTTGTCGGTTTACCACTACATCTTGTGCCTCCGTAGTTCAACCAAATGTTGTATAACAACCCGACTCATGAGCCGCCGCTGGAGCAAAAACCCTTGCATACCGGCCGCAATCGGCGCGAAACCTTCGCCGAACCGAGCAATTGTTCGGCTAATACGCACTGTAAGCAGATCCTGCAAAAATCATTAAAGCACCTAACCATATTCCCCGAGAACACGGGGCAGCCGTAATTTTTCGCACACTGGAGCATATAGTAATCGTCAAAGCGGGTAATAACAATCATTTTTTTTGCAATTCTGTGGAATTTTTAAGCATTGCCTTAGGGTGATAGCTGGTTAATAATAGCTGTAACCTGTTTTTTAAAAGGGGGTTATGAAATTATAGCCTGTTTGAGGCTGCGTTTGGTGATATTGCGGCGGTCAGCTTTAAGCCTGCTGGGGCGATTGGCAGGGGACGGCAGTCGGCTGTTTTGGCATGGTGAAAAAGAAGGTTGAGCCGACGCCGGGTTTGGAGGTTAGCCAGATTTTGCCGCCGTATAACTCTACGATTTTTTTGGCTATCGTCAGCCCGATACCAGTGTTTTCGGTCTCTTCGCTGTCGTTAAGCGTCTGGAACAGCCGGAATATCCTCTCGAAATGTTGAGATTCGATGCCCGGGCCGTTGTCCGCGACGCTGAATTTCCAGAAGTATTTTTCGTCTTCGCAGTCAATTGTGATGTGCCCGTCGGGTTTGTCCGTAAATTTTACGGCGTTGGCGACGAGATTATAGAAAACCTGTGTTATCTGCTTTTCTTCGCACGTCAGGACAGGCAAATTCCGGTTGACGGTTATTGAGATGTTCGGGGCCGGCTTGATATCGGCAATGACGGACTTAATCAGAAGGTTAAGGTCGACCTGGTGTTCGTTTTGTTGGTTCCTTGCGATTGTGGAGTATTCCAGGATTGCGTTAATGAGGTTGTCCATTCGCTCGACTCGTTTGACCAGCAGGTGGACTTGTTCGCGTCCATAGTCGTCGAATTTGTCGTAGTAGTCCTTGAGCAGCCATTGCGTCAGCGTGCCTATGCCGCGCAGGGGAGTTTTGAGGTCGTGAGCGGCGAGGTGGTCGAATTCCCGGAGTTGTTTGTTGGACCTGCTTAACTGGGCGACGGTAAATTGGAGGTCATCGTTAACTTTTTCCAGTGATTTTTCCGCTTCGGTGCGTTGTGCGGCTTCCCGCTGGAGCTGTATGTTGGTTTCCTGCAATTCTAAGGTTCGTTTATAGACAAGTTCTTCAAGGTTGTCTCGATGAGTGAGCAACTCGGACTCGGCTTCTTTTCGCTTTTCAATTTCGGTTGCGAGTGAGGCGTGTGTTTCAATAATGTGTTTTTCTATGCCGGCTATGTAAATATAGAAAAATGAAACCAGCACGGACGCTATCAGGAAACACAAGGTTGCGATGACCGCCAGCAGTGCGCGGAGCGATGCCAGCTCATTTGAGACGTTTTTAATGACGAGGATGTCGCCTACTTCGCGTCCCGCGGCGTCGGAAAGTTTTGCAAAACCGGCGCGATAGGCTGCCCCGTCTAATTTGGCGGACAAGATTTGGTTATGATGTTCGCTGTGCGGCAGTCCGGCGAGTTTTATGAATTCAGGCGGAACTAAAGGTGTGGTAGAGTTGGCTATGATGCAATTTGGCATCAGGTCCCAGTTGCCGGTGCGCCCCATTATCTTCAGGCCTTCCTGCCAGTTATCGCGGGTGAGAAATGTTTTGTCTATCAGGAAGACCAGGTCAACATTGAGTGTATCTTTTAGCTGGGGAGTGATATGTTCGATTTCCTCGCCGAATTCGATGAATCCGGCAAGGGTGTTGTTTACAAACCAGGGCTGGACAACACGCAGCGTGAAAGTGCCGTAGGGCCCCAGTTCTATACCCCAGAACGGCTCGTTGGTTCTGGCTGCCGAGTTTAGTGTGAACCGGTCTATATGGTCGCCGAATCGCGGCGGGTTATGGACCCTCAAAAAGCAGGTCTGATTGACATCTATGAAGTAAAGGTGGGTTATCTTATAATCTTGACGGAGCTTTTCAAATACAGGGGCGGTAAGGGTCAGCAGGGTGTTTCGGTCTCTTGCGAGCCACGCGTTTTGAATGTCTGGGTTGTTTTTTACAAAATGGGTTGTTTCTCCGACGAGGCGGGCATCCGTGGCGAGAAGTTTATCGAAATAATGCTGAGATTTGTCGAGCCGCATACGGACATCATTGGTGATGTGTTGTTGTTGAAGGTGGTAAATGGCCACCGTAAAGATTATCAACAGTACCGTTATCGCGACAAAAAGCGGTACAAGGATGGGCAATTTGATTGCCTCATCCTCTTTGGCCTGCCGAGTTGTTTTTGGATTTGTGTTTTGCATATTACATTTTGGTTGCCGAGGCCCCGACGACTGCGGACATTTTATTTTCGGCGGCTTTGCGTTCGGTTATATTACGACAGAGCGCGACAATTATTTTTCCGTTTTTTGTCTGAACCGCATTGGCATTGATTTCGACAGGGATGATAGTTCCATCTTTGTGCTGATAATCGATTTCAAGATTTCGGATGGAACCTTTTTCAAAACATTTGGTGACTTCTATTCGGTTTCGTTCAAGGTCATAAGGAGCGGTCCATTCTGTAACATTTCGGCCAATAATTTCATCAACGCAGGTACGGCCGGCCAGGCGTGCGTAATTCAAATTTGCGTTTAATACCGTGCCCTGTTCGTCCACAGCCGCAAATCCGGTGTCGGTGGCTTCGATTACCGCCTTGTATTTTTCTTCGCTTTCTTGCAGTGATTCACCCGCCAATCTGGTTTCGGTAGCATCGCGGACATACTCTATAACGCCCTTTAGTTTGCCTGTTGTCTCATCAATGAGAGGGAAACTGTAGAGGTCAATCCAGCCCACAATTTTTCCGCCCGGCCCTGTTTTGGTGACTACCTCGTATTCGGCTTTACCGGTTTCAATGGTTCGACAGGTTGGGCAGGCGTCGCAGCGTGTTTTGCGTCCGTGATAAGCTTCATAACATTTCTTTTCTGTCAAAGGCATAGCGTGTGCGTACCACTTTTCCATGGCCGCATTTGTCTTGACAATGTTGAGGTTGGTATCAAGCACGCTGATACCGTCCTGGATGCTGGCAAATACTTCGGAAAGGAAACATTCGCTTTCCTTGATAGATTCCTGCAGTTGCACTTTTTCGGTGATATCTGAAATAAATCCTTCGATGGCCAGCAGCTCGCCTTTGGGGGTGAATATGCCCTGTCCCTGCTCCAATACCCATTTTTGTTCACCATCAGCGGTTTTTATTCGATAGGTAAGCTGGAACGGTTTGTGTTCTTTCAGCGTGGTCTGAATAGTATCCCGTACCTTTTCGCACTCATCGGGATGAATCAGCTGGTAGTATGTTATCTTACTGTTGTTGATGAGTTCGGCGGGCTGATATCCGGTGAGATTGGCGCTTCCTTCACTGACAAATTCCATAGTCCATTCGCTGTCATTCCGACGGCGATATGCCATTCCCGGCAGATTACTCATCAGCGTTTGAAGCGTTCGCCTGTTCTCAAGCAAACCTTCTTCAGCGAGTTTTCTTTCGGTTATGTCGCGGACAATCACGATGAGCTGTTTGTCGCCCAGCCAGACCACTCGCGCTTCGCGGTATTGTTCCGCCTGGTTCTGGACTGAATACTCTGCTATTTCGACGTTCTTGTTTTTTGCCGCTCTTCTGACGGCCCATTCGAGCCGTCGTGCTGCCATTGGGCCAAAGCATGTATAAATGCTTTGACCGATGATTTTATTGGGGAGGATATGGCTGAAAGTGTTATTTGCCGGCAGTTTGCATTCAAGGATTTTCCCGTCATCGTCTATTCTCAGGAACATATCGGGTATGGCCTGGGAGATGGACCGCATCTGTGAGTTGGCCTCGAGCAGTTCATGTGAGCTGATTTCGATAGAGCGTTCGAGTAACAGCCGGTCAGCGTCGAAATTTAGATACGCCTCGTTGACGACATCGAGGATTTCGCGCAGATTTTGAGGGACGTTATCCGCCGACCCGAATATTTTTTTAATCTGCCGCCTGAGCAAACTGTGCATTTTATCCATTTTCAGACCTCTGAAATCGCGGTTATTGTCATTGTTTCGTTATGAAGGGCGCATTTTTTTGTGCCGGCAAGCGGCGCGATTTCACCGTATGAATAGAATCCGGTCAGGACTGTATCGTTGCCGAATACTTCACGTACGGACTCAAGTTCTTCTTCGACTCTTTGTTTGAGAACCCATTTTCTTCCTACACAGCTTACAAGAACTGCCAGGTCAACTTTTGGAGAATCTATTGTTTCACAGCAGTTTTTTGCTGCTTGGGCAGCGCCGTCTATCATTCGCTCATAATTGACCTTCATCAGACGTGCGTGGTAGCCCTCGGGGATGTCACCGGCAAATGTCATGCTCTTTTGTTCCTCATTGGTGGCCAGAATGGTGCGAACCAGGCTTGTTGTTGCTTCGCTGCCACGAATTCCCAGAGGAAATAATAAGCCGGTGGCAGGAAGACCCTTGGCGTGTTCACCGAGATACTGCTTATATATTTCCAGCGCGTTTTTTCCGTCAAGCTCGTAGAGAACATTGCTTTTCGAACTGGTGACAATTCTTTCGGGGCCAAAGGGGTCCCATCCTCCGATGGAGCCGTAGCCAACCCTCAGATTGTGGCCGTAAAAAGCAACTGCTGAAATGGTATTGTTTTTTGGTTCGCCATCGGAGAAAGTAAATGTTTCCTGAAATCGCGGGCCATCCCCTGCCAGACCTCCGGTTATAACTACGTTCTCAGGCAGATTTTTTTCAAGTCCTTTTACAAGCTCGCTTCCATTTACGTTGACACCTTTTGACAGGACAAACAGGTGGCTGAGATTGGCCGGATTTACAAGTGCGGCAAGACGCTCACCTGCCAAAAAACTCTCGCTTATGGAAATGGCGTCAACCTCGTATGTTCTGACGGTTGTTTTCTCAAAATGTATTGCCAGGGTGGTAAGAGAGTCATCATATACATTTGTGCCGCAGATTTCGCCGCCCGTAGAACAGCCGAAAAGATGAGCGTTGGGATAAATGCTGCGGAGATCTTTGATAAGGGGCGACTGTTTCAGCAAGGCTGGAGAACTGAAGACGAGGACCAGTTGAGCAGATTTTCCGAGGGTCCCTGGTTTTGATGGCTGCCAGCCGGTTTTTTGCGTCCAGATGTTTTGTTCTGTTTTCATGCGGCTTTTCCTTTTTTAATCGGTTGATGTTTGACTGTCTGTTTTTGGTAGCGTGAAGAAGAACGTTGAACCCTGGCCGACGGTGGATGTTAGCCATATTTTACCGCCGTTTAGTTCGACGATTTTTTTTGCGAGTGTGAGGCCTACGCCCGTGCTTTCGAACTGGTCTTTGGCCTGAAGTGTCTGAAACAGCCGGAATATTTTTTCGAAGTGCTGTTCGGGGATTCCGGGCCCGTTGTCGGCGACGCTGAGTTTCCAGAAGCCGTTTTCCTCGACGCAGGCGACTTTTACTGAACCTTCGGGTTTATCCATAAATCTTGCGGCGTTGCTTAGGATATGCTGGAAAAGCTGCTCCGCGCGTGCCGGCTCGAAGGTAATTACAGGCAGGGTCCCTTCAACCGTGATACGGATGTTCGAGGGGGCGTTGAGCGAGTTTATGACTTCCCGAACAAGCTGGTTGAGGTCGATTTGGGTCGGCTCTTCTTTAATTCGCCCGATTCTTGAGTATTGCAGGACGCCGTCGAGGAGGTTCTGCATCCTGTTTACGCGGGTGGTGAGCATCTTGAGCTGTTCTTTGCCCTCGTCGTCGAACTTGTCGGTGTAATCCGTGGCGATCCATTCGGTCAGCGCATTTATGGCACGCAATGGCGCCTTCAGGTCGTGCGATATGATATACACGAAGTCCTGAAATTCCTTGCTGATACTTTCAATCTGTTTGAGCAGATTTTCGCGTTCGTCAGCATTCGTAACGTCTGGTTTTTCTGTTAGTACAGTACTCATACGTTATCCTCAATCAGAATACACCCCAACCGTTGAAACCTAAAATTATGCTCTTTATATCGTTGTTAAACCACGATGGATTGAGCATTAGGAAGCCTTTTTAGGGGGTAGTGAGGTATTTGGGCTCAATAATGGACAAATCGCGGACTTTCGTACGAGTTGTTTTGCTGTGGTCCGATAATGCAACCGTATATTCAGTCGATTTTGGTCTTAGAGGCGGGGCGTTGTGCGCGGGAAAGTGGAAGCAGCGTGGCGGTTATTTTCTTTTTTTCGAGCTTGATTTTACAAATGCGCAAAGATTTATCGCCAACTTTGAAGACTGGCTCAAATGACTCGTCATTCAGCAGCGACCGGCACGCCTGTGCTGCGATATTGTTCGGCTCGGTGCCAGTAAACGATAGCCAGTCGGCAAAAGCTTTGCTGCCCTCCGATTTTACGAGAGCTGTAACGCCCGCTGCCCCCAGCGATACGCTGTCGACGTGGATATTTAACCGGCCGAACGAATCTATCTCTGGGGCTATCCTGATAGTCAGAACAGGATTGGCATAACGCGTTTTGGCCGTCGCCATAAATATAATTTGTTTTTGCGTCAAAATTGCCTGCGGGTCTGTGAATGTGATATCATTAAATTTCACCGGCTGGCGCCAGCGCGCGATTATATCATTCAGGCCTTCTTCGGTGATTACGACCTCAAACGGTTCATCGAGCTGAGCGTTATTGTAAATTGTCGGCATAAGGTTGTGGGTCAGATAGACGCTGATTTGGCGCTGGTCGGCGATTCGAAGCGGGGCGTAGTTCTTCGGCTTGTGCATTAGTAGGGCGACTGCCAATAACACGAGCACAAACGGAACTGCGAGCCAGAAGTATGCTTTGAATTTCCTGTTTTTCATTTTCTCTGAATCTTTTTTCAACTTATTGCCACTGAAAGCTTGTTAGAAATCGGTCGGGCGGTTATAGTAAGGCAAAATACAAGCAGCTTAAAGTAAAAAACGAAAATTGAATAAGAAAGGATTTATAATAACATGGCGAATCATTTTGGCGACCGGCTGGTTGAAGCAGTAAAGAGCAAGCGAACATCTTTGATTGTGGGCCTGGATCCGGTTTATAGCCGGCTGCCTGCCGCTATAACAAGCAGGCAGGATATGAATGACGAATTCGACGTGGACTCAGCGACAGATGCGATATTCGATTACTGCACACAGGTGCTCAGGATTGTCGCGCCGATGGTGCCGGCGGTAAAAATCAACATAGCGTTCTTTGAAAAATATCTCTGGCAGGGTGTCGAAAGTTATTATTCTCTTATTTCCGAGGCAAATGAGCTTGGCGTTGAGGTAATCGGCGACGTGAAGCGAGGCGATATAGGCCACACCGCGGAGGCGTATGCGGCGGCACATCTGGAAAATCCCGAAATTACAGGCCTCGAAGATACGCTTGCGCCGGACGCGATAACGGTCAATGGTTTCGCGGGCGCCGAAGGTATCGAACCGTTCGCGGATACTGCCACAAAGCAGGGCAAGGGCGTCTTTGTGTGGGTTCGCGCGAGCAACCCGGGCGCGGCTGCGATACAGGATTGTGCCTGCTCCGACGGGCAGAAAATGTATGAGAAACTTGCCGCGATAGTAGGCGAAATAGCGAATAAACCCGGTAGAATCGGCAAGGCTGGCTACAGCAATATCGGCATGGTCATCGGCGGCACAAGCCCCGAAGAAACGACGGTTCTGCGGAAAAAATATGATAATATGTGGTTTTTGATTCCCGGCTACGGCTCACAAGGGGCCTCGGCTGCGGATTGTATCCGTTTCTTAAAGCACGACGGCAACGGCGCACTGATTAACGCATCTCGCTCGATTATCTACGCTTACGAGAATCCGAAATATAAAGAGCAGTTCGGTGACAACTGGCGGAAGTGTATCGAGCAGGCCGTAATCGACGCAAAACTGGATATCGCCAAGGCCGTCCAGGATGCATTGTAACTGAGCGTTATACTCGCAAAAAATCGCATCGGCTCATAGAGATATGGGTGAAGGTCTTTTCAGAGATAAAAAGATTTTGGTAATGGGCCTCGGGAGGTTCGGGGGCGGGGTTGATGTTGTGAAATTTGCCTGTGAGCAGGAGGCAAAGGTAATCGTTACCGATTTGGCAAAACAGGATGCCCTCGCGGAATCAATCTCCCAATTAAAAGGTTTCGACGTCGAATATCATCTCGGCTCGCATGAGCCGGCGGATTTTGAGCAGGCGGATATCGTTGTGGCCAATCCCGCTGTGCCTTTGGATAACAAGTTTTTGCAGCTTGCCCGCAAGGCAGGAAGAAAAGTAACATCGCAAATTGAATTATTCTTTGAACTTTGCCCCGGGAAAATCATCGGCATAACCGGGGCCAACGGGAAGAGTACAACAACGGCTCTGACTGCACACCTTTTGAGAGGTGGTTACGAGTCACGAGTCACGAGTCATCAGCGACGAGTTACGGTCTGGTTAGGCGGCAATATAGGTAATGAGCCGATGCTGATGATTGTCGGCAAAATAAAACCCGATGATTTGGTTGTGCTGGAGCTGTCGAGTTTCCAGATTGAGCAGCTGGCCCAGAGCGGCAACGCCCCGCAGGTCGCGCTGCTGACAAACCTCACGCCTAATCATCTCGACCGTTATAAAACATTCGAGAATTACTGCAGGTCCAAAGAACTAATCTTTCAACATCAGAAACTGGACGCGAATCAGCCCGCGGTTTCGATTTTCAACGGCGACGATGAGGTAAGCAGTAAGTGGTTTGCGAAATATCAAAAGGAAGCCGGGCGGGTCTGCGCAAAGTTTTCCGCTGATGATGTGCCAGCGAAGATTCGCAGCGTCTATGGTTTGCCGGGCAGGGCGTATCTCGCCAATTTGGCCGGCGCGCTTGCGGTAGCGAAAAATTTTGGTGTAACAGACGAGCAGATAATCGGCTGCCTGCCTGCGTTTAAGGCGCTGCCTCATCGATTGCAGCTCGTGGGCGAGGCTAAGGGGGTTCGCTGGTATAACGACTCCAAGGCGACCACGCCCGACAGCTCGATTGTCGCCCTTGAGGCCTTCGATAGCCCCATTATCATAGCCGGCGGGTATGATAAGCATATTCCGTTCGATGAATTCGGCGCAAAAATCGCTCAAAAAGCCAAGGCCGCTATTCTCATAGGCCAGACCGCACCAGTAATAGGGAAAATCATTCAGGCCCACCCCCAAAACAAAGCCCAGGTCAGGTTCACCAAAACGCTGGAAGAGGCGGTTCAATTAGCCAACAGCCTGGCCAATAGCGGAGATGCGGTTTTGCTCAGCCCTGCCTGCGCCAGTTACGATATGTTCGAAAATTACGAGCAGCGCGGGGAGCAGTTTATCGGCCTGGTGAATAAGGTCATTCGTTGATTATCGGAACATTCCTCTCCGCCCTCAATTTTTATTGATAATTTATTATTGATTATTTAGAGCGTAACGTGGCTTTATATAACCAATCATCAATCATCAATTATCAATACCTCAAGCGGCCCCCGCAAATTGACGACTGTCCCCATAGATTTACGATTCGCAGGACAGAACACATTAACACCTTTTTTCAGGGACCGGCAATGCAAAACACATCCGAACGGAGAAGAGAACAGCGATTAAGATATCACTGGCCTGTCTGGTTCGCCGAGGATTTTGCCGGTTTACTCTCCCAAGGTCAAATGGTCGACGTTTGCAGCGGAGGGGCGGCCTTTACCTGTTATGCAGAGAAGGGCTGCCCTTATCCGGGCCAAAACATAACCACCCGCTTTAGCGTGCCATACTACCGAGTGAATGACAGTTTCGATATCAGCGACTTTGTTCGTTCCGGTCAGGTTTGCCGGGTGGAACAGGTCAACAGCGGCCTGCGACGCGTGGCGATAAAGTTTTTTGACCCGCTTCCGTTCAAGCCCGGCGAACTGGCGAATTCCCAGTTGAATGAAGAAGAAGTTCTTGAGCCCGCGTTAGCTTAGCCGTCCTCCGTTTTCGGTCCCCCAATTTTCCAAATGGGAGTGCTGGGATTCGAACCCAGGACCTACGCATTAAAAGTGCGGTGCTCTACCTACTGAGCTACACTCCCAGCTTGTCCAATAAGCGGGCAGGATACAGTTTTGGCTCCATCTTGTCAATGGTCGTTATTGACATCAGTCCTTTTGAACGATACCATCATCCCCTCTTATTTAATTCTGGAGCCAAAGATTATGACCAATGTTACGCTGATAACAGGCGACGGCATCGGCCCTGAGATAGCAAATGCCGCCCAAAGGTGTATTGATGCTACGGGCGCCCAAATCAACTGGGAAATCCGTGAGGCGGGAGTGGATGTGATGGCTAAAGCCGGCACTCCTTTGCCTGATTCGACGGTGGAATCAATAAAGAAAAACGCTATCGCCCTCAAGGCGCCCATAACGACGCCTGTCGGCACGGGATTTCGCAGCATAAACGTTCACCTTCGGCAGATATTCGACCTGTACGCCTGTGTAAGACCCTGCAAAAGTTACACGGGCGTTCGCAGCAAATACTCGAATATCGACCTTGTTATCGTCCGGGAGAATACCGAGGACCTTTACGCGGGCGTCGAATTCGAGAAGGGTAAAGACGACACGACCGAGTTAATCAATTGGCTCAATAAGCACAATAAAAAACAAATCAGGTCCGACTCCGGCATAAGCATAAAGCCGATTTCAGTCGCGGGTACGGAACGGATAGTGCAGTATGCCTTTGATTACGCCCGCAAGATGGGACGGATGAAGGTAACCAGCGTCCACAAGGCCAACATTATGAAGTTCACCGACGGGCTTTGGCTGGAAGTCAGTAGGCAGGTGGCGGCGAAAAATTCGGATATCGAGTTCGAGGACCGCATCGTTGATAATATGTGTATGCAGTTAGTGCAGAAACCCGAGCTTTACGATGTTTTAGTGCTGCCGAATCTTTACGGGGACATAGTCAGCGACCTATGCGCTGGACTGGTAGGGGGATTAGGTGTTGCGCCGGGTGCCAATATTGGCGCAAAGGCGGCAATTTTTGAGGCCACTCACGGCAGCGCTCCCAAATACAAGGGGCTTAACAAGGTCAATCCTGTGGCTTTGATACTAAGCGGCGTTTTGCTGCTGCGGCATATCGGCAATACTGCCGAGGCATACAAGCTGGAGAACGCGGTTGCGGCGGTTATAGCCGAGGGAAAAGATGTTACATACGATATGAAGGCGGACCGCAACGACCCGACGGCTGTAGGCACTCAGGAAATGGCCGACGCGATAATAAGGAAAATAAAAAGTTAAACTGCTTTACAGCGTGTGGATGAACAGTTTTTGATATTACCTGCTGTTATATTCTTCTAAAAACAGTTTTTCGAGATTGAGCAGGTCTTTCTTTCTGTCCTTGATTTTTTTAGCGGGTATGCCGACATTTATACTCCATGGAGAAGTGCTGCTTTTTACGAGACTCAACGCGCCTATAACGGAACCTTCTTCCAAAATCACACCCGGCAATATAACGCTGCCTACGCCAACCAAGGAGTGCCTTTTCAAGGTGACTTCGGCCTCGACGAGCTTTTTAAATTTATCGGGAATAGTGGGATTTGTCAGAGTCGCCCCGCTGAAGTCGTCGGTTTTCGAGTATATTTCCACTTTCTGCGAAACATTCACAAAGTCATCGAGGATAATCTTTTTTTCCCCTGCGCAGAGAGATGCATAAGCAGATATATGGACATGATTTCCTATTTTGATTTTACCGCTGAGAAGGCAGAAATCGTCAATTCTTACGTTAGAGCCGATTTCGATGGTTTTCATGCTATACATGCGCGCGTATCGGCTAATCAGGACATCTTTGCCTATGGCCTTAAATTTCAGTTTTTTTAATTCTGCAGGAGTATAAAAACTACTTTCCATTTTTTCCTCTTCAAGCGATTTTTAACTTCAAGCGGTATCATACCTTCAGTTGTTTATAATATATACGAACCGAAACGGCCAATTATTGCAAGGTTTTTTTTAATGTTTTGCGGGTGTAGCAGGTTTTTTGTGGCGAAAA
>JBFZBL010000053.1:0-3223 GCA_041308485.1 Phycisphaerae bacterium | reverse complement strand
GAAATGCGCTCGATATGCCAGGCCGTAATAATAATCGCGGCAGTCAGAATAGCGCCGCCTTTGACAAAATCCATCGTCATCGCCCACAAGGTCGGCCTGCCTGAGTAAATCGCCGGCTTGGGCTGTTCTTTCGACGCATCATCGCCGTCGCCCTGCCCGCCCTGAGCTTGTCGAATGGGCCTGTCCCCAGCGCAGTCGAAGGGCTGGCCGGGCTGATTGAGCATAGCCTTTGCGCGCGGCGTATTTAGAAACTCGCCGCAATGCCGGCACTTAATCGCCGCCGACAGTATCGTCTCGGCGCAAAATGGGCACACCTTTGTCTGTGAAGCTGTTAATTGCATACATTTTTCAGGAAATCAGGACATAAGGTAACCAGACAATCAGGAAGGCGCTTACGCAGTCGCCCCGATACCCTGATATTCTGATGCCCTGATAACCTTTCTACATCTATATCGGAAAAAGCCCCCCGAACCGCCCAATTCTTTTCACTGACACCCAAGCTTCTGTAGTCTTGAAACTGATGTTAACCTGGGTAACTTGCCTGCCCTGAGCGGAGTCGAATGGGCCATTCTCGTTCCCAGCACACCAAAACCAATGACAAGTAATGACAACTAATGGCAAGTATCGTTTTTAGCTTAATAATGAAGATGTCCCTCCTCACGAGCACCCAAAAACGAGGGGCATCTAAGGGCATCTAAGGGCAAGTGGCGTTTTCAGCTTAAAAATGAGGGCAAATCGGCCCTTTTCCTAAAAATTCAAAAAAATTCCAAAAATTTGCCTGCCCTGAGCGAGCAAAGTGAGCCGAAGGGTGCCTTTTTGCGACCTTTTTTCAAAAATTTCGCAAAAAATTGTAAAATTGTATTGACACGATGTAATGTTTTTCTTACATTATGTTCGATATGATATACATCTATTAGGAGAATCAGTTATGAAAAGAATACAGAAAATATCGTGGTGGTTAGTGATTTGGATATTGGTTGGGGTGGTTGCCGCGGCGATTGACGTCGCGGTTCTGTATTTCAAAATTGGTATGCCCAAGGCGATGGCGGGACTCGGATTTTTGGGTATCGCCGGATTTGGCGGCCTTGGGCCTTTGATTTTCGGCAAGGACAAAGGCAAGGTAATCTGTGACGAACGGGACAAGTTAATCAACAGCCGAGCGGCCGTAGCGGGGTTCGGGTCGGCTTTTCTGGTCACAGGCGTGGCGTGCATGCTGCCTTTTTCTGTCCTCGGCCCTCAGGCGACAATCTCAATTCGCTGGCTGCCGATGATTTTCGGGGCGGCAGCTCTCGCCTCATTCTTCGTGCACGCCGTCGCAATTCTCGTCCAATACGGCGGGAAACAGAAAGGAGAACAATTATGAATAAAGCACAAAAAAGAGCGTGGTTGAATTTTTCAGTATCATGTCTAACAATATTAATCGCAGCGGCAGTATTCATATTCATAAGTTTAAAACAGATAGATATTTGCGCTCGAACTGGAACATTCGGATTATTAGTAATTGTTTGCGCGATTCCCCTGACTCTTATTTTTCTTATATCGCGGCGTTTCCCGGGAAAAGACTACGACGAACGAGATATACTGATAGAACACAAAGCAACGCCTTTGGGCATGATTGGGGCCTTTGTTTTTTTAGGCACCGCCGCTTTTACCGTCGTCAGCACACGAATGAATTCGCTAAGGGCTTCATTCATAATCTTCCTTATCTACCTGGCCTGTTTCGTCTGGATTCTGGTGTCATCTGCCGCCGCCCTAATTCAATACGGCAGAGGGGATAAAGGAGAAAAATCATGAATAAAGCAGAAGCCTGGATTTGTTTTTTTCTGGGAATATCTTGTTTTCTTATCCCCAGCGCAGTCGCCATATTTATAGCTTATGACAGGGGGATGTCCTTTGCACCGCTTATTATGTTAGCAGGCACCGCCATTTGGGGCGGCTTATTCTGGTTATTTCCTTTCATTGCCCGCAAGTTCCGCAAAGGGAACAAGAAGGTTAGTTTCGATGAGCGGGACCAGTTAATCCACAAAAGAGCGGTTATGGCCGCATATGTAGTGCTTTGGTTATATTTCGTCGCAACATGCGTGATTCCCTGGTGGATCGTTGGTCCCCAGGGTTCTATCTCAGTTAATGTGATGCCCATGACGCTTGTGGGAGGGCTTGCCATTTTTTTGTTTGTGCAAAGTCTGGCTACTTTGATTCAATACGGCAGGAGCAGCGATGGAGACAAATGAGCTGAAAAACAACATTCGCCGATTGCGATTTGAAAAAGGCGAGATGACCCAGCAGCAGTTGGCTGACATCGCAGGCGTAACGAGACAAACGATAATCGCGATGGAGCAGGGCAAATACGCTCCTTCGCTGCCTTTGGCCTTCCGCATAGCCCGCGCCTTTGGCGTCCCGCTCGAATCTGTTTTCCAATATGAGCCGGTCCATCCTTCGCAGTAGTGCTGTTGCGGTGCAATTAGTTCTATTCGGCGGGGCAAGCCTCGCCCTACGGCCACCTACAAAGCAAAATCGCACCCAGACTGCTACGGAGGATGAAAAAGTCCTGCTAAATCTTCGCCTCCGCTGGTATAATGGCGGGCTATGCCATTACCTGTAGTAGCTATAATTGGAAGGCCCAACGTGGGCAAGAGCAGTTTGTTCAACGCCCTGGCGGGCAGGATGATAAGCGTTGTCGAGCCGACGCCCGGCGTTACGCGCGACAGGGTAAGCGCGATTGTCGAAAGAGACGGAAAATTTTTCGAGCTTATCGATACTGGCGGCTACGGCATCGTTGACGCGGACCACCTCGAAAAAGACGTTCACCAGCAAATTCAGCGGGCAATCGAATTGGCCAATCTCGTCCTGTTCGTAGTCGATATCCGCGACGGGGTAATGTCATTAGACCAGACGATAACGAGGCTTCTTCGCAAGCACAACCTCCGTGTTCTCGGTGTAGCGAACAAGGCCGACGTGGAGAGCAAATTTTCGGAGGTGGGCGAGTTCAACAGACTTGGCTTCGGCGATTTCCTGTGCGTTTCCGCCAAAAACAACATCAACAAAGACATATTGCTGGACACAATATTTGAGCGCATCAAAGACATCGAATCGACAAAGCCGGCTGAACCGGTGATGAAAATCGCGATAGTCGGCAAGCGGAACGCGGGCAAAAGCTCGATTGTCAACGCAATCGTGGGTGACGACCGCGTAATTGTCAGCGAAACGCCCGGCACGACGCGGG
>JBFZBL010000052.1:0-2507 GCA_041308485.1 Phycisphaerae bacterium | reverse complement strand
TCTTCGAGGTCGCCGAACAGTTTATTTATTCGGTTGTGCAGACGGTATTATCGCAAAGAAAAACAGAGCTGGAAATACTACAGCGAGATACCGCCGACCTGGAAATAATCAAACCGCCGTTTGTTCGCCTTAGCTACACCGACGCCGTGGACCTGCTACACAGCCAAAGGGTAAAAGATTTCCTCCAGAACCAACTCGCCGAAAAACAAACTCAGGCCGACGAATTAGACAAGAATATTACCGACTGGACCGAACAGCAAAAAAATGCGAAAAAACAATGGCTCCAGGACGAGCTTGCCCGGCAGATAGCCGAGGCACGCGAACAACTCGCCGAGTTGAGAGAGCAGATCGGTAATATCCCTCACCACATGCAACTGGCAGCGGGTTTCTGCTGGGGCAAGGACCTGGGCGGCTCGGACGAAACGATAATATCACAACTGCACACTCAGCCGGTATTTGTCCATCGCTACCCAAAGACTGTCAAGGCCTTTTACATGAAACCCGACCACAATGATTCACGCATGGTATTGAATTTCGACTGCCTGGCGCCACAGGGGTACGGTGAGATCATCGGCGGCTCGGTGCGTGAAGATGATTGCGATGCCCTGCTGGCTCGAATTAATCACGAAGGCTACGACCCGGCCGAGTACCAGTGGTACCTGGACCTGCGCCGTTACGGCTCGGTCCCGCACGGCGGGTTCGGACTGGGCGTCGAACGCACCGTCGCCTGGGTGACCGGCGTCAAACACATCCGCGAAACAATCGCCTTCCCACGCATGATGGGTAAAATCTATCCCTAGAAATTAAACCACTGGAACGCAAAAGGAAAATTGTCGTGAAAGAAGTTGAGGCAGAGCTTGAAGGGCCACGAGTGTTGCTCAGAAAACTCAGGGCCTCCGACGCTTCAGATATTTATCTCAATATCAATAACAGGGACATAGCACGCTGGACAATCGCCCTTCCTTATCCGTATCCAAAAGACGAAGCAGCGAAACACATCCGCAAAATGCAGCGGCTGTGGAGAACCGGAAAAACGTTTGCATTTGGTATTGTGCTTAAGGAAACCGCCAGGCTCATCGGTAACGTGAACTTGGCAAGGGTCGATCAAAAACACAAGTGCGCGGAAATGAACTTCTGGATCGGCAAAAAATACTGGCGCCAGGGCCTTGCCACCCAAGCTGCCCGTCTGGCACTCAACTTCGGATTCAAAAAACTCAAACTGCACAGAATCTATGCCGCGGCTTTTGAACCCAATGTCGCCTCACGGGGCGTCCTGAAAAAATGCGGCTTCACCCACGAAGGCACCATGCGACAGGCAGTCGTCAAACACAACAAACGACACAATTTCCTCAACTACGGCATATTGAAATCAGAGTTCAACGACGCTTAGCCGGATATATGAAAAACCGCACTTCTTGCGTAATTCTGCAAAAAATGGCAGTGGGAATAAATATTCTTGACTCTGCGATAGGATTTCTGTTAAAATCACCGATGTAAGGAGTCAATCGTGTCGTTTGACCGTTTGAATGGAGAGTATTATGCTGATGGAGGTGTGAGATGCAATCTTTTGTGAGTGCTAAAACCAGGATGGTGTTAATTGGATTTGTCGTTGCTGTTTTGCTTGGCGGCGGTGGCAGCGTCAACAATTGCTTTGCACTTGAAAACGGTCTTGCCCGGACACCGCCGATGGGCTGGAATAGTTGGAACTTATTTGCCTGTAACGTCGATGAACAATTGATCAGAGACATTGCTGACGCCATGGTCTCAAGCGGTATGAGGGATGCCGGATATATCTATGTCAATATAGATGACTGCTGGCACGGCACCAGGGACGCCAATGGTAATATCCAGCCTAATCCCGTAACATTCCCGAGTGGAATGGCGGCACTGGCAGACTATGTTCATTCATTGGGATTGAAATTGGGAATTTATTCAGACGCGGGAACACTTACCTGTGCAGGATACCCGGGAAGTAAGGGATATGAACAAAAAGATGCTGACCAGTATGCCGCATGGGGGATCGACTATTTAAAATATGATTGGTGCCATACCGAGGGACAGGATACGCAACAGTCATATACACTTATGAGCGATTGTTTGTTGAACACCGGCCGACCAATAGTATTTAGTATATGTTGCTGGGAATTTCCGGGTGAGTGGGTTGTGGATGTTGGAAATCTATGGCGGACAACAACTGATATTTGGGACAGTTGGGGGAGCGTTGTACTCCTTATAGACACAAACGCCGATCTGCATCCGTATGCCGGACCAGGTCATTGGAATGATCCTGATATGCTGGAAGTCGGCAATGGTGGAATGACCAACACCGAATATCGAGCTCACTTCAGTATGTGGTGCATTATGGCTGCGCCATTGCTCGCCGGAAATGATTTGAGGAATATGTCCCAGGCAACCATAGACATCCTCACCGCACCGGAGGTGATTGCCGTCGATCAGGATCCACTTGGCATCCAGGGAAGGCGTGTACGTGATTATGGTGATCACGA
>JBFZBL010000051.1:0-17724 GCA_041308485.1 Phycisphaerae bacterium | reverse complement strand
CTCCTGTAGGTCCGGGGCCCCACCGTTGGGAAAATGCGTCACCCCATGCTGCTCCACCGTTTTCTCCAATAAGCCGATCTATTGTTTGCCTAAAATATTCAACACATGTGTTTATGAAACGGTCAACGCACATACCGGACGGGTCTACCAAATTAATCGGATTATTTCTACAATAGGAGTACCAGTTAATTCCATCGCCATATCCTACCGGGTCGGTCTGCAGGAACCTTCCAATCTTTGGCGAATAGTAACGGGCACGATAATAGTACAGGCCGGTTTCAGCATCATACTCCCTGCCGGTGAACATGTATCTATTACCATAGGCACTCGTTGCTCGTGGCTCGTCGCTCGGACTTAATATTGTCGGCTCACCATATACATCGTAGCGATATTTCTCAGCCACGCTGCCATAAGAATTACTCAGAGCCACAACACTGCCGAGGGCATTATAATGATAGTAATAGGTATTTCCCGAGGCAATCATACAAACCGGCTCATCTATTCCCGGGCCAAATAAGTATCTGCGAACGCAGGTTGTCCCAACATATTCCGCTATCACCGAATCACCATCATAAACATAAGTCGTTGTTACCCCGCCTGCGACCTGCTCGACTAAATAATATCTGCTATTTTACCGCAGGTGTAATCTTTATGAGAATTACGCCGTGAGGGCGGACCACTGCCTCAAAGCCGTTGCTGTATACGCCGATATTCTTTTGCCGCCAGAGGTCGCGGATTTTTTGTTTTCCTGATACGCCAAGCATCTCCCATGTAACTTTTATTGCGTTTGGTTCCTGGCCGACGTTGAAAAGCCCCACTGCTTTAGAGCCGTCTTCAAGCTCTTTGACAAGAACCCTGCTGTTTGCGTCGGGAGGAAGCTGCTTTGCCATTTTGCCGAGGGGGTCCTGATTCAGTGCCAAAACCTCATCGTTGGAAATCAAATTCAGTGTAAACTCATCGAGCTGGTCCAAGGGGCAGCCTAAAAGCAGGGGGCACGACCACAGGCACCATAGTGAGATATGTGTGTATTGCTCATCGGGTGTCAGCTTGCTGGGATGAGGTTTTCCCCAGCCGACCTTGCCCACTACTAACATATCAGCGTCCGCCCAGTGACCAGGGCTTGTGAAAGGTACCCATTTGATATGCTGCTGCCATATATCAATCACACCCTGTGCCCACTGGCTTTCGCTGGGCGGAAGCTGTTTTTTGCTCCATGCATCACGGATGTCGCCGGTCGTTCGCCAGCAGTTAGTCCATTTTGCCCAGATTGCAGCATTATTGAAGGGTGCGCTGTTCGACAGCGAATACACAATATCCCGGCCCGATGCCTTTAGCGCGTTTGCCATTTGCGCGGTGTGTGCTTCATCGTTTGTATGCCAGTCGTATTTCAAATAATCGATACCCCATTTTGCGTATTGCATCGCATCATTTGTATCGAATGCGTATTTGCCGAACCTTTTGTTTTTTTCGTAGTCGGCGGCCTTCTCCCATGAGCCGTTGGGGTCATCGCTTGAACCGCCGAGGTAGCCGGCGTATGAGGTTATCCACGGAGTTGAGTAAATCCCGATTTTAAGGCCCAGCGAGTGGACATAATCGCCAAGTTCCTTCATATCAGGAAATTTTTTATTCGATTGTATCGCGTTAAACTCACCGCCGCGGGCACCCTGCCATGTGTCGTCGATATTGATATATGTCCAGCCGTGGTTAATCAGGCCTGAATCGACCATCGCCTTAGCGGAGGCGCGTACGTTTTTGTCTGATACATTTTGCGCCCAGCAGTTCCAACTGTTCCAGCCCATAGGGGGGGTGAGGGCAATCGTATCGCCGACGACGATTTTCAATTCTCGTTGGTCGGTTCCGAGTGAATTGGTCGCCTTGAGTGTTACGTTGTATGTACCAGGTTTGTCTAATTTGCCGCTGATTCTGCCGGTTTGCTTATCTAAAGTTAATCCCTCAGGCAGACCCAGATATCCCTCTGGTGGTACAATCTTATTTGTACTCGATTGATTGTATAGAATTGAACTCTCAGTCATATCTTGTACGCCGAATGTGATAGGCCGTGTCCCCGTTGCCGCGATAGTATAAAGTACCGGACTTCCGGGCCGGACGCCGAAGACCTTTGCGCCGTTAATCCGCGGCGTATCTGGGGCTTTGGGCGTGAGGATATAACGTTCGTTCGGGTCGAGTTTTGATTCCTTCGGCGAGTATGTTTTTGGCTGCCCGACCAGTTCACATCCGGAAATTAAAATAAGAGCTGCCAGAACGCTGATTATGGCGATTTGTGTTCTCATAAGACCAGTCCTTTCTTATTTTTCAAATAATTGTAAGCATTGATTATCAGCGGTTTCAAACTTTAGCTTATTGAGGATTGGTTATCAAGCGCGGAAAACAGCGTGGGGGAAAGAGAAAATTTGTAAAAATATTGACGAACCATATTTTCTCCTATGTCGTAGTTACTACGATTGACGGTAAAATAACCGGCTTCGGATTAGGGTGTAATAAAAGGCACGCGGGTAAAATGAGAAAGGCACGAAAATGACTGTTCAAACAGCGAAGGCACGACGGCTGACTCAGGAGGATATGCTCGATGTGTTTGTTAAGAATTGCCGCCGCAATGGTCTTAAGATAACACCCCAGCGTATGGCGGTTTATAAAACACTTGCTGAGTCAAAAGAGCATCCGTCGGCTGAAATAGTGTGGGGCAGCGTAAGGCGATTGTTTCCCGGCATATCGCTGGATACGGTGAACCGCACGCTGTTGACTCTTGCCGAGATTGGCTCAGCATCGATTGTGGAAGGTTCGGGAGATGTTCGGCGGTACGATGGGGAGATGGGTAATCATCAGCATTTCAAATGCATAAAATGCAAAAAAGTTTTCGACTTTCATTATGAGCCGTTTGATGATATAAAAATGCCCGCGAGCATAGCGTCTAAATTTAAGATATTAAGAAAGACGGTATATCTTGAGGGCATTTGTGATTCCTGCAAAAGCAAAACCAAAACATAATTCCGATAACTGTAAAACGAATGGCCTAAAATGAAAGCTGTAGTAATAACAGAACATGGCGAGATGGATAAGATGAAGGTGACTGACATCGCCAGCCCCAAACCGGGTGCTGGGGAGGTGTTAATACAGGTAAAATCCGCCGCGTTGAATCATCTCGATATATGGATTAGAAAGGGCAGGCCTGGAGTCACACTGTCAATGCCTCATATTCTCGGGTCGGATGGGGCGGGTGTGGTCAGCGAGATTGGCGCAGGAGTTGATGGTGTCGCTATCGGCGATGAAGTTCTTATCAATCCCGGATTGAGCTGCGGTAAATGCGAATATTGCAGAAGAGGCGAGCAGAGCGAATGCGTTTCGTTCAGTATCGTTGGTATGGGCAGGCCCGGGACATTCGCTGAATATGTTACTGTTCCGGCGGGAAATGTTTATCGAAAACCTTCCCACCTGAGTTTCGATGAAGCGGCGGCTTTGCCTCTGGCGTATGTTACCGCGTGGCGAATGCTGATGACAAGGGCCGGCCTGAAAGCCGGTCAGACATTGCTTATTCATGGCATAGGCGGGGGCGTTGCACTGGCGGCTTTACAATTGGCTAAATTGGCCGGCGCGGTTGTGACAGTGACATCATCATCCGATGAAAAACTGAAATATGCCGAACAATTAGGCGCAGACCATCGAATAAACTACAAAACCGGTGACGTGGCTTCAGCGGTGAGAGGCATAACAGCAGGTCGCGGAGTTGACGTTGTGCTCGAAACGGTCGGCGCGGCAACCTGGCCGGTCGATTTCGCCTGTGTCCGGCGGGGCGGCAAAATCGTAATCTGCGGCGTAACAGGCGGCCCGCTGGCGGAAACGAATCTTCAGGCGCTATACTGGAACCAGATTACAATTATGGGTTCGACGATGGGGTCAAACGATGATTTTCGCGGGATGCTTTCGGCGATTTCAGCGGTAAAGATGAAACCCGTGATTGATTCTGTTTTTCCTTTGGACAGGTTTTATGAGGCAGTGACCAGAATGGAGCAGGGCGCTCAATTCGGAAAGATTGTTTTAGAAATTTAAACTTGATTAAATTTAGGAGAACATAAATGAAGTTGAAAGGGACACAGACAGAGAAGAATCTTCTGGCCGCATTCGCGGGCGAATCACAGGCAAGAAACCGTTATACCTATTTCGCAAGCCAGGCCAAAAAAGAAGGCTATGAGCAGATAGCAGCCATTTTCGAAGAAACGGCTAACCAGGAAAAGGAGCATGCCAAAAGGGAATTCAAGTTTCTGGAAGGCGGCGAGGTTGAAATCACAGCAGCGTTTCCGGCCGGTAAAATAGGCAGCACGCTGGAAAACCTTAAGGAAGCGGCGGGCGGCGAGCACTACGAAAATACGATTATGTACCCGGAATTTGCGAAGACCGCAGAAAAAGAAGGATTTTCGGCGATAGCGAATGTCTTCAAGAGCGTCGCCATTGCGGAAAAAAGACATGAGCAGCGTTATGTTGCGCTGGCCAAAAACATAGCCGATGGGGTTGTGTTTAAGAGGTCAAAGCCGGTCAGATGGGTTTGCAGAAATTGCGGATACGTCCACGAAGGGACTGATGCCCCTGATAACTGCCCGGCCTGCTCGCATCCGAAGGCGCACTTTGAAATCGAGGCGGTTAATTATTGAAGACATATAGGCAACCTCCCATCACAAAATAAGGGATTTGCTTATAGTAACATTTTTCTCGTTACTATATTCTGGTTGCGAGAGAGGGTTAAAGAAGCGAGGCCAGGTTTGGTCCTTTAGTCCGGATCAAACCTGGTCTTATCCCAGCAAAATGTTGGAAAATGGTGAATTTATGAGCAGAAACTTTTTTGTAATCACGATGTTTGGATTATTGGGATTAACGTCATTAGTGTTTAATGGATGCAGGAGGCAGATTATGGAAGAACGCACAGGTGTAGTGACAATGAAGGGTAAGCCGGTTACACTTCTCGGTCAGACGGTCAAGGTTGGGCAAAAGGCGCCTGATTTCGAAGTTACGGCAAATGATTTATCGCCGGTTAGGTTGTCGTCTTTTGCCGGCAAGGTTTGCATAATAGCGTCGGTGCCTTCGCTGGATACATCCGTCTGCGATATGGAGACCCGCAAGTTTAATGAGAAGGCGGCCCAGCTCGGCAGCGACGTTGTGGTGCTGACAATCAGTATGGATCTACCTTTCGCGCAAAAGCGGTGGTGCGGTGCGGCAGGTATAAAAAATGTTCAGACGCTGTCGGACCATCGCGATGCTTCGTTCGGCAGGGCGTATGGAGTGTTGATAAAGGATTTGCGATTGCTGGCCAGGGCAGTTTTCGTTGTTGATAAAAAAGGCGTTGTACGTTACCTTCAGATAGTGCCTGAGATTGCCACTGAGCCGGATTACGATGCGGTATTGAAGGCGGCCAAAGAGTTGTAAGAACAAAACTAAAAGGATTTTGACTTATGACCAACGAGATTAAACCCAATGTGTATGCGGTGGGGGCTATCGACTGGGACAGACGACTTTTCGATGAATTGATTCCGCTGCCCGACGGCACCAGCTACAATGCCTACCTGATAAAAGGCAGCCAGAAAACGGCGCTGCTCGATACGGTTGACCCGGAGAAGACGCATGTTTTACTGGATAATCTCGTCAGCGCCGGAGTGGAGCGAATTGATTACGTAATCGCGCATCACGCCGAGCAGGACCATTCCGGCTCGATACCAGATGTGCTCTTGCTTTATCCCGAGGCGAAAGTCGTCACAAATGCCAAGTGCAAGGCAATGCTGATGGACCTTTTGCGTGTGGAAGACGAAAAATTTATCGTTGTCGAAGATGGGCAGGAATTGTCACTGGGCGATAAAACGCTTAAGTTTGTTTTAACCCCATGGGTTCACTGGCCCGAGACGATGAGTACGTATCTGTCGGAGGACAAAATACTTTTCTCCTGTGATTTCTTCGGGTCGCACCTTGCGACAAGCAGCTTGTTTGTGGAAGATGAGCCGATGGTTTATGAATGCGCGAAGCGGTATTACGCCGAGATTATGATGCCTTTCAGGGCACCGATAAAAAACAATCTCAAGAAGCTCGAATCGTTTGACATTCAGATAATCGCGCCGAGTCACGGACCAGTTTATCAAAGGCCTAAATTTATAATTGATGCTTACAAGGACTGGGTAAGCGACGATGTCAAAAATGAAGTTGTAGTGGCGTATGTTTCGATGCACGACAGCACTCGTGATATGGTTGAGCATTTTGTAGATGCGATGGCCGAGCGAGGTATAAAGGTCAGGCAGTTTAACCTGACGGGTGTGGATATAGGGGAATTGGCAATGGCGATTGTCGATGCGGCGACCGTAGTCATCGGCTCGCCGACGGTGCTTGTCGGTGCTCATCCTTCAGCGGCTTATGCGACATTCCTGGCCAATGCGCTTCGGCCCAAAACCCGATTTGTTTCGATTATCGGCTCATTTGGCTGGGCAGGCAAAATGGTCGAGCAGTTATCCGGAATGCTGGGCAATCTGAAGGTTGAAGTTATAGAGCCGGTGATAACAAAAGGTGTGGCGACGGATAAGGATTTTGTCTCGCTGAACCTTCTGGCGGATAAAATAGCGGCTAAACACAGGGAAATCGGAGTGCTTAAATAGTTAATGATAGCGGGATAAAAAACGGAAGAAACTGATTCGATTTTGTGTGAAAGGGGATTACAATGGCGGAAAGACTGGAAGTTTACGAGTGCAAGGCGTGCGGCAATATAGTTGAGGTGCTGCGGGGCGGAAAGGGCGGGCTGATATGCTGTGAACAGCCGATGCTGAAACTGATTGTCAATACAGTTGATGCCTCGAAGGAAAAACATGTGCCGGTAATCGAAAAACTTGCGGACGGTTTCAAGGTCAAGGTCGGCGGCGTTCCTCACCCGATGGAAGAAAAGCACTACATCGAGTGGATTGAGCTTATCGCGGACGGCAAAGTATATCGGCAGTTTCTCAAACCGGGCGTTGCGCCCGAGGCGATTTTTAATATCAAGGCAACCAATGTAACGGCTCGTGAACATTGCAACATTCACGGACTGTGGGAAGGAAAATAATATGATAGCAAAGAAAATGGAGGATGCACTGAACGGCCAAATCAATGCCGAGCTTTATTCGTCGTATCTGTACCTGGCGATGGTGGCGTATTTCGAGTCGATTAATCTGCCCGGCTTTGCCGGCTGGATGCGGGTGCAGACATCGGAGGAGAAAACCCACGCGATGAAGATATATGACTTCATAATTGAGCGGGGAGGCAGGGTTACTCTTGAGGCGATAGACAAACCTACCGCAGAGTGGAAATCGCCTCTGGCGGCTTTTGAGGCTGCTTATAAGCACGAGCAGAAGATAACCGGCCTGATAAACGACCTCGTTGATTTGGCGGCGAAGGAAAAAGACCATGCGACAGGCATCTTCCTGCAGTGGTTTGTTGCCGAGCAGGTTGAGGAAGAGAAAAACGCCAGCGAAATCGTGGCTAAACTGCAGCTTCTTAAAGACAGCGCCGGTTCGATGTATATGCTCGACAAGGAACTTGGCAAGCGCGGTGCCGCAAAGTAAGGAGATTGGTAATGGCGATAAGTTTTAACCTGGACGAAATTTACGAAATGGCCGAGCAGATAGAAAAAAACGGCGCGTATTTTTACCGTGAAGCGGCCAAAAAGGTTTCAGACAAGAAAACGCAGGATATGTTCATCGCCTTGGCCGGTATGGAAGACGGCCATTTCAAAATATTCCAGGAAATGAGAAAACAGCTTGGTGTTTCTGATAAAGAGCCGACAAGCTTTGACCCCGACGACGAGTCGGCTTTTTATTTACAGGCGATGGCTGCCAGCCACGGCGTCGAAGGCAAAAAGGACCGGCTGACCAAATTAACCGGTAGAGAGACGATAAAAGAGGTCTTCGAGACAGCGGTCAACGCAGAGAAGCTCTCGATAGTTTTTTATTCCGGCTTAAAAAAGTTTGTTTCTTTGTCCGGGAAGGAAAAGATTGATATGATTATCTCCGAAGAATTCAATCATCTGTCTATTTTGTATAATCAGCTTGAGAAGATGCCGTAACGCTGGTCAGGGGCACTTTAATTTACGCCGGAGAGGCAGGAAGCCGAACGATGCTTGATTTGGAAGCGCTGTTCAAACTAAGCTATGGGATGTGCATACTCACATCGAAAGAGAATGACAAATTAAACGGGTGTCTTGTGAATACGGTATTCCAGTTGACGCCGGAGCCGCCGATGGTGGGGGTAAGTGTCAACAAGCAGTGTCTGACGCACCAGTTTATCAGTAGTAGCAGGGTTTTTGCCGTTTCAATACTTTCCGAGACGGCGCCGATGCCCTTCATCGGCAAATTCGGCTTTAGGACCGGCAGGGACATAAACAAGCTCGAACAGGTGAAATATCGCCTCGGCACGACGGGTTCACCGATAATTCTTGATAATACCGTCGGGTTTCTTGAGGCAGAGTTAACTCGATGTGTTGATGTGGGAAGCCACATGCTGTTCATAGGCAAAATAGTTGCCTGTGAATCGTTTGAAGGCCAGGGTTATCCGATGACCTATGCCTACTATCGTGATGTAAAACACGGTAGAACGCCCAAATCGGCGGCTACGTATATTGAACATAAACCTAAGGCGGCCCAAGGAGTGAATAAGATGAAAAAATACAGATGTATTATGTGCAGCTATATTTATGACCCGGCAGTGGGCGACCCGGACAACGGCGTAAAACCGGGAACAAGTTTTGAGAATTTGCCCTCCGGCTGGGTTTGCCCGGACTGCGGCGCGGGCAAAGACGAGTTTGAACCGGTTGATGATTAAACGAAAAGTTTAAAACTGAAAGCTTAAAGCCCAAGTGTAAAACTCAAAAGTTCTTCGTTATAGTTTTGTGTTTTGCACTTTTAGCTTTGAGTTAGATTATGAGCGATATTTGTCCGACACTTTTGCCGCAGGAAATCGCCTGTGCGGAGATTAACGCTCCACCTTGTGGCATGGTCGTATTTGGAGCGTCCGGCGACCTGGTACGTCGCAAATTGCTCGGCAGCATCTTTGAACTTTTAAGGCGCGGTTTACTCAATGACAATTTTTATCTGGTGGGCTGCGGGAGGAGCGATTTTTCTGATAAACAGTACAAGGCTGATGTCGGCGATTGTATACGCGAATCACTCGGAGATGTCCCTGCGGAACTGGTGAGGCGTTTTACAGACAAGGTTTATTATATTGTAGGTGATTACGAGCAGGAGTCATTTTACAAATCTATTGCCGCGAGAATATCTCAGCTTGATGTGGAGCACAACGTCAAAGGCGGTCGCATCTTTTATCTCGCTGTGCCGCCGGTGCTGTATGGGACAATAGTGGAGGGGCTTGATAAGGCGGGGCTTTCCTGTCCCGGCAGGCCGGGCTGTGAAAGGATTCGCTTAGTTATCGAAAAACCGTTCGGCAAGGACTTAAAAAGCGCCGGTGACCTTAACGGGGCTATCCAGAAGCATTTCAGCGAACGGCAAATATACCGCATCGATCATTACCTGGGAAAAGAGACAGTCCAGAACATTTTAATGTTCAGGTTTGCCAACACGATTTTTGAGCCGGTATGGAACCGCAATTTTATCGACCACGTCCAGATTACGATAGCAGAATCGGTTGGTGTCGAGCATCGGGGCGGATATTACGATAAGGCAGGCGCTTTGCGCGATATGTTTCAGAACCATATGCTCGGTATGCTTGCTCTGGTGGCGATGGAGCCGCCTCCTTCGTTTGAGGCCGACCACGTTCGTGATGAAAGAGTAAAACTGCTGCAGTGCATCAGGCCGCTGACCACACAAAGTGTAAACACCGATTTTGTCAGGGGGCAATATACCGCTGGTGAGATTAACGGCCAAAATGTCACCGGCTATCGCCAGGAGCCGAGGGTCGATGCCGCTTCAACGATAGAGACGTATGTTGCCGCGAGGTTATTCGTTGATAACTGGCGATGGCGGGATGTGCCTTTTTATCTCAGGACCGGCAAACGCCTCGCGAAAAAAAATACTGAGATTGCCATCACGTTCAAAAAAGTCCCTCATTCGATGTTCGTTTCCGCGGGGCTGCCTGATTTGCCGGCAAATACACTGGTGATGCATATTCAGCCCCAGGAAGGTATTTCGCTGAATTTTCAGGCCAAGCGTCCCGGCTCTAAGGTCTGTATTGGGACGCTCAGAATGAAATTCAGCTATGCCGAGGTCTTTGGCGGGGTGCCGCCTGACGCATATCAGCGGCTGCTTCTGGATTGTATGCTCGGTGACCAGACGCTTTTTACCCGCCAGGATGATGTGAAGATTTCCTGGAGTTTGCTTGAGCCGGTTCTAAAAATGTGGGAAGATAAGTTGTCGATGCCTTATGAATACCGTGCTGGTTCTGAGAGTTTTCCGCAGGCCGACCATCTTATAGAATCAGACGGCAGGAAATGGCGGCCTTTACGTGAAATGTGAACAATTCTGTTGGGAGAAATGAGCGATGAATATATTTGAATTCGCTATTGAAAAAGAACAACTGGCAGAACAATTTTATCGCGAACTGGCTCAGAGTGCGCCTCACAAGGGGCTCGTAAGCATTCTCACAATGCTTGCAGACGAGGAGCACGCCCATATCGGTGTGGTTACGAAAATGAAGGATGGAGCTTCCGCTGAGGTAGCAGATACAATTTTATTAACCAATGCCAAGACAATCTTTGCGAAGATGAGACAGAGCAAAGAAAAGTTCAAGTTCGGCGATAGCCAGATTGACCTTTACAAAAAGGCGCAGGATATAGAAAGGGACAGTCGCTCTTTCTATCGCCAGAAGGCGCAGGAATCGGATAATCCGAGTCACAAGGCGATTTTTAACACGCTTGCCGAAGAGGAAAACAAGCATTATTTTCTTCTCGAAAATATAATCGAGTTCGTTTCCAGGCCTCAGACGTGGCTGGAAAATGCGGAGTTCCATCATCTCGAAAAGTATTGATCGACAATAGTCGAAGAGGGGCAGATACGGATATGACGCGGGAGAAACACATCAAAGCCGAAGGCATTTCAATAATTCTTTGCGGCCAGGCGGGTATGGGCATACAAACGGTCGAGGGCATCCTTACAGGTATGTTGAAGCTCGCCAGCTATAACGTTTTTGCGACAAAGGAGTATATGTCCCGCGTCCGCGGCGGTAATAACTCAACCGAAATTCGCGTCAGCTCCAGGCCGGTATCCGCCTATGTTGACCGTATAGATATTCTTGTGCCGTTGAATAAAGGTGCCATATCGCATCTGCGGGATAGAATTACCGCAGACACTGTGGTCATCGGCGAAGCGGAATTGCTGGGCGATGAGGTTTCTGGGACCAAATTAAAATTTGTCGAAACGCCTTTTACCAAAATCGCCAACGAAATCGGAAATAAGATTTACTCAAACGTAGTTGCTACGGGTACCTTGGCAGGCCTGCTTGGAATGAAACTCGATGATGTTTGCGAATATGTAAAGCGCACGTTTACCGCAAAGGCCGCGGACATTGTTTCAAGCAACGTCAGGGCAGCCGAAGCCGGTTTCCGGCTCGCCGGGGACGTGGCGGCGAGCGCCGGTATTAAAATAAATATAAGTCCGGACGCAAGTGTTAAAGACCAGATTATACCGAGCGGCGGCGACGCGATAGGGCTTGGCGCTATGGCGGGGGGGTGCAATTTCGTTTCTTCATATCCAATGACACCTTCAACATCAGTGCTTACTTTTATGGCAAAAAACGGGCGTGAATCGGGCATAATTGTCGAGCAGGCTGAAGACGAAGTCGCCGCGATAAATATGGCGATTGGCGCCTGGTACTCCGGCGCTCGTGCTATGGTAACGACGTCAGGAGGCGGTTTTGCCCTGATGGTCGAGGGCGTAAGCCTGGCTGGGATGCTCGAATCGCCGGTAGTAATTCATCTCGGCCAGAGACCTGCTCCCGCAACAGGTTTGCCCACTCGTACCGAGCAAGCTGATTTAGAGCTTGCGCTTTATGCCGGGCACGGAGAATTTCCGAGAATTATTTTCGCTCCGGGTACGCTTGAGCAGGCGTTTTATCTTACAGCACGCGCCTTTAATCTCGCCGACAAATTCCAAATGCCGGTTTTTGTTCTCAGTGACCAGTATTTTGTTGATTCCTATTACAATACCTCTGCATTCGATGTCTCGAAAGTTCAAGTTGAAAAGTATGTCGTTAAGACCGCTGCCGATTACAAACGTTACGAGATGACTCCGACCGGCATATCCCCTCGCGGCATTCCCGGTTTTGGAAAAGGCCTTGTCTGCGTGGACAGCGACGAGCATGACGCCGAGGGACATATAACGGAGGATTTGAAACTAAGAACCAGGATGGTCGATAAACGCCTGCGGAAGCTCGAATCCGCCAAAGCGGAGATTGTAGAGCCGCAGCTTTATCCTAAAGGCAAATACAAAAATCTCGTTGTCTGCTGGGGGTCGACTTATCCAGTTGTAAAAGAGGCGATTGAGCTTTTAGATAAATCCGATACAGCTCTTTTGCATTACAGCCAGATTTATCCGCTGCATAAAAAGACCGCGGATTATCTGTCGAAGGCGAAACGGGTAGTAATCGTCGAGGGCAACGCGACCGCCCAGTTAGCCAAATTGATTAGGTTACACGCTGGATTCGATATCGAACACAAAATTCTAAAATACAGCGGCCTGCAATTTTCAGTCGAGGAAGTTGCGCTAGCCTTAAAAAAAATCCTTAAGTGAGGTTATTATGGATACGAATGTTTTCGATATGGGTGACATTGATATCGCTTGGTGCCCTGGTTGTGGCGATTACGGCATTCTCAACGTGCTCAAAAAAGCCCTTGCCGAGCTTGATATCCCTCCCGAAAAACTTGTTATGGTCTCAGGCATAGGGCAGGCCGCCAAGATTCCGCATTATCTGAAAACGAATTTTTTCAACGGTCTCCACGGCCGCGCCCTCCCTCCAGCCGCCGCCATTAAAGCAGCGAATCCCTCGATGACCGTTATCGCCGAAAGCGGCGATGGTGATATGTATGGCGAGGGCGGCAACCACTTCATCCACACCATCAGGCGAAATCCCAGCATCACAAATATCGTCCACAATAATATGGTTTACGGCCTGACTAAGGGGCAGGCCTCGCCCACCAGCCAACTCGGTTTCAAGACCCCCGTTCAGGTCGCAGGTGTTATGCTTGAGCCCTTCAATCCGCTGGCTGTCGCGATCTCGCTCGATGCCGGTTTTGTCGCAAGGGCGTTCATAGGCGACCCCGAAAAAACCAAAGAGATACTAAAAAAAGCAATTATGCATAAAGGTTATGCACTGGTCGACATATTCCAGCCCTGCGTTACTTTTAACAAAATAAACACCTGGCAGTGGTTCAAGGAGCATACATATTATCTTGAGGATTCTTACAATCCTATCGATCGTTCGGCTGCCTTTAAAAGGGCCCTCGAAACGGATAAACTCCCGCTTGGAATTTTTTATGTAAATCCCAACAAAAGCACGTTCGAGGAAAACGTGGGAATTTATCAGCAGGATAATCGGCCATTGTTCGAAAGGGAGCCCGATATGAATCGATTGCGAACACTAATTGGAAAGTTCCGGGTCGCCGGCTAATTGCAGGAGTCATTAGTTAATGAGAACAACAGTTGCCAGTTCGCCCGCTAATGTTTCCCCGGCGAAGCCCGAAAAACTAAAGGCGTTGTTCGAAGGCCTGTATGAAAGATACAACCGAAAAGAATTAATAAAACCCGACCCGCTTCAATTCGTTTATCGGTACACTAATCCTGCGGATATGGAAATCGTCGGACTTCTCTCTGCCTGCCTCGCTTATGGCAGGGTCGAGCAGATTCAGAACGATTTGAATGATTTGCTTGGAAGGATGAGCAGTAGCCCTTATCAATTTGTGGTGAATTTCACCGATAAAGATCGGGCCTCGCTTGAGGATTTTAAGCACCGTTTTAATACCGGTAACGATATTGCCGACCTGCTGACGCTGCTTAAAGGCGTGCTTGCCGATTACAGCACTATCGAAAAGTATTTTCTGTTCGGATTTGACCGCTCTCACGAAAATACGATTTTTGCCTTGATGCGTTTCTGCGATTCGCTTTTGGATAAGTATCGTATGACACATCAGGGGCGTAAATCCAAAGGTCTTGCCTTTCTTCTCGCGGGGCCCGGCCTGGGCGGTGCTGCCAAACGCCTCAATCTGTTTCTCCGCTGGATGGTTCGCAGTGACGATGTTGATGCGGGCCTTTGGCGCTCAGTCGATAAATCGAAACTCCTTGTTCCCGTCGATGTCCATATAGCCCGGCTTTGCAGGATTCTCGGCTTTCATAATCACAAAAACGTCTCGCTGAAAACCGCCATTGAAATAACGCGCAACTTTGCCCAGATTTCGCCGGACGATCCCGTAAAATATGATTTCGCTCTCTCACGCATCGGCATTCTCGAAGATTGCACCGGCCGGCGTAGAGACCAGTGTAATATCTGCGAATTGCTTCCGTGGTGCCGAAACAGGAAGGACTGGTAATGACTAAGATTAAACCTGAAGACCTCGAAAAATACAGTTCAGCCGTAACGCTTTCGGATATGGAGGTGTTCGTCTTCCCGGAATTGTTCTACGCATTGATTCTCGCTAATATAATGAGCCCAATTGTCTGGAAGTGGAGAGAAGAGAGCTGCTTCAAAAAACTTGAAGGCAAGGATGGTTTCAAAAAACTTCTGCGTCTCCGCCAGTACATAATGGACGAATATGACTTCAATCTGGACTTGGAAACTTGGGGTCTGACGAGTAAATCGAGAGAGCTGGCTCGCTTTGCCAAGTATGTTTCTCCGGAGGATATCGCCAAAAGCAACGGCCTTTTCGGCTACGAGGGCGACAAATACTATTTTGATGTGGATATACGCAAGCACTTCGGTCTCGATAAATACGACACCGATGTTATTCCCTATTGGAAGACTGAAACAGTAGAGGCGATGGAGGCCTTTATTCACAAGCCCAACTATTCCAAAAAAGCCGGCGAATGTGTCTCACTGTCTGCGCTTTATGCCGCCGCCGCCTTTATAGTTTGCGGCATACCGCTTAACGATATCTACGCGATACTCACGCCGCTTCATTCCCAGAACTTTATCGACATCCGTGATGGGGTTCTTACCAACAATCGCCGTCTTGTCACTAAAGCGATGTGGTTCAACGGCACTGTAATATCGGCCAAGGCCCAGCGTGCCCTTCGCAATGAAAACGTAACAATCGTTGCCCATCCATCCGGCTATGTTCATTGTTTTTATAAAGACGCCCCTATAAAACCAGATGTTTACGGTCATTTCGTAAAACAGCTTGGCTCATATTTATCCAGTGAACTTTCATTGGTTGTTTTTGCCAATTATCTCAGGGGCAATTCGTCATATCAGAAATACTTTCAGCTTTGTCGCGACTGCCACGGTCATCCGCAATTTCTGAAAGCCGAAACGTTGTTCAGCTATGAACACGGCAGCGACTTCCGAATTGCCGATACTACGCACGAAAAGCTTCTGGCCGAGGTCGCTGATGAGGATTTTGTCCAATCCGAGATTCCGGGCAGAGTCCGCTGCGATTCCCTCTGCGATTTTATCACCAATGAGAAAATCGATGTCCGGACCGACGAAGGCAAGGCGGCGCTCACCGGATTCCTCCAGCCGTTTATGCCTGAGGTTAAAAAGTTTGTCGATGGGCTTGCCGACTTTGTTCATTGTGACCCGAAACTGCCCTCGCCAGAAAAAAATTATCTGCCCTCTCCCGCAATAGAAATCGGCGTTGACTGGACTCGCGACAGAGTCATCGGTTACCTGCAGAATATTCGTAGCCAAAGCGTAACCGCCGACCTTGCCTTCTATGCATATCGCGATATGGAAACATGCGACTGGCTGCCGTTTCTTAAGGCTGCTGTCGAACGGAACCCTGTGTCGCTGGAGATGGCCCTGTCGATATCTCTCGATGTTCTTTATGAACACCTGCAAAAAATGGACAATATTTCGATATACAATGGACCCCGTCTCGCGCAGCCCGATGAAGTAATAAATTATCACAGGGGCGACGGCATTGAAAAAGCATTGCTTATTGCTAACGTCATTCGCCAAAAATTCCCAAAGGAAAATATCGAGATTAATGCGGCAGGCATAAATATCCTCGTGCAGGGCGCAGGTAGATATCGATTTGAATCATCAAAAGAGCTTAAAAAGCATGTGAGCTTTTCTTCGTCAGGCGAGATTGTTGTATCGGATTAGCGTTATCACTTAAAATAATTATAAAAAATGAACATTATTATGTTGACGCCGGTATTAAGTAGGACTATATTAGTCCTATAGCAATCAATCTTAAGGAAAACATGGATATTATCAGGCGAAATACGGATTATGCGTTAAGGGCTGCAGTTGACCTGGCTGGCAGGTTCGGCGGCGAGCCGGTTTCCACTAAAAAGATTGCTGTTCGTCAGCAAATACCCTATCAGCTTGCCTGCAAGCTTATGCAGCGGATGCACAAGGCCGGGATTGTCAAAAGCGAAATGGGGCCTTCCGGAGGTTTTGAGCTTTGTAAGAATCCTTCAAAGATAACCGTTCGTCGGCTGGTCGAAATTATTCAGGGGCCTGTCCGGCTGAACAATTGCAGGATTTGCCGCCTCTCCCGTCGGTGCAATATCAGCCCGGAATTAACCCGTCTTCAGGGCAAAATCAACGAGTTTCTTGACGGTCTTACATTGAAACAATTGGCGGATAAGGAAAATGGTAAAAAAACGGCGAGAAGCGGGAGCAGAGAATGAGTGAAACGAAACGTACTTCAAATGTTCTGGAAAGCTGCCTGGCAAAGCCGGCGGTTCTGGCGGAGCTTATTGGTTACGCCGACGATTCCGTGGTCAGCAAAACAATAATTGATAAGCCGGTCGGTACACTGACGTTGTTTGCCTTTGACGCCGGACAGGGACTTAGTGAGCATACAGCTCCTTATGACGCGGTTGTGCAAATACTCGACGGCAGGGCGTTATTAACAATAGGCGGCAAAAAGATAAATGTTTCAGCGGGGCAGTTGATAATTATGCCGGCAAATATTCCGCATTCGGTTGCCGCGGAAGAAAAATTCAAAATGCTGCTGATAATGATTCGGGCTTGATTGCGAGCGATGAGAAATACACTTATTAACAAAATGAAAGAAGTATTCGGCGACGACCAGAAAAGGATTAACCACGCATTGGCGGTTTTGGGGTATGCTGAGCGGATACAGGCCGTCGAGGGCGGCGACGAATCGGTTGTGACCGCAGCGGCCATATTGCACGACATTGGTATTCACCAGGCGGAGAAAAAATACAAGTCAGCCGCAGGGAAATACCAGGAAATCGAAGGTCCGCCGATTGCGGAAAAAATACTGAATGGCGAGTGTGTTGACCTCGAGCGAATAGAGCATATTTGCAAAATCATCGCCAATCATCACGGCGCAAGAAACATAGACACCATCGAATTCCGTGTTATCTGGGATGCTGACTGGCTGGTTAATATCCCGGATGAATGCGGCGCAATGGATACCAATAAGCTTAAAGAGTTTATAGGCAGGATATTCAAAACTGACACGGGCAGGCAAATAGCCAGAGAACTTTACCTGCATAATGACTAAAACTAAAAACCAAATGTTATAGATTGAGTTTGAAGGAGATATGTTATGAGCATGTTTTGTTATCA
>JBFZBL010000050.1:0-6447 GCA_041308485.1 Phycisphaerae bacterium | reverse complement strand
CTCCTTACAATAATGTATTACTGTGTATCTTTAAAGCTGGCCCTCCATAGCCGCAATGGCCTCCGCGTCGGCCTCCTCCTGCAGGATGATTGTTGGCTTGACCAGAATCAGAAGGATTTTCTGGTCGGCAACCTTGCTGCGGTTAGTAAATATCCTTCCGAGAATCGGTATTTTGCTTAGCACGGGCGTGCCGACTTCTGTTTCTATTTTAGCCGTTCCTTTCAGCCCGCCGAGCAGCAGCGTCCCGCCATCAGGCACACTGACCCTTGTTTTAACCCTCGATCGCTGCGTCTGAGGCAGCGAGACACTGTATTGAAGAACCACAGGGGGTTGGATACCGTTGCTCGGGAATGGCGCATCAACCACTGAGGTGTCCATACCCAGAAACTCCCACATTTCGGCGACTATATTAAGTAATACGTGCTTCCTGTCGGGGGTGATAGTCGGAGTAATATTAAGAGTAGGACCTGTGGGTATATAGAACGTGTTGTTCTGGATAGAGCTGGTGCCGCCGCCAGTGCCGGTGCCGCCGACGCCGCCATAGCCGTAATTGGTGTAGCTGATATCCGGCGGTGCCGCAGTGCGAATAGTTCGCCTTACCTGCAGTGTGGCGGATTCGCCGCTGAGCACCGTAACTTTCGGGGCGACCAGAGCCTCGGTATCTCGATGTGCCTGAGTCGCCCTGATAAGAAAATTAGCTGTAAGATTGTCAAGAACTCCTCCGAACTGCCCGCCAAAGTAACCCATCAGGGCTCCCTGGGATATGGACTGCGGGGCCGCTGCGGGATAACCAGGCGGGAATTGAACAGTACTCTTAGCGATATCAAAACCTCCCGCTACCCCCGTCCCTACGGGCTGGGCCATTTCAAAGGATTCCAAACGCCACACTGACGTCCCCATATGTTCACCGAGATATAGATTGCCCCAGGCATCGAGACCGACCTCTTCAAGGAAGTGCTCCCCGACTACCAGGAACCTGGCCTCAATGGAAATCTGATGCCCGAGTGCTTTACGCATCTCTAAAAGCAGCTTTACTATTTCAAGATGGTTCTCAGGCGTCTGCGAAACAACAATCTTTTTACTTTCGTAAGCAGTTATGGTTCCCTCTCCGCCGGCATCGTACCAGCTCGTCGGGTCAACCGTATTCTGAATGAGAATAATGAGATTATCCATCCGTTCAAGAGCCTCGTCACGGAGGGTATCTCTATCGAGTTCCTCCTCGGTTTCTTCGAAAACTTCTGAAAAATAGCCGCCTTGACTTTGACCGCCGCCGCCGCCTTGACCGCCGCTGGCCTGTCCGCCGCCGCCGCCACCGCCGCCCTGTCCGCCCTGTCCGCCGGCTGCACTGACGTAGTAATCGGCCGGGCGACCTACGAGTATTGTAACATCGTAAACTTTGACTTTCATTCTGCTTGGTAACGTCTGTCGTGTTGCGACCCTGACAACACCGTCCCTGACATCATAACCCAGCTGGGAAACGCCCGCTGAGACAGACTGAAGCAAAAGGTCCAATGCGGTGCGCAGTGTAACATTTGCCAGCGGGTCCATATTTATCGGGGTTGTCTGGTCGATATTGGCATTGTTGTACAAATCGCCCCAGTTCACTAATATCTCAAGGGGCGGCGAAACAGAATTTTTTATCAAATTCACAGCTTCACGAAGCTGCATATCGGGCGAAAGCCCGGGAAGGTTAACGATTTCGTCAAGCTGCTTTTCCACTGCAGCATTGGCGTTGGTAGACTCCTCGCCGATTACATCCTCCGGAAGAGGCTGACGCGTCGGCTTGGCGATAATTTCACGCCAGTTTTTGGGGTGAGTCATCTCTTCGGCATAAGGTATCGCCGACTCATCCGCATTAATCAACGTGTTGACTTTTTCCTTGCCTTTTTCCTTTTCAAGTTCGAGCTGCTTGCGGAAACTGACCATATCCTCAAGCGTCTGCTTTAGTATAAGCGCCTGATTGTTTTGCGGGTCTATGGCGAGAAGCATTTCAAGCTGACCAAGCGCTTCATCGTATCTCTGTTGTTTCTGGAAGCTCAGCGTATTTTGGAACAGGTCTTTGATTCGCTTTTCGCGATCGGCCGACATCTGCGCTTTATACTCCTGCTGCGCCTTCTCGGCCTTCATCCGCTTCTCGTCCTCTTTTTGCTGGGCCTGCTGCTTCTGCCCGTCCGCTATTCTTTCTGACAGCTGCTTCAGCTGCCCGGAGTATTGATTAAACAGATAATCGCCAAGCTGCTGCTGATTTTCGTAAACGACTCTCTCGGCAACCTCTACGGACTCCCGGGCTTTGTCGAACTGGCCCTGACCGATAAAGCTCTCGGCTTTGGCTGCGGAATCATTAACAACAGCTTTTACTCTGCTGCGAATTATACTTGTCCGCCGGTTAATAACGCCTATATATCCCTGCTCCTGCTCAGGCTGGTCTGGCGTTGTTACCGCAACAGCCGACGCCGCAGGTTCTGCGACTTTATTGACCTCGACCGCAGCTTGTCCTTTCGGCTGCTCAACGGCCGGTTTACTTACGGGTTGCTGCGCAGCGGATTCGTCTGCATTCTGCTTTGGGGTTGCAGCAGTCTCCTGCTCGACTGCTGCCTTATGTGCCTTCTGCAAGCTCTCATCGAGCCTGGCTCTCTCCTCGGGAGTCAGAAACTCCTCATAATCCTTTGCTCGCATGAAGGATTTCTCCGCCGCCGCGTAGAATCCTCGCTTGTACTGTTCGTTCCCTATCTGGATCCAGTTGTCAACTATCTGATGGACCGCTTTGCCTTTGTCCCCTTGGCCCGCCTTCGGTGAATCTTCAGCCAACAACGCTGTCACCATCAGAATCGATGTTAGCAGTACTAATATGAGGGTTTTTGCGAGTCGCCTTGTCGGTAGTATTAATGTGTTCAAAGTTGAACCTCCTCCAGCAAAAAACTGTTTTTTCACAGGAATATTTACTTATACTTCATAAAATCACTGTACACCCCGCCGCTATCAGGAAAGGTTATACCTCTGATAGTGAGTTTATCCGAAAACGCCCATTTTTGCAAGTAAAAAATCTTCCCTGGCATTTACCACTCGGCCTCAATGCCGTATAACCACTTAAAGTCCTATATTATCTCACACTGAAATACTAAAATCAAGTATTATTGTTGAAATGTCAATTTGGGAAATATAGCACAAATGGAAAGTTTTTGCAACCGATAACAGGTTAAAGTAGGGGCTTTGTGCCCGCAGGCAAAGTATCTTGTCTTGGATAGTGCAATGGTCAATTAGCTGATTTTTTGAGTTATTCTCTTCGGCAAAAACGGTAACCAGCAGCCGTACGATTTTATTACATCTTGTGAACCTTAGCAATCTTGTCGGCAAGCTGCTTGAGGCGAACGCTGTACTGAGCGAACAGTTCGTCTCCAATCAAGGAACGGTTTTCTTTAATGGTCAGAGTCGCCGCACGAACTACCGACATCGCCTTGTCTAACTCATCCCGGCTTATATAGTATTCCACCTTGACTGTGGCATCCTCGATAACCGCCCTGGTATAGGCGCGAACAATTTTTACCCTCGAATCGCCATCCGGTGTCGTTTCGATACTGTTTTCGGGTATAACTTTTTGTGCGCCGGCAGAGGACGTCTCTGTCTTCGCCGGCGGTTCAGCCGCTAACACTAACTCGGTTGTTTGCTCATGCGTTTGATTCACCTTCGGCTCCTCATCCGCTTTCTTTTTGACAGGTGCTTTAGCTGGAACTGGTTTCAAAGGCGACGCCCTGGTTTCAGGCGGCGGGGTTTCAACTAACTTTTTTCCAATAATAAAGTAGGCAAATCGCTTCAAAAACGGCGCCTTGGTTCCAGACGGCGCGGGCTGACCGGCGTACTCTACATTCGCCGACAGCGGAGCGTTCATGTCCGGCTGATCTTTATACTTTTCGGTTAGCGTGCTGTCTATTTTAACTAGGTAATCCTCGGCCGTCTGGCCTTTCGGCGCGACAAGCGGGCCATATTTGGCAACTGTAACAAAACCTTCCCTCGCCTTTTCCAACTCGCCTGCATTGTAAAGCTGCACACTGCGATAGTAAATCCCGGTCAATTTCCACCTCTGATGTTCGGAGATGGGTTGTTTTTCTGCCGTGACCAAGCGTGCCTCCGCGAGAGACTGTTCGAGCTGCTTTTGCTCTGCGGCAGTCAGATACTCCTGATACTCCTGCGCGGCGAGGAAGGATTTCTCGGCCTGCCCATAAAGACCCCTTTTAGATTGTGCAATACCAACATCGAGCCAATTCTGTGCGGTCTGACGCAAAACTGCGATTTTTTCTTTCTCGCCCTGCGAGGCCGGTTCAGCGGCAAAACAAACAGCCGTAGAAAACAGAACAACCTGAATAGTTATAAATCTCAACCAGTTCACTATGGCCTCCTTTATTCGAAATTTAAGCATATTATTACAAACCTTGGCCCAATATTGGGTTACAATTCTACCAATAATACGAGTATCCGGCAAGACCGGAGCTCGACACCTCAAAATCATCGACAAAACGATACTTATTTGACAACTTGAAGTGTGGGAATGGATTGGTTTTTCGATAAAAAAATTGGAATTTGAAGCGAAAAAGAATAAAAAGAGCCCTTCGGCAAGCTCAGGACAGGTCCTTCGGCTGGTTCGACAAGCTCACCACAGGTGGAATTTTTAAAAAATGAAAAAAATACGTAATTTTAGAAACTGGGGGTTTGGGAGGAAATTTGGGGGGAGAAAATGGCGTATAAGCGGGGGAAACAATCTGCTGGATGCGTTATAATGCAAAGTAACGAAACGTAACGAAAAGTATAGAAAAGTATAAATTTTGAGAAAAAGCGGGTGAAAAGTGGGTGGAAGTGATTAGAAACGATTGAATTTTTGGGTTTTTTTTGGGGTTTTTGTTTAGCCACCCGGCGTCGCTACGCTATGCCGTGGCAAGCAGAGAATTTTTAGACATGAAAAAGCACAAAAGGTTCAACCATAGATTGCCCAGATTAACATGACTTAGCCACCGAGAACACAGAGGGCACAGAGAACTTTTAGACACTGTTCTTAGCCACAGATTACACTGCTTATGCTCGGCTTGCGTTCTTCGGCTAAGGGTATTCTCGATACAAGCATCTGCAATACCCTTTCGCCTTGTCCGCGCCCCTAAGGGGCATTATTGAGCCGAGCAAAGACACAGATTTTTACACTTTGAGTTTGACAATCAGGCCCATAGTATATAAGTATATGCGTATATACTTATATAGTGCTACTCAGTAGTAAATTAGAATATGTATGGCTGGGTAGTGCAAGTTTACTTTAGTGTCATGCAGAATATGGAGGTGAAAAGTTATGGCAGAGGCGGAAAAGCTGGCGGGAATATTTAAATTGTTTTCCGTTGAGGCAAGAGTGCGTATTGTTCAGGCACTTAAGCGTCGTTCGCTGTGTGTTACGGAGCTGACATCGCAACTGGGTATATCACAGGAGGCGACTTCTCAGCATCTGCGAGTTTTGAAAGATGCGGGAATTGTATGGTTTCAAAAAAGAGGGCTTTATGTTTATTATGCGATCGACAAACAAAATACGGCCATTATCCACAAATCGGCAAGCGCATTGTTTGGAACGTGAAATATATAAAGAAGATATCGCAAAGCATATAAGTATATGCGTATATACTTATATAGTGGTCCAACAGCAAAATTTTTAAACGTGAAGTTGTTGAGACACGGGTTCAACCCGTGAGATAGGCGAAGCCGCCATCTCACGGGTTTAATCGGCCAAGTGGCTAAGAATATTTATTACGGCTTAGTATCTCAGCAAGACTTTTTCTTTTTTTAGGCGGGATTTTTTCATCGGCAGAAAAACCTACAGTAATTAACAGCTCCACTCTTTTAAGCATGGGAATTGAAAGCAGCTTCTTTACTTTCTTTTCATTGAACCAGCCAATCAGACATGTTCCCAGGCCTTCTTCTGCGGCCTGGAGACAAAAATGCTCAGCGGCTATCCCGATATCCATCAGGGTGAAGTTTTTCTTTTTAACAATACTGCCGAATTTAGCAGACAATTTCTCTCTTTCGGAAACTATTAATACCAAGACAGGCGCTTTGAAGGCGAAATGATTGAAATCCAGAAGCCCTTCGAAAGCCGCCTTAGCCAGCTCACTTACAAGCTGGGGGGCATCGACTATTACAAACTTCCATGGCTGCGAATTACAGGCCGAAGGAGCTAATCTGGCCGCTTCGACACATCGAACGACGATTTCATGCGGGACAGGCGCGGTTTTATAATTTCTGACGCTGTATCTTTTATTTACCAAATCCAAAAAACTCATATCTTTCCTCTATTGCCGTATTGGCCAGTCGACGGGGCGGGGGACAATATGTTTGGCTCTTGCTTCGGCTTTGTTCATAACCTATTTTTTCTGAGGCACGCCAATCTTCCAGACGCCTTTTTCAAGAAAAGCTTCTATG
>JBFZBL010000049.1:0-3933 GCA_041308485.1 Phycisphaerae bacterium | reverse complement strand
TCCGCTCTTTGAATCTGCGAACTGCTCAGTTTAACTCCCTTGCCGTCGGCCACAAGGCACACCCGGACTGTCCTGCTTGAGCCGTACCAGGTATGGTCGGGAATGACCGACCACTGCTTCTGCCATTTTTCGGTGGTTTGAATCTGGCCGTCGGAGCCGCCCAGGCCGTTGCACACGACGAAGTGACAATTGATGTCATCGGAGCTGGCCAAGCCGCTCAGCGACGCTATCTGCTCGATATTGCCCGCCTTTGTGCCGCTGTAGTAAACCTCGATTGACTCCCATCGGCCCGGCGCCTGTGTAACGCGGGAGCAGATTGCCTGCTGAATCGGGTCAAGCTTGTAATAAGTCGAAAGACAGAACGGCCCCGCTGACGGCGGATGATTACCCAAAGCCATCAGCACAACCGCGCCTGTCGTCATCGAAACGAGCAACACCACAAGGACCCTCGTTACGCGCGACTGATTCGACATATTTCCCTGCCCGCTAAAAAAACCAATAATGACACGACCAACACTAATACAATCGTTTATACAGTGATTCATCGGCTTCCTCTTACGTACGGCTGTAAATTTTTTAATGCAAATATGTTAAATTATTCAAATTAAATTCATCCTTTCCAAACGCTATTTTCAATACAGACGGAAATTACTTGACCTCGCCCTTTCCGGCTGTTAAATACTCAGCTTTGTTGCGGTTGTGCCGCGCGGCTGATTGCCCGGCAATCGCCCGGCGCTGACGCGGTTATTGCCTGTATGGTCCAATAAAAAAGGAGAGGCGAAAATGGCTTCCAATTGGCGACCCTTATCACCAGCTGAAATCTCCAAACTAACCTCGCAGGGATGCACCTGCCCAGACTGGTCAAAAATGCAGGTGGCCGACGGTTTCAACCCCGAACGTGTAAAAACAACCCATTTTTCAGGCGATATCCGACTCGGACTGTTCAACAAAGACGTCCACTTCGAAGGCGGCCTCATCAGGCCCTCCGGAATCTCCAACGCCACCATTCACAATTGCTTCATTGGTAACAATGTTTACATCAACGAGGTCAAAAGCTACATCGCCAACTATTCTATAGAGGATGACGTCATCATTGAAAACCTCGATCTGCTTGTCGTGGAGGGACAAACAAGTTTCGGTAACGGTTCTGAGGCTGCTGTCATCAACGAAGCGGGCGGCAGGGAAATCCCTATATATGACCACCTTACGGCCCAACTGGGATATGTGATTGCCCTCTATCGCCACAGGCCAAAGCTAATCGAAAAACTGCGGGCGATGATTAGCCAGTATGCAGCTTCTGTTACCTCCTCAATGGGCATTATCGGGGCCGGAGCAAAAATCTTCAATTGCAGAACCATCAAAAATGTAAAGATTGGTCCCGCTGCTACAATTGAAGCTGCAAGCCGGCTCGAAAACGGCTCCATCAACAGTTGTCCCCAGGACTCCGTTTATATCGGACCAGGTGTCTTCGCACACAACTTCATAGCCTGCTCCGGCTCAAAAGTCAGCGACGGCGCCATCCTCGCACATTGTTTTGTTGGTCAGGCAACAGAGCTTGCCAAACAATACTCCGCTGAGAACTCCGTCTTCTTCGCCAACTGCGGCGGTTTCCACGGCGAGGCCTGCTCAATTTTTGCCGGGCCTTATACCGTCACACATCACAAATCAACCCTGCTCATCGCGGGCCTTTTCAGCTTCCTTAACGCCGGCTCTGGAACCAACCAGAGCAATCACATGTACAAGCTCGGCCCGTGCCACCAGGGCATTGTCGAACGCGGCTCAAAAACCGCCTCTGATTCCTATATGCTCTGGCCCGCCAAAGTCGGCGCTTTCACCGTCGTCATGGGCAGGCATTATCGCAACTCCGATACCTCAGATTTGCCCTTCTCATACCTCATCGAACACGAAGACGAAAGCGTCTTGGCGCCGGGTGTCAATCTTCGCAGCGTCGGCACAGTTCGCGATGCCAGAAAATGGCCCAAACGAGACAAACGAAAAGACCCCAAAAAGCTCGACCTCATCAACTTCAAGCTGCTAAGCCCTTACACCATCCAGAAAATGCTTAACGGCCTCGACATCCTGAAAAATCTCAAGACCACCAGCGGAGAAACAAGCGACTACTTCACCTATCACAGCGTTAAAATTAAAAGCTACGCACTCGACAGAGGCATAAGGTTCTACCAGATAGGCACCGATAAATTCCTCGGTAACTGCCTCATACGTCGGCTCGATGGAAAACAGTTCACAAATACTCAGCAGCTTCGCACCGCTCTTAAGCCCGAAACCGATACCGGAACAGGAAAGTGGATTGACCTGGCGGGTTTGCTCGCGCCCGAAAGCGTCGTAGATAAAATCCTCGACGATATCGAATCCGGCAAACTGGCGACCCTCGACCAGATAACTGCGGCGTTTACAGCGGCGCACGAAAATTACCCCGCATACGAATGGGCCTGGGCGGCTAACATCCTCCAGCAGCAATTAGGCAAAAACATCGACGCTATTTCACCCGCGGATATCATTGATATGACCAACAAATGGAAATCCGCTGTAGTGGAACTCGATAACAGACTCCAGGCCGACACCAAAAAGGAATTTACCGCCACCGCGCAAATCGGCTTCGGAATAGATGGCGGCCTCGCTGACCGCGCCGCTGACTTCGCCGGCGTCCGCGGAACCTTCGAGACAAACTCCGTCGTCAAGGAAATAAAACAGCATATAGAAACTAAATCCCAGCTCGCAGAGGAGCTTATTCGCCGAATGCAGAAAATTAGTTAACGTTAACCCAATTTGCTAACCCAATGCCAAAAAGGAGGACAGTATGAGAGTTATCATTCAGCCGGGCTACGACCTTGTCTCGAAATGGGCCGCAAGTTATGTGGCAAAGAAAATCAACGAGTTTGACCCGACCAAAGCGAAGCCGTTTGTCCTGGGCCTGCCGACCGGCTCGTCGCCCCTCGGTATGTACAAAGAGCTTATCAAGCTCAACCAGGCCAAAAAAGTCAGCTTCCAGAATGTCATCACTTTCAATATGGATGAATACGTAAAACTCGCTGAAGACCACCCCGAAAGTTACCACTCTTTTATGTGGAACAACTTTTTCAGCCATGTTGATGTCGTAAAAGAAAACGTCAACATCCTCAACGGCAACGCAAAAGACCTCGCAGCAGAATGCGAACAATATGAGAAAAAAATGAAGCAGGCGGGCGGTGTCGAGCTTTTCATTGGCGGCATCGGCCCCGACGGCCACATCGCCTTCAATGAACCCGGCTCATCTCTGGCCAGCAGAACACGCGTCAAAACCCTCACACAGGATACCATCATCGCCAACTCACGCTTCTTCGACAAGGACGTCAATAAAGTCCCCAAAACCGCGTTGACCGTCGGCGTCGGAACTGTTATGGACGCCCGCGAAGTTATGATTCTCGTCAACGGCCACAACAAGGCACGTGCCCTCTGGCACGCAATCGAAGGGGCCGTCAATCACCTCTGGACAATCAGCGCCCTCCAGCTGCACCCGAAGGGCATCATCGTCTGCGACGAGGATGCCGTCGACGAACTCAAGTATGGTACAGTGAAATATTTCAGGGATATTGAATCCGCTAATCTCAACCCCGACTCGCTGCTGAAATAAAGAAATAGCGTGTAGCGTATAATGAAGGCACGGCCTAAACTTCCGCCGTGCCTTTTTTATTTCTGCTGATAACCGGCACGCCCATAGCAAAACTGCTATACCGTTGAAACATTTCTCAAATTAAGCAGCGCCTGCGGTTATTCGATATGAATGTAGCGATTCGGTGTGGAATTTATTCTTTTCCAATATAAATCAGATTGAGAGGTCGCCGTTATTTAAGTCCTATAGTTCGTGGATTTAAACCGGCAAGAATGCAAAAAAACGAAGGTAGTTGATGACGAGTAACATTCCAATAAGGATTC
>JBFZBL010000048.1:0-12954 GCA_041308485.1 Phycisphaerae bacterium | reverse complement strand
TTTTCGTGCTTTTGCCTCACAAACGCACCATAGTCGCAATATGCGGCGTGGTTTTGACCGTGCTGCTCGGAGCGCTTTCAGGCAAGGAGGCGTTTTTCGCGATAAACTGGAACGTGATGGGAATATTCGTAGGCATACTGATGGTAACTGACATTTTTATCGAAAGCCGGGTACCCGCGTATCTTGCAGAGATAATTGTCGACAGGGCCAAAAACACCGCATGGGCAATACTGGCTCTTTGTGTGTTGACTTCATTTATCTCGGCTTTTGTGGAAAACGTGGCTACTGTTCTTATTGTAGCGCCTATCGCCTTGTCGATTGCCCACAAACTGCACATAAACCCCGCGAAAATGATGATTGGCATCGCCATATCGAGCAATCTGCAGGGTGCGGCAACGCTTGTCGGCGACCCGCCGAGTATGCTCTTAGGCGGGTTTGCCAAAATGAATTTTATGGACTTTTTCTTCTACCACGGAAAGCCGAGCATTTTTTTCGCGGTCGAGCTTGGCGCAATTGCATCGTTTGCCGTACTGTACCTCATATTCAGAAGCCAAAGGCAAAAAGTACCGTTTGTCAGTGTGGAAAAAATCCAGTCATGGGTACCCACCGGCATACTGACGACGCTGATTGTTCTGCTGATAATAAGCTCATTTGCCGAGCCGGGTTTTTCTTATATGGCGGGTATGCTGTGCGCGGGTGCGGGGGTATGCTCAATCCTATGGTGGAGATTAACAAAAAAAGGCACAGTTACCAGCAGGATAAAATCGGTTGACTGGAATACGGCGTTTTTCCTGATGAGCGTGTTTATACTTGTCGGCAGCATAACCATTACCGGGTGGATAGATGTAATCTCGGATACACTGAGCAAACTGGTGGGTGAAAATATATTCCTCGGCTACACGATACTCGTATTCATTTCGGTAATCATATCAGCATTCGTGGATAACGTCCCATTTCTTGCGGCTATGCTTCCCGTCGCGATTTCAATGTCGCTGCGGCTCGGGGTTGATCCTTCACTGTTTTTATTCGGATTACTCATCGGGGCAAGTCTGGGAGGCAATATCACGCCGATAGGCGCCTCGGCCAACATCATCACCTGCGGAATGCTCAAAAAAGAAGGTCACGTTGTCAGATTCGGCGAGTTCGCCAAAATCGGCCTGCCCTTCACGCTGGCGGCGGTCATTACGGCATATCTGTTCGTATGGTTTGTCTGGAAACCGCGATGACGCTAAAACCATCAGCCGCCGTTGTCGTTTTCCTGGCGGCGATACATGCGTCTTTCGAACCATTTCACAGCTTCCAGCACCGGTGAAACCGAGAACGCCATAATAATGACGATTACCCAGTCCACTAAAGGCAAACTATAAGTGCCGAAAGGACGATGCAAAACCGGCAGATAGACAATCACAAGCAGTACTAACAATTCGGCAATAATGGCCCAGTTGAGCCACTTGTTGGCAAAAGGTTTGTTGAGCGCCGAATGGCGGTCGGAGCGGAAATTGTAGGCCTTGAAGAATTGTATAAGCACAAGCGACATAAAGGTCATCGTCATCGCTTCTTCGATGCTTCGGCCGGATTGCCTCGCCCAGACAAAAAGCCCCAAATTGACAATAGTTGACCAGACACCGCCCGCCGTCATAAGGGCGACAACAGGCCTGGTGAAAATACCGGTGCGAGGGTTTCGCGGTTTGCGCCGCATAAGGTCTTTTTCAGGCGGGTCAACGGCCAAAGCAAGAGCGGGCAGGCCGTCGGTGAAGAGATTGACGAACAGGATTTGCACCGCGCTCAAAGGCAACGGCATACCGGCAAGCGTGGCAATTCCCATCAAGCCGATTTCGCCAAGATTGGACGAGAGCAGGTACATCAGGTATTTTTTGATATTGCTGAAAATGCCCCGGCCTTCCTCAACAGCCGCGACGATTGAAGCGAAATTGTCGTCGGTAAGCGTCATCGCGGCCGCTTCTTTGCTGACGTCGGTGCCGGTGATACCCATCGCGATACCAATGTCGGCCTTTTTCAGGGCGGGCGCGTCATTGACCCCGTCGCCGGTCATCGCGACAATCTGACCATTCTTTTGCAAAGCTGTAACCACGCGCAGCTTATGCGCGGGGGAAACACGGGCGTAAACCTCGATGTTTTGCACCTCTAGCTCAAGCTCGTCATCCGGCATCGCCTCTAATTCGTCGCCGGTAACAACTCGGCCGGCTTTGAGAATGCCCAATTCACGAGCTATCGCCTGGGCAGTAATCGGGTGGTCGCCTGTAATCATCACTACTTTTATGCCTGCGCCCTCACAGGTCTGTACGGCGGCTTTGGCTTCGGGACGAGGCGGGTCAATCATCCCCACAAAACCGAGAAAAGTCATTTCCCGTTCAGCCGTCTCAAGAGCAGCATTCGACTTCGACGCCACTGCCAATACGCGCATCGCTTCGCCTGCCATCCGGTGAGCTGCATCCAAAATCGCTGTCCGGCCCGCGGCGTCGAGCGTAGTTTCACCATTATCAGTTAACTGCTTTGCGCAGGAATCGAGGATTATTTCCAGCGCACCTTTAGAGCAGGCGATAACACCCTGTTTAGTGGTGTGCAATGTTGTCATTCGCTTGGTTTCCGAAGTAAACGGAATTTCATTAAATCTCGGAAACTGTTTATCAAGGTCGTCCTTCTCCAGTCCGATTTTAGCGGCAGCCACAACCAGCGCACCCTCGGTCGGGTCGCCTTTGATGTCCCAGTGACCGTCTGTCTCGTTATGAACTATGTGCGCATCCGAGGCGAGAGTAGCCGCCTGCAAAAACCACTTCAGCCCGCTTGATGGTTCTATCGGAGCGTTATTAAACGAATATTGGCCCTTTGGTTCATATCCTGCGCCGGAAACATCCAGCACTTTACCGGCGATATAAACCTTGCGAACCGTCATCTCGTCCTTCGTCAGTGTCCCGGTCTTGTCGGAACAGATAACGGAAGTGCTGCCGAGCGTTTCGACTGCCGAGAGACGGCGCATAAGGGCGTGGCGGCGAACCATACGCTGCACACCAATCGCTAATGAAATAGTAACCACGGCGGGTAAAGCTTCGGGAACGACGGCGACTGCCAGCGCAACGCCGAATATGAGCATTTCAACGAATGGCTGACCGCGCATAAGTCCCAGAGCCACAATAATCGCCACAACCACAAGAGCAGCCCAGGCAAGCGCGCGGCCAACCTTATCAAGATTTTCCTGCAACGGCGTTCTGCCCGTTTCGACTGTCTGCAGCATCTGGGCGATTTTGCCGAACTCGGTATTCATACCCGTGGCGACGATAACAGCCCGGCCCCTGCCGTAAGTTGCCGCTGTCCCCGCGTAGGCGATATTCCTGCGGTCGCCCAAAGCTGGATTGGGGCTGTCTATGGGAGCGGTATTTTTCTCCACCGGAACCGATTCGCCCGTAAGAGCGGCTTCTTCAATCTGTAAATTGACGGCTTCTATCAAACGGGCATCGGCGGGAATTTTGTCGCCCGCACGCAAAATAATAACATCGCCCGGCACAAGCTCGCGAGCCGGGATATTGGTCTCCCGCCCGTCACGAATGACATTGGCGGTCGGGGCGGCCATTTGGCGCAGCGCTTCTATGGCGCGTTCGGCGCGATATTCCTGAACAAAACCTAACAGAACGGCGAGCAAAACAATAACAGCAATCGCAATCGCCTCGATTTCGTGGCCGAGAAAAGCTGACAACGCGGTGGCGATAAGCAGAATGATAATCAGCACATTTTTGAACTGTTGCAGAAGCAGCGTCCAGGGGGATACGCGATGGGCGGCCTGCAGCTCATTCGGGCCGTATTCACCAAGCCGGCGTTTGGCTTCCTGCTCATTCAACCCGGCAGCAGCGGCTGTGTTCAATTTTGCCAGACAATCCATCGTTGACAGCATCCACCAGTTATCCATATGCCGTATCTCCTAATAAAACGGGCTTAAATTTCAAAACCTAAACCGCCAAACTCACCATCAGTCACCGAAGCAGGTGCCGACCGAGCGAGCGGAGGTTATCAACGGGTGTTCGATAGGGACATTTCGCGGGCCTTTAGCGGCTTCTTCAATAGATACGGCTTTTATATCATTGCCTTTGACCGCGGCCATATATCCATACTGACGGGCCTCAATCAGTTCCACCGCTTTTGTGCCGAGGCGAGTCGCAAGCACCCTGTCGGCGGGGGTGGGAGTGCCGCCTCTTTGCAAATGGCCGAGAATCACCTGCCGCGTCTCTATGCCTGTCGCCTGCTCTATCTGATGACCAATAACGAAACTTACGCCGCCAAGACGCACCTGTTCGGGGCTGTTTTTGACGATTTGGCGGATGACAACATCGCCGCCCATGGGCTTTGCGCCTTCGGAAACAACAATGATACTGAATCTTTTGCCCATCCTGTATCTGTCTTTGACTTTGCGGATTATTGCTTCGATACTATAAGGAATTTCGGGAATAAGGATTATATCGCCGCCGCCTGCGACACCCGAATAAAGCGCAAGCCAGCCCGCGGTCCTGCCCATCACCTCGACAATCATAACTCTGTGGTGCGACTGGGCGGTGGTATGCACACGGTCGATTGCCTCGGTCGCGATTGAGACAGCGGTATCGAAACCAAAAGTAACATCTGTGCCGCGCAGGTCGTTATCTATTGTCTTGGGAACAGCCACAATGGGGACGCCCTGCATATGAAATTTGTTAGAGACAAACAGGGTGCCATCGCCGCCTATGCAGACAAGACACTCGACGCCAAGTTTTTTGATGTTGGCGATGACGCTTTTCGATAAATCACGATATACGAGTTTTTTACCCTTTTGGATTCCGTATCTGAATGGGTCTGCCTTGTTCGAGGTACCAAGAATCGTGCCGCCCTCTGTCAAAATACCGGATACATCCTCGTAACGCAGTTTTCGCCACTGACGACTAACAAGCCCTTCGTAGCCATCTTCAATGCCGATGACTTCCATCCCGAACTGAATAATCGCTTTTTTGGCGACGGCCCTGATAACAGCGTTTGTGCCGGGGCAGTCGCCGCCGCCTGTAAGTATCGCAATCGACCTTGTTCTTTTCATTTATTCCTCACGAATCAATTTATTTTTGCGGCAAGTATAACAACATAATCATCCTGAGTCGAGATTTCGATTAAGCTGGCGCTGGAGGTCCTTGAGGCGGTTCGATTCGTCGAAACCAAGCAATATAACAGGAAAGGCCGTCTTGTTGTGCATTAACGGTTCATCCAAATCGACCCATTTGCGGCAAAGTTCGCCATCGGGCGTTCCCGGTATCGGCGAAAAATCAGCCAGCATACCTCGTATGCCCAAACTATTTACAAAACGCATTGACTCTTCCAAATCAGCGATATTGGTTTTCGGATGTCCCAGTATCTGGTAAGCAGTAATATTATTAGGCTCTGCGCCGGCAAATTTCAGATGTTCAACCGCCTCAGCCAATTCTTCGGAAAAGACCTTCGAGCCGGTCTGTCTTTGCCAATCTCTCGACGTGCTTTCAAAACCAAGATAAAAACACTTGAAGCCCGCACGCACCATTAAATCCGCAAGCTCTTTGGTTACAAAGCGTGCGTTAATCGCATTGGGGCTATGGAAATTTACTTGCATATTTTGCTTAATGACCTCATTAAAAAACGGAACGAGAACATTCTTCGCATCGAACAGCAAGGCATCATCATAAAACGCGATGTTTTTCGCTCCAAGTTTTACAAGGAGCTCCAGTTCCGCCAGTGATCTTATCGTAGACCTTGCCTTAAACTTGCCGTACACCTTCGGCACAAGACAATAGGTACATTCGAAGGGACAACCATCGCTGAGCTTCAAGGCCCCTACGCTTAATTTATCGTATGCCTCCCAAAGGCCGGGCTGGCTCAAATCAGGTTCGAGTCCCGTGAAATCCCAAACAGGCTGAAGGTCATTACCTTCGACAAACAAATCCGCTCCCAATTTTTCGGCGTGGCTGCGGCACAGCGTTACATAGTTGCCGCCGATTATGATTTTTGCAGCAGGCATCGTCCGGCGGATATCCTCAATTACCTCCTGCACCCCCGGATACCAGTAGGTCATTACCGTACCGATGAAAACAAAATCATAATCTTTGTGCGTCGCAAGAAAATCCCGAAAAAAGGATCTGGGCAGGCCAAACCGTCTAAACGTTCGCGGTATGTCTTTCAAACAATCAGGATTGGGAATTTTCTCGAAATAAAATCTGCCCCTTTCCCACCGGTCGTTTTTGATTTCTCTGTGAGTCGCGTAGAACGGATGCAGGCGGTCGAGATAGTCGAACAGGGTAAATTCCGCTTTGCCCCGCAGGTATCCGGCCACGCTTAACAAGCCGTAGGGCTTGAGCCAGAAATCATACGCGGCGAAATCATATATCGGCGGATTTATAAGTAATATCTTTGGCGCTGCTGACACAATTCTACTGCCTTAAAAACAATATCAAAAACAATCGACCAGCATCGGCAATCGGCGTTTTTTGTCAACAGTTTTCTGACTAACGCCTATGCTCCCAAGTTGTCTACACGCCGTTTTATGGGACCAAGCTCGCCATTTATTCACATAGTTAACACCCACCCCAAAAACGCCGATTTATACAGCGAAATGCCGTACGGCCTCTTTGGATATAACATAAATATCTACAATACTTTAGATTAGAGGATGCGCAGTTGGGACCCTTTCTCAGCCGGCAGCTCCTTATTTTTTAGGCAAAACAATGAATACTATGACATATACATCTCGCAAAAAATTGCGGCCCGACGGCTTCACTCTCGTGGAAGTAATGGTATCGGTCGCGATTATAATTATTGTCTCCCTGGGCACTCTGAATTTCCAGTATCAGGGCGTAAAGCACAGCCGCTCTTCAGAAGCCCAGACTACCGCCACGCGCCTTGCCCAACTGCTCCTCGAGGACTGGAAAAGCACCGGCGGCGCTGACGACTATGACGCCACATCACTCGGCCTGGGATTCTTAAACCCGCCAACCCCGGACCCCGGACATTACCAGATTACCCTCGACAATCAGACATTCTACATAGTAATGGCTCAGCAACTGGCCCCTGTCGGCAGCGGCTCCAACCCCGACCCGGTTGCGGGCGTAACACTCCAGCAGCTTAGCGTCACCGTAAGCTGGCGAAAAGATTTTAGCAGTGGTGCAATAAGCGGTTCCGATCCGACTTTAACCTTCACCACTTTTGTCAGACGTGATTCGTAACCATCCCGATCTATCGGGGCAAAATTTATGAAGAAAAACGGATTTACACTAATTGAAATAATCGTAGCTTTGGCCGCCGGATGCATCGTTATGCTGACCGTCGCTATGCTGATACAGAGCGGATATAAAAGCTGGAAAAGCACATACGACGTCGCTAACGCGGGTTCCTATCTCGACTCTATAGCCACAACGACTTCTTTCGGCACAATAAGCCGCAAATCCAACAAAAAGGATTATTACGTGTACAGTGTCACCGGCAGCACCTTCACTCGCGTCACCCCTGTCAGCGACCCTGAGGAAAACCTGACCGGACAGGCGGTGGAGTTCAGACACTGGAGTTCAGACCTCGATGATGACATGCTGACCCCAACCAGTTTCGCCGACAGGTACGCTCTCTTCTATCTCGACGGCGGCCAGCTCAAACTCGACCTCGGCACATCGACAGGCGGCCCAACCGGCGGCGCCATCAATGCCTCAGGCAACAGAGTAACAGGGGGGGGCGTAAACACCCTAACGCTGGCCGATCACGTAACCAGCGTCTCGTTCACACACACAACTAAAAATTTGGTCGGCGACGGCAAGGGCTGCGTCAGAATGCTGGTTCAAATTAACGACCCCGCCGACAATAAAATCAAAACCATCATTGCGGCCACTTATATCCGAAACGTCTGGCCTCAATAGCGCATTACAGGAATTAAATTATGAATACTCGATACTTGAAGCTCGATACTCCTAACACCCGGCTGGCAACCGGCAACTCGACCTCTACGAGCGACGAGCGACGAACGACGAGTAACGGTTTTGTCCTGCCTCTGGTGCTTGTGGCTATAGTGATATTGATGGCGCTCATTATAGGCAGTTCAATGACAAATTATCACTCCCGATTACAGGGCGTCCAGACGAAATCCCAGACCGAAGCAATGCTGGCCGCCGAAGCTGGTTACGAAAGCGCCATCTTCTGGATGAGCCAGCAGTCCGACATCCTCGGAGCCATCCAGGCTGGAGGCGGCTCTGGCTCCGTCAATTTCGAAACAGGCCGCTGCGACTACGAAATCGGCTTCCACGGCTTCATCGGCGCAAGACCCGTATTCAGAGTAACCTCGACAGGTGTATGCGGAAGACCATCGTTTACCAAAATCGTTGACGTGGACGTAATGCAGGAAACCAGCGGCTGGGCTATGGGCGCATGCAGGGTTCCCACCGGAACAACCTCCACAACCGCAGTATATTTTAAGGATGGTGAGATAGTCGATATGCCTCTGCATATCAATAAATACAGCGATAGTCCCGACGTGCGCGATATCTGGATAACCGGCCACCCTCGATTTCTGCGTAAAGTCGAAATGGGCGAATCAAGGAAGGTCGGGGCCACTGACAAGTACGGCAGCACAATTATCTCCTATTTTGAAAACGGCATAGATTTCGACCAGCCGGGCGTGCGAATTACCGATGAAACCGCGGTAGCAAGCAAGATTGCCCGCTTCCGTGACAGCACCGCCACCGCATTCAGGTTCACTCCAATTGCTTCCACCAGTGTTACAACTCCTCGATATGCAGCCGTCCATCTTGAATTTTATGTTTCCGGCGGCGCCACCGGCGTCGGCTGCGTCAAAATCACCAAGAACTGTACCGTCAAAGCTCTTTCCACCGCCTCTGTGGGCCCGTATGATTACAATGTAGTCCCGGGTTACAGTGGAGCCAGATTCCAGAAATACCCCATCTACACTTATCATTTTGCCAAAAACAACGAGCCTGCTGTCATCGCAAGAATCGAGGAAGCTAATGCCATATATGTCTCTCAGGCCATCGGGGGCTATACAAGCGAAAAGGGCGGACAAATCTATGTCAACGGCAATGTTGTCATAGGAAGCTGCGATTATACGGATATGATAGTTAAGGGCAAAATCACCGTCGTCGCCACAGGGAACATCTGGATAGCCGACTCAATAAAGGTTGACGATTATGATAGTGCCGGCAACCACTACCCACGCGACGTTAACGGTATGCCAAATATAAATAACCCCAACGTCCTCGGCCTTATCGCGCAGGGCGTTATCAAAATCGTTGACCCGGGAAGATCGCCAACCTCAGCGCCTTCTCCGCCTTCAAACTACATATTCGTCCGCGTTTGCAACGGCACCACCCCGACCACCAACGACCGAGAGCTGCCTGACCCGACTATCGTCGAAGCCGCAATGACTGTAGGCGGCGGCGGTTTTGGAGCGGAATATGTCGGCGGGGGCAGCAGCGGCAGAGATGAGTTTTCCGGCAGTTCAGATGACCTGATTATTCGCGGCAGCTTAACCGAGGTCGTCAGAGGCGTCGTCAATCTGGGGGACCCCGTCACCGATGGTTACGAAAAGAATTACTACATTGATACCCGCTTAATGTCGGGTATCCTCCCGGGCGATATCTGGTTCAGCGGTAAATATATCCCCGCCCCGGCCGGCTGGCATGACCACAGCCCATATTAATTGTTGATTGTTGATTGATGATTTGAAATCACATTCCACTTCCAATAATCAATCATCGATTATCAATAACCAATAAAAAAGGCCATCCCGATTTATCTGGATGGCCCGTTGGTTCGCAAAAACAATTCTAACTTAAGAGTTCAGCTTACCTAAGGAGGCCTCGGCGGTGGTCGTATTCTGTAAACTAAATGACTCGATCCGTAAAATTCCCCCCAAACTTGGGAAGCTTCGCCGTATCTGAAAACCTCACTAGCCCCGGCCAAACCCGCCGTAAGCGGGAAGTTTATAAACATCGCAATCAGCCCTATGGGCGACATCAGTAATTCCATAGTCAGTTCCCCATAAATCTGATTGTTTCATCGACAACTCTTTTAATTTTTTATGAGTCGAAATCCCTCGCCCCAAAATGAGGAAAATCCTTAGCCGCCAAACCCGCTTATCAGTATTGATAACGCAGATTGCCCATTGACAAGTGATTATTGATAATTTTCAGCTTACCCTCCGAATTCCAAATCAGCAATCCGCAATCATAAATCAGAAATTTATTTTGTCCTGTTCAACAGCGTCTCAACAAGCCGGCGAAGCTCTTTGGCTTTTTCGCCGAAAGGCTTCAAAGCAGCAACCGCTTCACAAGCGATTTTCTCGGCTGATTTTTTTGACTTCTCCAGCCCCACTACCGCGGGATAGGTTTGCTTTCCCTGTCTGGCGTCCTTGCCGCTTGTCTTGCCCAACTGCCTGCTCGTCCCGCATACGTCGAGTATGTCATCGGCTATCTGAAAGCTAAGCCCGACCTTCAAACCAAATTCGCGCAGCCGCTTCAACTGTTTATCGTTTGTCCCTCCGCATACTCCTCCCATCGCGGCTGCGGCAGCGAACATCTTAGCCGTCTTGTTGGTATGAATGTACCGCAGTATTTTTTCATCAACATTTTTATTCTCAAAAGCAAGGTCAGCCATTTGTCCCGCCACCATACCCGCGGGACCTGCCGCCTCCGCAAGCTCACGAATCAACCGCGCAGCCGCAGCCGGCGATTTTATCTCCCTGGCCAGAACTTCAAACGCGAGAGTGAGCAGTGCGTCTCCCGCGAGTATCGCCGTCGCTTCGTCGAATTTCTTATGGCACGTCAGCCGGCCTCGCCGGTAATCATCATCATCCATCGCCGGCAAATCATCGTGTATCAGTGAATATGTATGAACCATCTCTATCGCCGCCGCCGCAATCCGGGCGTCACGATTAATCTTTCCGCTTATCATTTCGCAGCACAACAACACCATCGCGGACCTGATGCGCTTGCCCAGTCCCGTCAGCGCATATCGAACCGGTATTCTCATCTCTTTGCTGATTAAATCCTTCCGCGACAAAATCTCATTGAGCGTCTTGTTGACCACTTTTACTTTGGATTCGAGTTGTTTTGAAAAACCAGTTTCAGCGACAGCCATAGAACCTGCCCTATTGAAAGTTGCCTTACATTCTTAAAAACCGTATTATACACTCGCCCTGCGGGGCTTCGATAAAAAATTATGAACCCCAAAATGATTCTTATTCTTGGCGTCACCGCTTCAGGCAAAGGTAAACTCGCCTTCGCCCTGGCAAAATCTCTCAACGCTGAGATTATCAGCATCGATTCGATGAAGGTCTATCGCCGAATGGATATCGGCACCGCCAAACCGCCAAAAGAAACCAGAGACCAGATTCCCTATCACCTCATCGACGTCGTCGAACCCGGCGACTCATTCAGCGTCGCCCGATTCCTTGAACTGGCTTTGGAATCTATCGCCGACACAAAAAAACGCAACAAACCAATTGTCGCTGTCGGCGGCACCGCCCTCTATATCAAATCCCTTCTCTACGGCCTCTTCGAAGGTCCCGGCGCTGATGAGCAAATCCGAGACCAGCTAAAAGCTCAGGCACAAGCCGAAGGCCTCGATAAACTTTACGCTCAACTCCAAACAATCGACCCCGCTGCCGCCTCCAAAATCAGCACCAACGACCCAAGACGTATCATCCGTGCCCTCGAGGTCTATAAACTTACAGGCAAACCAATATCCTCCTTTCAGCAACAGTGGGATGCTAATGCTTCGCAGGACTGGACAATCATCGGCTTACGAAGGGAAAAAACTGAGGAAAGCAAACGCATCAACACCCGCGTCAAAAAAATGATTGACGCCGGCCTGGTCGATGAGGTCAAACAGCTCCTCGCTGAACCGATTCCGCTCAGCAAACAGGCCCGCTCCGCCATCAGCTACGCTGAGATAATCAACCACTTGTCAGGGCAGACAACTCTCGACGACGCAATCGAGCTAATCAAGAAAAACACCCGCAAACTCGCCAAGGCCCAGCGAACATGGTTCAAAACCTTCAAAAACTTAAACTGGCTCGACCTGGCCCCCGATGAAACCGTCGATTCCGCCCTCACCCGCACAAAAGAAATGCTTAACAGCAAGCTATGATTTAAAATCAGGGCAGATTCAGCGAACGAATCTCCGATAGTTCTACTTTTGTTTTCTTTGCGGACGCATCCTCACCACGCCAGTAAACAATCCTGTCGCCATCGCCTTTTTTCCTCAAAGTTGAAAGCGTGCTTGTTTTAAATGATACACTTGTCTGCCCTTTTTTAGGCTTCAGCACAAGCTGGCTTTTTTTGTCGTCAAAATTGCCTGTCGAACTTATAACCACGCACGGACTTTTTGCTATCCATGGCGATTCAAACGTAAACGTTACTAGTTCGTCCGCTGCCAGAGGATTGCTGTACATGCGTTATCTGATAAAGCCATACACCCAGTAGGCCACGCCCCAAAATAGTGGCCAAATCATAAAGCCGAAAACTGCAACCACTACCGCCGCCACGAATGACACGATGAAGCTGACCCTCCCGCTCCGGTTGGCGGTGAATTTGCGTCCAAGCTTCCATGCCGCTCGGGCCAATAGGAAGCCCAGCACGATCGCGATCGGAAAGCTTACACACGCAGCAAAGCCGTATCCCTCCGGGTCATGCGCCCATGCAACGGAAGGCGACAAAACGAGCCCCGCCAAGACATGCCAGGCTCGGAAATCCCTTTGCTTGCTCTTCATAATGTCTTTCCTGCTGAACATAGAAAGCTGAGCCACGCCGGAACAAAAACCGTGAACCGCGACAGCGGAACAGAAAACGCCACCGGCGGTTGGCTCCGGCAACTTGTTAGGCAACTGGGTCATCTGTCTGGCCTTTTGTCTTGCCTGACTATATCAACCGAGATCTCCACCGCCGGAATCGTTCC
>JBFZBL010000047.1:0-3807 GCA_041308485.1 Phycisphaerae bacterium | reverse complement strand
GCTTCGGTATATTTGCCTTTTCCGACCAGCAGTTGAGCGTGGCGAACTTTAGCATCCGCTTCATATTTTTCGATACTGGCTGCCCGCTCGTAGTAGAATATCGCTTTTTCGGTATTGCCGGCACGGGCATAGTTCTGTCCGAGCAGGATGAGTGCCTCGCCATCCAGCGGGTCTATCTCGACAATTTTTTCAAGGACATTTACCTCTTCCGCGCCGGCCCCTTCGGCCACCGCAAGACGGGCTTGTAATTTCAACAGGTCTTTGCGGTTTCTGCTTCCGAGGTTTTCGCCATATATGTTTTCTATACGGTCAATAAGCTTTCGGGTCTCTTTGAGAGCCCCATTGGTAATTAGCACTTTGGCGGCGCGAATAGCTCGCTCGGCCTTATCCTGCGGATTTTTTTCCATGGCGCAAATATAGGAGTTGACAGCAATTTCGTAAAGTTCTTCGTTTATATAGATGTCGCCCAGCATGTTGAGACTGTCAGCGGTGGATTTACCGAGATGGTCAACCAGTTCGTAATTTTCGGCGGCCTTAAGAGGAAGATTTAGCCCTATAAAAGCATTAGCCTGCAGCAGCCAGAGATCGGCCCGGTCGGGCTGAGCATCGATTAGCTGTCCACAAAGCGCTACGGCCTCGGCATAGCGTTCCTGCTTGAAGAAGCTGCGTGCTAAGCCCATTTTCCAATCCATAGTAGCCGGATCGAGCAGGATAGCCATACGATAGGCAGACTCTGCGGAAAGGTTGTTTCCAACAGAAAAATAGGCAAATCCAAGCAGACCATAGGTAACAGCGTCACCACCACCGAGTTCAACCACGCGGGTGAACGCAGGAATTGCTTTTTCAAAATTGCCCTGACGAACATAAATCAGGCCGAGGTTACGCCATGCCCGGCGGAATTTGGGATATTTTTCTACAGCAATCTGATAGGCCGCGGAAGCATCATCGAGTTTTTCCTGCTGGAAATAAATGTTGGCCAATGTGAAATCAAATACGGCACTGGCGGCTTGATTGCGGGTTTTTTCTATCATTTGAACAGCTTCACCCATTTTGTCAGAAGATATAAGCTCAAGCACTTTCTGCATTTGGGCGCGTTCGGCTTCTGTAACTCGCGGTTCAATATCCGTTTCGGCTATGTAGCTGTTTATGAACTGTTTTTGGAACGCCGGGTCGTTCCAAATATTCAGCTCTTGCCAGCTCATCCCCGGTGATTTCGGCGGCAGGTTATCGTCACTGGCCTGTGCTGATATGCACACGGTTATTCCAAAAAACAGGAGAAAGCAGGCTTTGTGAAGAAATTCGGAATATAGAATATGGAATCTTGCTTTTTTCATAGATATTATCCTTTCGGGAAGCTGATCGGCACACGCATACGGAACCGCACGGCCTGACCATTGCGTTTACCTGGTTCAAATTTCCATTGTTTGACAGCGTTCATTGCCGGCTTTTCGAATACGGTGTCCGTCGATTTCTGCACTATGGGATTTTCCACACGGCCGCTCTGGTCAACGATAAAAAGAATATAAACAGTGCCTGGTGCTTTTTGACGAACCTCTTTGTTAAGTACCGGGCTGGGCTGGTAGATAACACGCGGCTTTTCATCGAGATCTGCAATCGAAAACAAGGCCTCGGCACTTTTACTGTCAGAAACGACAGTGTTGAGTTTTACGGCAAAGTCACCGCCCATCGCGCTTTCACTGAGACCTGTATTGGGATTTAGCGCCAGCTCAAGCTGCGAAAGGTCGAGCGGCGGTGCCACCTCAGTGAGTTCCGGCGGTTTATCCTCCTGCTCAGGTTCTTTTTTCTTTTCTTCCTGTGGCGGTGGAGGCGGCGCCTCGAGTCTGGCTGTATCAAATGTATGTACAATCAAATCATTCGTTGGTGGTTTGTTAATGCTCTGCATAAACGGCAGCACAAGAAAAAAAACAATTGTCAGCACTACTGCGCCTAAAACGACGCACAGATGATGAAACAGACGGCGAAAAAACTGTCCGACTTTAGATCCTGTCTTATCCATGATATAGATGCTCAATTGGTTATTCGTCTGGTGGCGACACTTACCTTGGCTGCTCCGGCCAGTTTGGCTTCGTCAATAATGCGAACCAGCAAACCGGATTGCGCAGCAGTATCGGCCTGAATAATGACAGGTATATTTTCTTTCTGAAGCATGCGTTTCACGAGCGGCTGTACACCGCTTATGCCAATTTCTCGCCCGCCGTAAACTACTTCCCCCTTTTCTGTAAGTGCAATCAAAACGCTTGTTTTTTCCAGCTTCACAGAAGATGCGGCCTGCGGCTTGTCCACTTCAACGCCGGTTTCTTCAACAAATGTGGTGGTCACGATGAAAAAGATTAAAAGAATAAATACACAGTCAATCAGCGGAGAGATATCAATCCCCGCATCGTTGCTGTCGTCTGATGCCATTTGACGAAAACGTCCCATCGGTCACTCTATATTCAGCTTATCTCACAGAGAGCATTCGATTGCACCATATTTGCATCGCTGGAAACAAGTTGAGCAGGTAAAACTCTTCGCTCACGCAATTTCCTGTAAACAACCTGTGTGCAGGCTGTTTCGAGATGTGCCAAAAACGCTTTGTACCGCTCGTACTTGCGATTAATATAATACTGGAAAAATAACCCCGGCAGTGCAACCACCAACCCGGTTTCGGTTGTTATCAGGGCCTCGGAAATACCTGAAGCCACCAGTCCCATTGTCTTTTCGCCCCCCGAGCCGGACGCAAGGGCTCCGAAAGTGGCAAGCATACCGGTCACCGTCCCGAGCAGTCCCAGCAACGGGGCTGCACCAACACATATTTTCATAACACGGAGGTCTCGTTCGAATGGAGCCATCTCGGTCGTGCGCAACTCTTCAAAGCAAGTAGCGGTATCTTTTAGCGAAGTAACGCCTGTAACAAAATCGAGCAATTTGCCGATTGGCCCTTTCCGTCCTGCGGGATGGTCAATCCAGCGACGCCAGGTTTTTTCAGGCACAGATTGAAAACCGGTTTCTCGCAGGCTTAAATGCATATGCACTCCCAAGGCGAACATCAACAGTGCCGTGATCGCTATAGCCGGCATACACCAGCCGCCGGAAATCCACATCGATAGTGCCTGTCCCCAAAACGTCATAAGATGATCTGTTATCGCATTCATTTTCCGTCTCCATTTCTGTCGCGCATTATTCGTCCCACCAGTTTGTCGTTGTGGTCGAGAACCGGTATGCTGGCGAGGTCATGCTTGGCGAAAAGGTTCTGCACATCTGCCTTGTTGGTATCAACACGAACAAACGGTGATTCCTTGTTTGTTAGTAATTCCATGATGGTCTGTTCAGGGCGGGTTATCAAGTGATGAATCAGCACATGTCCAAAATACTTGCCCTGTTCGTCCACGATAAAAATGGTGTCAATGTCCTCACCAATCTCGGCGGCTCGAATCATGCCAATGGATTCGGACACAGTTGCGGTTTTACTCACGCTGAACACACGCTGATTCATAAGAGCACCCGCTGAATCTTGCGGATACTGCAAGACTGGTTCGGGATTCACCGGTTGTGCCCGGCTGTCGATATTTTGTAAGAAATCCTCAACCTGGCTGGCGGTTAGTCTTGCCAACAAATCAGATGCAGTATCGTTTTGCCGGTAAGGGGTTTTACTGACCTGGTTTACAAAAGAGATGGCAACTTTTTCCATCTGGTCCAATACACCGCGTGCTCTGCGTGAAAGGAACGCATATATCAGCAGCGAAGGAATCGCTACATATAGACCGTATTCTGTGGTGATGAGTGCCTCGGAAATACCGGAAGACA
>JBFZBL010000046.1:0-5147 GCA_041308485.1 Phycisphaerae bacterium | reverse complement strand
CGTTCTTGGCGAGCGTTTTTGCGCCTGCCTCGTCAAGCTCATTCTGCGTCGCGCAAGGCAGCGCGATATCGCACTTGACGTTCCATATACCGGCGCAACCCTCGGTATATTTGGCTTTTTTGTGGTAGTTGAGATATTCCTTGATGCGTTTGCGTTCGATTTCCTTGATTTTCTTTACGATGTCGAGATCGATACCGTCGGTGTCATAAATGTAGCCGTTGGAATCGCTCATCGCGACGACCTTGCCGCCTAACTGCTGGACTTTTTCAACCGCGTAAATCGCGACGTTGCCTGAGCCGGAAACCGTGACGGTCATATCCTTGAAGGATTTGCCCATGTCTTTAAGGGCTTCGGCCATAATGTAAACGAGGCCGTAGCCGGTTGCTTCTGTTCTGACCAGTGAGCCGCCCCATTCGAGACCTTTGCCCGTCAGGACGCCTGTGAACTCATTGCGGATACGTTTGTACTGGCCGAACATAAAGCCGACCTCGCGGCCGCCGACGCCGATATCACCAGCGGGGACGTCGGTGTCCGGGCCGATGTGTTTGCACAATTCTGTCATAAAGCTCTGGCAGAAACGCATAACTTCGCCGTCGCTCTTGCCTTTGGGGTCGAAATCGGAGCCGCCCTTGCCGCCGCCCATCATCAGGCCGGTCAGTGAGTTTTTCAGAATCTGCTCAAAGCCGAGGAACTTGATGATGCCGATGTAAACGCTGGGGTGGAAACGGATGCCGCCCTTATATGGGCCGAGAGCGCTGTTGAATTCGATGCGGAAGCCGCGATTGACCTGGAATTCGCCTTTGTCGTCCTGCCAGGGGACGCGGAATATAAGCTGTCTTTCCGGTTCGACGAGACGGTCGATTATTTTCGCCTTGGCGTATTCGGGATGCTTTTCGAAGACCGGTTCGAGGGAATCCAGCACTTCTTTTACTGCCTGATGGAATTCCGCTTCTCCGGGGTTGCGTTTTAGAACCTGTTCATAAACTGACTGAATGACACTGCTTGCTTTCATTTGGGCTATCTCCTTTACTTCAATGGGCTATATGGGTTTAATTTTCACACACGGCGTTGTCGTTAAACTGCCCGACGATGCCATAAGGTTGCTATTATAGCCTCAGTTGCCGCTGGCAGAAAAGCACTAAATCTTAATAGAATCCATCAGTTTGGCTTATAAACCTATAAGACAGAGCGGAGGAAGCAATAGAGCAATAGAGGGGTCAAGCTCCTTTTCGGTTTTCATGGCAGGAAGCAGATGACCTGTTGGCTTATGACGTCGCCGAGGATGCGGGCGGGGGAGTTGGCAAGGTCGATTACCTTTATCACGTCGGCATATTTGGCCTTGTCGGGTAATAACTCAGCGAGCTGATTCGGCTGGGCGGCAAACCATTTTTCGTTGAAGGCAAAGCCCTTCTGGGAAGGAAAAATCGCTACGTAAAAGATGTCGGTCTCGACGAGGTCCTGGAAGAAGTGCGTGCCGAAAGATAAGTCGGGGACAAGATTAGTGCCTTCGCAGGCCAGTTCGCCCAGCACGGCGACGTTATTAATTTCCGAAAAGCTCACAGGCACGCCGAGCGATGGAGTGGTAGTGCCCCATCGTCCGGGGCCGAGAAGAAGCAGTCCGGTGTCTTCACGATTGGTGATTTGTTTATTCAGTGCGCCGATAGCACGGGCGATATCATATTTTTGCTGGTTGGGGACAGCTTCGTATTGTTTCGGGTCAACAAAAATAACGCGTTTGAAGTCGGAGGAGAAGGAGCCGCCCATAAAATATCCGTGGCAGAGAAACAGCAGCTTTTCCGCTTTGACGTCCATGGGAATCGCGACGGTTTCACGCCGGCCTTTTGTTTGCAGAGGCCTGCACTGGAGCAGGTTTATCATCAGCTTGTCTTCTTTTGTGAAGTTGACCGTGAACTCGATATCGACGGGATAATGGTAACTGGTTTCGAGACGCTTGAGAATTTTTTGCATACTGGGGACAAAATCTGTTTCCTTGAGCAGCTTTTCAAAGGTTACAAGCCAGTATTCCTTTTGCGTCATCCGCAGCGATTGTGCTTTTTCCGACATTTCGTGGTCGGGCGTGGCGATAAGGTCAATGTTCAGGTCAATTTTTTTACTCAGAAGTTCCTGAATAGGCACTGACATAAGGCAGTTGTTCTGGATATCGAGCAGGTCAACGTAGTGCTGCGAGAATCTCCGGACATCCTCCATATCCGCAAGCGGGCGCAGCAGGGGGGCGTCGAGGGCGATTGTTTGCGGGTAATCATCTTCGACTCTTCCGACAGCGCGGGTTCCCAGGCCCATTACCAATCGTACCATGCCGGCTTTCGGGTCGAGGTCCGGGTTCCAGACGAATGTGTTGTAGGAAAGCGCGACGCCTGCCAAATCCGGGAAAAAGTAATTGTCGCGGTATGAGCCGGAGACACGCTGGACGAGCAGCGCCATTTGTTCATCCTGCTGGTCAAGGCCTCTTTGCAGCCGATATACAAGCGCATCGTCGCCCATTGTGCTGGCGTAAACTTCCCGCACTGCCGTTTCGAACTGGGCGAGACGCTGTTCGGGGCTGCCCTGGTTGGTGCAGAACAAGCTTTCGTATTTGCCCGCGAAGGCGTTGCCGAAGGCGTCTTCGAGCAAGCTGCTTGAGCGGACAATGATGGGCGACTGGCCGAAGTATTCAATCATTTGCTGGAACTGTTCGCGGACTTGGTCAGGGAATTTGCCTTTGAGGAGGCGCTCTCGGATTTCAGGGGCGACTTTGAAATAACCCTCTTTGGTTTTTTGCTCCATAAGGAGCTTCCAGCAGTCGTTTTCTACGATGTAGGTGTAAAAAACGTCCGAGCCGACATAAAATGAATCGTGCTGTTCGAGATGGCCTGCCAAATCAAGCGATTTGTCGGATGAGATAATGTTGTTTGCGAGCAGCATACCTACGGCTTTTCCGCCGATGAAGCCGGTGCCGATTAAGCGCTCTTCGATATTAACAAGGTCTTCCAGTGAAAAGTGTCTCTGGGCGAGGGTGAGAATTCTTTTTTCTTTGCCAATCATTACCCTGCACAGCCGGTCGAGGGTTAGCTTTTTGTCCTGATTTGATGTTTCGGGAAGGTCAGCTACTTCTTTTGCTCTTATGAAAAGACGGTCCCAGTAATCGAGCGTTCTTTCGGCGGATTCGATACCCTGTTCAGATATTCGGGAAAACAGCCGGCTGGCGTCAACGCTGCTGGTGATGGGGACAAATTTTTCCTCCTGCTGCAAATGCGGAAGGAACATCGTCGGAGAATACCGCTTCCAGACCTTCAGCGGGTGGATATAAAAGCGGTCTTCGAGATTATACAGGTCGAGGAGCAGTTGTGTTGTTTCGCGGATTCTTGCGATTGTTTTGAATGAGTGATTATTCCGCAATAATGCGAAATACGCGATGGTGTCCAGCTCAAAAAGATACGGGCAGGTAATCATAAAGAAGTTGCCAATCATCAGGTCAGTTGCCCAGGCGTTTAGCAGGTCGGAAAGACAATCAAAGACGTAATGAGCGCCGATGCCCTGTTCGGAAATAATGCTGTGGACCTGTGCGGAGAATAATTCGAAGCCGCTGTGCGCGTCGAGATTGAAAATATGAATGCCCGGCCCCGGCTTAAGAAGCGGCTCGTGACTGGCGAACCGCATATAAATTACCTTGTGGCCGTTGGCGAGGGCGGTTTTTACATAAGGATTTACGAAAGCCGCGAAATCTTCGATACCGTCAACCTGCCAGACGACGTTATCGCCTTTGCGAAGCTGGTTAAGCATTGCGTCGAGACCTGTCAGGCCGGTGCTAACCTGTTCGGGCATAAGTTCGTCCTTTCCGGATTTTTGGGTTGCTTGTCCGCAATCCCCGATTTTAGCAAGCTATAAGGCGAAAGTCGGGATTGCCTTTTGTCAGGTAATTGTTAGAATAAGTAAAACTTATGCAATTACCTGCAATTTAACTTATAGCAGTATAAGGATAATACTAATTGTCGGCAAGGCAAGTGCAAGATTGTTTGTTTAATATGGTTCATCAAGGGGACTTATAATGCACATAGAGACGCTTAGGATGTTTTGCGATTTGGCGGACCTGCGGAGCTTTTCCAAGACTGCGGACAAACATTTAGTCAGTCAATCCGCGGTTTCACAGCAGGTGGCTCAGCTGGAAATAGAGCACAAATGCCAGCTGCTGAACCGCCAGAAAAGACCGCTCGAATTGACGTCGGCGGGAGAGATTTTCTACCGTGCTGCGAGAGATATGGTGGACAGGTACGAATTGCTCAAAAGCGAGATGAACACGCTTAAGCAGGCGGCGCAGTCCAGGGTAAACGTCGGGGCGATTTACAGTATCGGCATGCACACGCTGCCGGAGTATCTCAAGAAGTTTATGGTGAAAAAGCCGAGCGTCAACGTTCACGTGGAGTACTTTACCGCGGACAAAATTTACGAGATGGTGCTGGCGGGCGAGCTGGATATCGGTCTTGTGGCGGTGCCGAGGAGGGACAAACGGCTGGAGGTCTATGATTTTGAGGATGAGCCGCTGGTCCTGGCGTGCAGTCCGAAACACCCGCTGGCGGCAAACTCGCATATTGATATTCATAAAATTCAGTTCGAGCGGTTTATCAGCTTCGAGGAAGGTGTCCCGACGCGTGTATGGATAGACGGCATTTTCCAGCGGTACAATATAGTCATAAGGCCTGTGATGGAATTTGACAACGTCGAAACGGTCAAAAAGGCTGTTGAAATTAATTCGGGCGTCAGCATCCTGCCTCGCCCGGCGATGCTGCAGGAGCTTGCGACGGGCGCCATAAAGGCGATTGAATTTGAAAACGAGAGGTTTGTTCGCCCGACGGGGATTATTGTTCGCAGAGACCGCGTGATGAGCCATGAGACGAAATATCTCATAGACCTCCTCCGCAGGAAGTAGTGAGCCGTGGTCCCTTAGGGATGACGAGAGACATGCATATAAAAGCCGTGATATTTGACCTCGATGGGACGATTACACAGCCATTCTTTGACTTTGACGCGATTCGTAAGGAGATGGGTTATCCTGTCGATGCCGGGCCGATTCTTGAACTGATGGAAAAGATGACGGCTGGCCAGCGGGAACAAGCGGAAAGAATTTTGAACGCCCATGAAGAGAAAGCGGT
>JBFZBL010000045.1:0-7402 GCA_041308485.1 Phycisphaerae bacterium | reverse complement strand
GCCACGAAACTCTTTATATCGTAATAATGAAAATCATAAATTACATTTGGTCTGTCAATGACGTTCTCCAAAACAAGAGTATCGGGTCCGCTGGTTCTGACGCCTGTTGCGGAAACAATTCGGGAAGGGTCTGTTTCGTGCACTGAGTCGACGATGGCCGTAACAATCTTCTTGTAGTCTCCGTAATATTGCGGGGCTACATATGCTTCGCTGAAAGTACAGAATCCAATCAGATAATCAAACTCCCTGAAGTTATCGGCCAATTCCTTGTACATTCTGGCGCACTGCTGCGCAAGCAGCTCCGGTTTTTCGAATTTCTCGTCAATCCCGTACCACCTCCACGGCACCTCCATAATGAAATATATCTTTCTTTTTTCGAACCACATGCATTTGGCTTTTGTCTTCTGGATATTCTCATCTCTAAGTATGCACCTCTTGTTCAGGTCAACTTGTCCATCGTTTACCACCTGCCAATAGTTGGGATCGAACGCAAGAAGAAATCTTACAAAATTAACACCCCAGTCCTTGAACCACTGCGCCTCCTGCTCTGAACTGAGCCATTCTTCCCTGCTGTAGATGCCGCGAAGGCGGATCTCGTTGCCGTTGCCGTCCACGAGTCTGGTGCCATTTACTCTGAGCCGAGCATTCTTATTGCTCTCTGTCTTGGCTGTTGATTCGAGTGCAACGTTGGCATCAATTGCTAAAACGTTGCTTGTTACTGACAAAATAATAAATGCCACAACAGCAGGCAGTAGTGCCGCGCTATTTGTGCCCATTATTCTGGTTCTACCGCCACGTTTTTGAGAAGATGCAGTGGTCATTTTACAAACTCCTTATACTGTTCTTTAGCATCGGCGGATTAGTCTTCCGCTTGATGCATAGCTTCAATGCGATTAGAAATAGGAGCGTATGTTATACCCGTTGGGCTGCGCTATGTACGGCTTTGGACTCATATCGCAGTCAGGTTGGGTAAATATAAAAATTGCCTCTCCTTCATACGGTTCATAAAGCACCAATTCTTCCCTTTCATCGCCGCAAATATCCAGCGCAAGGGCCTGAGCGCCGACCGGACGCCAGCTCGTGCCGCAGTGGAGCTTATTCTGCACATACTCATCATATTTTCCCAGTTCGGCTACAACGTTTCCTCGCCCATCGACCAGAATCTTATCCTGTGGAATCCACAGCGACTGAACGCTGCGGCTTTTCCAGTTCACCACCGCAGGGAAATCCGGATAAGCCAATAAAAGTTTTTTGTGCTCGAAAGCGGCTAGTGTTGTCCCATCACTTCCTCGAAGGGTGACAAACTGGCCCGAGTGCCCCGATGCACAAGCTATTATTTCCAGTCCGTCTGCGTCCTCGATGAAATTGCCTACCCAGACAGCCTGGCCGTGCGATATCTCTTCACGCTTCTTTCCCCATATTATATTCCCTTTCAGATCCAGGCAAAAAACGGGCCCTGTGCCGCACACACTTAAAAGAATCTGGTTTTGGTCACCGCCCATTAGCTTTGCCACTGCCGTAGTATCGGCATGCCATCCGAATTCAGCTCCCTTATCCCATAGAACTTTTCCGTCGTCATCAACAAGCATGTGTCCCAGAACGACTTCGTCTTTTCCATCATTGTCAACATCGGCGGCCGTGGGAATATGACCCATTGAATTCGATGTCCCCTTTATCTGCCAGAGAATATTCAGCTTGTTGTCAAGCGCGAATGCCTGACACGGCAGTCCGTTGCTCGCCTCATATTTCAAGACAATGCAGGGAGCCTCTTCTTTACCGTTCAGGAATGCAATTCGGATAATCGGGTGGCTTCGCGAAGATTGCCTGCTGCCGAGCTCTTTCGGCTGGCGAACCTCCATGGTAATCGGCGACTCTCTGCCTTGCTTGACGTTGCCGGTGGCGCCGTCAAGTATGTACAGCATCGGCTTGTTTTGCTCCCAAAGCTCGCAGATGACTTCGCTTTTGCCGTCGCGGTCAATGTCGTATACAGTCACGATTCCCCGCAGCGCCGGGGAGGTTCCCTTTTCACCGACTGCCGCTGAGCCGCATTTCTCATGCACAGTAAGAGAAGTATCCCCTTTCTCCCAGAGTGTTCTGCCGTCAAGGTCAATTGCCGTAAGTCGGCCGGGTACGTTGTACGTATTGCCGTTTTTATACAGCACAAAACCAATTTTACCATCATTGTTCAGGTCACCGGGGCATATATAACTGCCTTTGTACTTGCTGATATCGATTTCTTTATAGAGCTTTACTCCGGCAGTTTTCCCAAGATAATCTGTCGAACCTTTTGTAATGTTTCTTTTGTCCTGGCTCTTCCATTTATCATAAGGCACACCTGCCGGTATCAGACCCGAAAGTTCTTTGTACATAGTCTGAACTTCATCATCTGAAACTGCTCGCTTATGAAACCACGCTGCCGCGAGCAGGCCCTCAAATCTCGGCCCAAGCCTGGCAGACGCGGAACCGTCGTAGCAGTTCTGCGGTATTTGCTCGGTCTTTTCGCCTTTTTTCTCCCCATTGATGAATATGGCAACCCTCTTTCCCGGCTCATAAACTGCGGTTACAACCACCGGCACTTCCACCGTTAGTGCCTCTTCGCAGACGAGTTCAAAAACATTGCCGGCACTGCCGTCACGACTTGTTTGATAGTAGATTTTCTTGTCGGCTGTGATGCCCAGTTCGTATGATGCCTGACCGGGCATATAACCCCATTTTGATATCAGCGCAGCCCGCATCGGCCACTGTTTAGTCAATTGAAAAACCACACTCAGGGTCATAGGCCCTGTCAGGCGCAATGCATCATCTGGACCCTGTCCGAGTTCTACGTATCCTTCGAGATACTTGCTTGTCTTAAGAACGTGCCGCCCTTCATATGAAGCCAGGTGGGGAGGGTTTTTCCCGGCAGGCAGGTTGTTTGGGTCCCACTGATACCGCAGGCCTTTATTAGCCATAAGAGAATCCCCTTCACCTGATAAGCATAATGAATTTACCGACATGACCGCCGCAAGAGCCGCTAAAAGAAAATCTTTCCATTTCATACATTACCTCCTGCACTCTCTTGTCTCCGAGCCGGCCAGGCATGATTTCCTATCGAAACCTGTTCTGGTCCTGCGTTTGGAACAATAACTTTTTGTCCATGTAAGCATTGCCGGAAATATAAATCTAGTCTGCTCATTTTATTTACGTCGTATCTGTCCAGTCAAACTAAAAACAATCATACTTTATAATGGCCAACAATTTCCGGCCATCCATGCTGCGGTGACGGAGCAGGATTGTTATCTCATAACTTTTCAAAACAATGCCTTCAACAGTGTTCAGATTGCCAGAGATAGAACATGATAGGGTCGGCTTCATTTGGCCATTTTTCAGGGCCAAACAGTAATTTGCTGAGTTTCCCTGAAGGGCATTCACGTATTGTATCGCTCCTGCACTTTCCCAAGACTTTCTTCTGGCTTATGACACGAATCATACCGAGGTAAATCGAGTTTTTGGGGACCCCCAGTTCTTCCATATAACCTGCTAAATCATCTTGTTGCGGCGGCGTGAACAGCTTCAGAAACGGACAGTTTTCCCTTTCAACCAGCTTTCTCAGAATAGAGCAAACACCCTTGGAGTCGCCTCCGTATTCCAGAACACTGTTGTCATCGCCAACAAGAACATACGCAGTTGTCATTGCGTCCCTTCGGCAATAAAATCGCCTCTGAGAATTGAAAAGCAAAGGGTAGTCGCCAGATTCTCGGCGAGACCGCAGCGGCTTTAGGTCGTAGATTTGTCTTATCTCTGAAAAATCAGATGTAACTTCTTCCGCATTTTCCTTGACAGTTGGGAGAACGAAAACATTACCGGGATTAAGATTAAAGCACAGTTCTGTCCCAGCTGATTCCCATCCCAGCCTTCTATAAAAGTCCGGAGAATCCGTCCAGAGTATCGAGATATCGTAATCTTCCTGCTCCATTTTTCTTATACAATCATTCAGAACCGCTGTGGCGTATCCCCTGCCACGGTACTCCGGGTGTGTTGCCACGCCGCCAATGCATCCTACTTTTAGTTCAAGACCATCAACGGTGTTGACGAACCTCGGATAGATTGCGGCGTGAGATATGATTCTGTCATCTGCTTTTATTATTCGCATATTGTGCAGGTTACCTGGCCCATAGGCATAGGGATAATATTTGCCCATACGACGAGTCTTGCCGCTGTGAAATATCAGGTCAAGTACATTCAGGGTTTCCTGAAGATCAGATTCACTGCATTGGCGCGGGCCTTCGATACTCATCTGTTATACCTCAACTGCACTAAATACTTGCCAAATTCTGTCATGTTGGCATTATGACATTTCTCTGGCATTATACTGTCAAACAGCTATCGTTTTTTGTATCGCTCTTCTGCTTTGCTGTAGCGGCACTTCGGGCATCGATCCTGGTAGTCACCGTAGGCGGTTGGGTCGGCGAAAAAAACATTACCGCACTTTTCGCATTTCTGGGCCGCGTAGGCCGCATCTTTGTTACACGCCGGACACGCAATTGGCGGCGGCGGCGTGATCGGTCCCCCCGGGCCTATCGCCCCTTTGTCCTGCAACACCTTGTAATACTCGTCATGGGTCATAACGAAGGGGTGTTTGCATTCTGTGCACAACATGTAAATAGGCCTGTCATGCAGAGGGGTTCGATGTCTGAACGGGTTGTAGACCACGATTATTATGACTAACGCGGCAGCAAAACAACTTAATGCGATTGTAATAAGACGTCTCTGTTTAGTTTCCATATGGTCAGCCCTTAAACAAACACTCTATTCCGCTATTCCATATCAAACCAGTTTGTGTGCCTTTTCATAATCGGCCTACAACCAGCCGGTTGCCTCGGCTATTAGTTTACAGTAATATACGAAATCTTTCCACGAAACGTCTGCCGGAACACCATGGTCGCACGCTGGGATATATCCTCCAGATTCAATAACCGGCTTGATACGTTGAATCTCTTCATCGATTGTCTTGCCCCCTGCAGCTATGGCTCGTTTGTCCACTCCACCGATATACGCCATTGCTTTCCCGAATTTTTTCTGAAATTCCACGATATCGCACCCGGCAGCCACTTCCATCGGCTGGCACACATTTATTCCTGCCTCAATCCAAATGGGAATCAGCTCCCCAACATATCCGTCGGAATCCATAAGGAAGACACGGCAGCCGCTGCTTCGAGCGATATTGATCCAGCATTTCCACGTAGGAAGGAGAAACCGTCTGACCATAGCCGGCGAAATCATCGAAAAACCCTTGTACGCCATATCTTCATCGATGCGAATGAAGTCAGGAACAACAAAGGTCAAGGCCTTCTTGAGAAGCGTGGCGATATAGTTCTGCCAGAAAGATATCATCTCTTCAATAAAATCCGGACAATCATGGAACGACATGCACAGGCGTTCAAACCCAAGCCACTCTCGAAGCTGCCAGAATGGACCAGGGAATCCAAAGCCTACAGCATGTTCCCTTCGCAATAGCCTTTGTGCCCGCGCTTCGGCGTCGCCGGGTAATCTCGATGGGTCTTGGGGATTGTAGCGTTTCTTCATCTTTTCCCAGTCCTCTCGAGTTTCCACCGGGCAGCTTATCCATCGACGTGTTACAAAATCGATGGGATTACGAAGGTACTCGACCTTGTACTCGTTGCTTATCTCGCAGATATTTCCCTTCCAATCCTGGACTACTATGGTTCGCTCACGTTCTTCGAGCACCTTTTCCTCAAATTGCGGTATCATTCGCTCGTTGACGGAAAATCCCTCTTTTGTTTCCGGCCATGGTTCTTTACCGCCAGCTTGGCGATAGGCATATTCTTCGAAGTTCACGACATTTTCCGGCACACCCTCCTGGCGCCATCGCCTAATAGTTGATTCACGGCCTCCGCCAGGCTGAAACGGTATTTTGTCAGGCTGACCATACAGTACCGTCTCAAGCCATCTCGTACGCGGACTCATTGCTGCTGTTGTCCGTTTCGCCTGCATAGATTGCCTGTCAGAAGATATTGAAAAATCACTCATTTTAAATTATGATATATTGCTGTCTTTGTCAAGAAAATAGATTATTTAGCCAATACTATGGATTTATCGGCTATGAAAAAAGACGCAATTTATAGGGAAGAGAAATTCCGCACACCCAGCGACGCAGAACGCAAGATAGGACTCTGGGTCGACCGCATCGGCTCCGCCAGAGCAGCCGGAAGACCTTCTGCCTTTCGTGTTCTTGGACAGTATGCAGTAGTGTTAATTGAATCGGGCAATGGGTATTTTGCGACACGGTCAGCAGGCGAGGTATCGGTTGCAGAGTCCGACGTCCTTGTTCTGCTTCCTGATGAGCCGCATATCTATTTCCCTCGTACCGAGTGGACGACAAAATGGATTGTCTGGGGTGGGCCCGAGGCAGGAGTTATTGAGCAGCTCGGATATCTGAGTAACAAGCGAATGGTGATTAGAGACGTCACCGGCGCTGTTAACCGGTGTTTTACGGGGCTTTCCAGACTGATGAAACGAGAGGATATTGCTGCAGTGCTTGAACGCAAGCACATTATCCTTGGAATGTTGCTCGAACTATTCGCGGCAACAAAGGAACCGAAAACGGGCCGCAGGCAAAGCATGCTGATGGAGCAGGCGATTGACTTCATCGTCAGCAACATCAGTACGGATTTTTCCATCCCTTTGCTCGCACGGAATTGCGGTTTAAGCCAGACGCATTTCCGGAGGGTTTTTAAAGAGTATACCGGCCGGATGCCGCGAGAATTCATTACCGCTGCGAGAATAGCTAAGGCCAAGGAGCTTCTTTGTCGGGGCTGCTATACAGTAAAACAGGTGTCGCAGATGACAGGTTACAGGGATTCTTTTTATTTCATGCGAGTATTTCAGAAGGCCAACGGCGTCAGCCCGGGAAAATTCTCACGCCTTCATCGTCTCGTCGATTAACTGCTACGCATTTACCTTCGGAATTGCGCCATAACGAAGTTTTTATCGCAGCAGAGCATGTTGCTAACCTGTTTTTTATAACCGCGAGGAGGCATCAAAAGAACTCTTGTGACTTTTATGGTTTTTAAAAATCTTTATGTAACTTGTTGCAGGTCTTTGGTTTATAGCCGATGGGCCGCCGGCATGCAGTTAAATCCTATAAAAACTGCAATATTTAAACAAAATTCACTTGACAAGGCTGATGACAAAGGAGTATCCTGAATACAGGTTTAATATTTGCGGTCATATTTGCGGGTGCTATATGAGGCAAGTTACCAATTCTGATAAAACAGTTCATTCGTCCCGCCTTGGGAGGCGGCAAACCAGCAAAAACATCATTTTTTAGGAGGAAAACAAGCCAAAAAATCATTCAAAATGCAAAAATGCTTCAGTGTTTGAGGCAAAAAAGAAGAGAAAA
>JBFZBL010000044.1:0-6370 GCA_041308485.1 Phycisphaerae bacterium | reverse complement strand
GCCGGAAGGATTGAGCTTCGGCTGGGTTAATCAAAAGCTGATAAAGTCCGGCGAGAGACGGCAACAGATTAATCCATACGGTGGGGAAGAGCGGTTCTGGATAGGCCCTGAAGGCGGGCAGTTCGGCATATTCTTCAGCAAAGAGGCGCCGGACTTTGATTTTAAGCACTGGCAGAGTCCTGCGGTGATAGATACTGAGCCGTTTGAAGTTGTTTCAAGCAGCTCAAGTCATGCGGATTTTACCAAGACGACCAGGCTTGCGAACCGTACGGGCACTCAATTCGATATTAAAATCGACCGGAGCGTGCGTATTATGGATAAGGCATCTGTTGAAGGGGCACTGGGTGTAAATATCCCAGAAGGTGTCGAGTTTGTGGCGTACAAAAGCGATAATAAGATTACCAATCTGGGTTCGGACTGGAGTAAGCAGACGGGCCTGCTGAGCATATGGATTCTGGGGATGTTCAATCACTCAGCCGAGACGACTATCGTTATACCTTATACGGGCGGTGATGAAAAGGAGCCTGGGCAGATTGTGAAAGATGACTATTTCGGCAAGGTGCCGGGCGACCGGCTGGTGGTGAAAGATAACGCGGTGTTCTTCAAGGGCGATGGGAAGATGCGCAGCAAGATCGGAATAGGGCCAAAGCGGGTAAAGAATATCTGCGGAAGCTATGACGGAATCGCCAAGGTGGTGACTCTGGTAAAAATTTCTCTGCCGGCGGATGTCGCTACCGCTGATTATGTTAATTCGGCGTGGGAGGCGCAGAAAGCACCGTATAGCGGTGATGTTGTCAATTCGTATAACGATGGGCCGAATCCTTCAGGGGAGATACTTGGGCCGTTTTATGAGATTGAAAGCTCCAGTTGCGCTCTGGAACTTAAGACATCCGAGTCGGTGAGCCATCAGAGCCAGACATTCCATTTTACCGGCTCTGAGGCGGCCCTTGACGCTATTACAAAATCAACCCTTGGAGTTGGTCTGGAAGAAATAAAGTCGGCCTTTTGATTGTGCGATTTTGACTTTTTTAGTGTTATCTTCATCTGTAAGGGAGAGCTTAGGGCATGGTGTTTTTAAGTCGGCAAAAAAAAATGTATGTCAGGTTCGCGTTCATGTTTATCGTGTTAAGTTTGAGTGCCGTGCCTCTGGTATCAGCAGATGTAGAAGCGGGCAGGGTGATACGGGTCGAGGATTTCGGCGCGGCGGCTGACGGCAAAACCGATTGTACGGAGGCATTTCGCAAGGCGATTGCCCAGGCTAACGAACAGGGGCCTGGCATAACAATACAACTGGGTAAGGGTCGCTATATTCTATCAACAAAAATGCCGGATGAGGTTAAAGAGGTTAAGGATACATCTAATCTGACAGGGAAGGCTAAAGAGGAATTTGAGTTATTCAAGCGGAGCCAAAAGGTCCGTATTGCGCCGTGTATCGGGATGGCTGGGGTAAAAGGGGTGACACTGGCTGGTGAAGGGGTTGGGACGGAAATTATTATTACCTGCCCGATGGCGGCGGCTTTTCAGGTGAGTGATTGTGCGGACATTGTGTTTAAGGATCTGGCGATTGATTATGATCCGCTGCCATTTACTCAGGGGACGATTACGGCAACAGATACAGAAGCCGGCACGTTCGATTACCGGATAGATGAAGGATTTCCTTCGCTTTCGGAATACTGGTTTGACAGGTGCGACGCCAAGTGGGGGATGGCATTTGATGAGAACCGGCGGTTTCGGATGGGGGCTGAGAGTGTTACGTTCATTGACAACTGGGATGAGCTGGGCGACCGTTTATGGCGGATGCATCTGCATTATCCTGGGCAGGGCAAGAATCTTAAGGTTGGCGATCGATTTGTCCATATAGCCCGGATGGGCGGGGCCTCGACGCTGTCCTTTTCACGATGCGGTAATGTGACAATCGATAATGTTCACATTTACGCCTGCGGCGGCGCGGCTACGGTTTTTAGTCTGAGTGAAGGGGATATCCATGTTGACGGTTTGCAGATTCGGCCTAGGCCTGGTTCGGGTCGGATATTCAGTACGAACGCAGACGGGGTTCATTGTCAGGCCTGTCGTAAGGGGCCGTTGATAGAAAACTGCGTGTTCGAGGGGATGTCGGATGACGGGATGAATTTTTATAGTCCGCCGAGTATCATTACGGAGATTCTTGCTCCAGATAAGGTGCGAGTGAACAGTATTCGTGTTTTGCGAAAAGGCGACCGGGTGCAGATTGTCAGGCCGTTGGATGGCGCGATTTGTGCCGCGGACGCGGAAGTGGCATCGGCGGAAGGTGATGTTGTTACGTTTGCTGTTGGCATTGAAGGACTCAAGGCCGGTGCGAACTATACCGAAGCGGATACCATATTTAACCTTTCGGCCTGCGGGAGCGGTTTTATCGTGCGTAATAATATTCTGGGGGGTTTTCGCGGGCGCGGCGTACTGGCCCGGGCGCATCACGGCCTGATCGAAAATAATCTGATTCGCCAAACCAGCGGGCAGGGGATTTCGATTTGCAATGAGCCTGACTGGCCTGAAGGGCCGATTCCGGCAGATATAACGATTCGTAATAATACGCTGGTTGGAGTGGTTCGGGATGCCAGCCAGCATCGCATTGGCGCAATTGAGGTTTCAGCGTGTAAATTGGGAGGCCAAACTGCCGATAAACCGGGTTGCCATAACGTGGTGATTGAAAATAATCGCATTGTTGATTCGCCCGGTACCGCGATTGTTCTGCAAGGGGTGTCTGAGGCGGTTGTACGGGGTAATATGGTTCAACTGACGGCCAATGATCGGCCTGTCAAAGAATATTGCGGGATCAGGCTTAAGAATTGCCAGAGCGTAAAGGTCGAGGATTTTATGATGCTGGATCAGTGGTCCCGTATCAGCTCTGCCGTTTTGCTGGAAGGCACAGCGAAGGAACAGGTCTCGATAGAGAATATTCACGCGGACCTTGCCGCACAAGGACAACTGATTAAGCAGCAATAACGGATACTATGAAGCCCTAAATTCGAAGCACTATCCCGAAAATAATATCTAATGACCAAAATAGAAATTCTCAAAACAAAGGGAAGAAATATTTTTTAGTTTGGGCAGGCTGGGGTTATAATGCGGGACGATGCGTAAAAGCGACAGAAAACCGTTAGAAGAGAGGCTGGCAGCCCTTAGCGATGTGGAGAGGCGGCGGCTCTATCAGCAGGCCTCACGCAAGAGGAAAACCGAATCGGTGCGCGGCGGGACCAGGCGGGTAGATGCTACAAAGCAATTTCGTGACGGCAGTATAGAAGACGGCAAACAGGTTAGCAAACGGCGCGGCGGTGGTGCCATGACGCTGGATGACTGGGCACTGAAGTTGCTGGCGGACGGGCAGTTCGACGCAAGAGAGGCAAGCACCGACGCAAAGGCAATTACCCGCGATGGGGTGGTAATATCCATCAAGGCGGGAGTCTGCAAGTTGATCTGTGAAGATAAAAGGTATCGCTGCCTGTTGAGGCCTGAGCTTGCGATGGCGCAGAAGAGCGATCTTGCGATTGGCGATAAGGTGACGTTTTCACAGTCGCAGGACGGCACATGCGTAGTGGAAGAGACGCTGCCGCGAAAATCGACATTGTCCCGACCAGACCCGCACGACCTGCGAGTTGAACGGGTGATAGCAGCCAATATAGATGTGGCGGTGATTGTCGCTTCGGTTGGTGCGCCGATACTAAATACAAATCTGGTGGACAGGTATCTGCTGGCGATTGAGCGGGGGGGCATAAGGCCACTGCTTTGCGTTAATAAGATTGACCTGCTGCCGGACTCGAGGGAAATGGACGCAAAGCTGGCTCCTTATCGGCAGCTTGGGATAGAGGTGCTGCTGTGCTCGGCGGCCAGCGGGCAGGGGATAAATTCACTGGTGAAAAGCCTGGCCGGCAGTATGGCGGTGTTTGTAGGCCATAGCGGGGTTGGCAAAAGCTCTATCCTGAACACTATCAAACCCGATCTGGTGCTGCCGGTCAAAGACGTACACAACAAAAGCAAAAGAGGAAGGCATACCACAATCAAAAGTAATCTTTACGACCTTGGTGAAGGCATCAGTGTTATCGATACGCCTGGGGTGCGAAGCTTTGGACTATGGAAGATGGCCCCGGCGGAGCTGCGGTGGTACTTCAGCGAGTTCGATGAGTATGCCGGTGGATGTAAATTTTCCGATTGCATCCATACGCATGAACCCGATTGCGCGGTGAAAGAGGCAGTGCGGCAGGGGAAAATTTCCCGGTCGCGATATGAGAGCTATTGCAGGCTGATGGAATCGTTGGATAGTTAACAGTTAACTGACTCAACCGGGTAACTCCAAAATTAATCATACCGCCTTTATAACAAGTTCCCATTGCTTCTGCAATATGGAGCATAGCGACATCCCGGCGCCTTTTGTCGGGATTTATCCGCAGGAGTTTACTCTTGTCATTTTGCCAAGCAATCGGCAACAATTATCACTAAACAATAATCATTTAAAAGACTCGCCTGCCCTGAGTAAGCGAAGCGCATCGAAGGATCCAATCTCTCGAGTTTCTCCCATGAAGTCCTTAGCACAGGGATTCTCATTAATAGGGTGTCTATCCCTAGTTTTCTGCCGCCTTAGACCTCCGCCATTTAACCTCCAGCCTTTGGGCGAGTTTTTGACGGGGATTGACAAAATTGACGGGATTTTTTGTGATATGATTTGGCTATGGGTTTTTGATGCGGTAGATTTTCATGCGGGATTAACGGAATAGAGGTCAAAAATGTACACGTTTAATTCGATCCAAAGAAGAATAATGATATTAGGTAAAAAAACTAGCTGCGTCCCCGTTTCGACGTTCAAGGCTCCATCGACTTGCACTCTGTCCATTATTCCAAGTTTTTTGCCACACTCTCCACAAAGTTTAGCCATTGATTACCTCATGTCTAACATTAAAGATCACCTGCCAAAATCGCCTTGTTATGCATCTGTTTCTAGATATATTTTCAATTTATCTTTTAAATCTAAGGCCTCTTTTTTGGAAAGATATGGAACCTTAATTGTTCTCGCCCAAAAGAAACTTTTACCAGTAATTTCAGATACCCTTTTAAAGGACATTGCCTTTATTTGCGCATCTTTTTTGGGTTTAGGGGTTAAAAACTCAACATCTCTGTATAGTGTTGAATCATCTGGAGCATTTATTTCTCCACCTTTTACCTTGGCTGCTGCAACTAGCCCTACCCCCTTGTGCGAGAAAAACACAATATCGCCGGGAAATACACATTTGACAAATCGCCTTGCTTCACCATATGCAGCCACCCGATTATTTTCCATCATATCCCATATAGAGTTTTGATCATAACTCCAATTTGTGTCAAACAGCACCCCTTTGGTATCTCCCGGATTTCTATGCCTATCATATGGCAAAGCAAAGAATTCAAAATAATTTTCGCCTGATATTTCGTATATTCGATAGGGCAAAAATTCTATGGATAAGCCTTGCCTTTTCCAATAATCAACCGATTTTATCAAGTTGTCGTCAGCCGCATTACCTATTATGATTAAACGCTGTTTTTGATTGATTTCCTTTACATCTAAGGCATGCTCTAAATTAAATGCTTCTTTATGGGCTTTTCCTAACTCGTCTTTTGTGGCTGAATACTTTCGATACTTGTCTTCTATTGTTGCGTAGCTCCATTGGCCAGCTTCTTGAGCATACCTCAAAGCTTGATGGACTGCGGCTTCGCTTACAGAACTACGCTTTAGCTCAAAAACAACTAATTCACCTTTCTCGTCTAACGCATAGATATCTGCTTCGGCTTGCCGTTGCCGTTCTTGGAATATTGGCATTAAGCCCGAATCTTCAAATAGCACATCCAAAATGTTGTTTGCTATTAAACTTTCTAAATCTTTTTCGTTGTTTCCAAAAGCAGAAAACCCTTTGAATTCTACGGGTTCAAGGGAAACAAACTTTCCATTAGTGTTGCCTAGTTTATAAAGCATGCTGCCTCCTTATTGTTCTAACAAAGAACAGTAATTATTCCATTTTTTCTTTTGCCTCAATTTGCATATCATATATTCCCTTTTGTGTTACAAAGTCATTTGGGTACTCACGTTCTACTTCCTTTTTTATATCAATGTTTGTAACTGTTTGCATATACTCGTAAGCATCTACTTGCATATCATATATTCCCTTTTGCGTGACAAAATCATTTGGATATTCTCGTTTTATTTTTGCTTTTACTTCTGCCAATATTCTTTTGTCAGTTTCTATTTGCTTGTCGTCAATTATCGCAGAAAATTGTTTTTTCTTTTCGATTTTTTTCTCAGCAATCTTTTTATCTTCCTGACTCGTTTGTGTAGTGCTTTCTCCACTTGTGCTTATTATTACTAACA
>JBFZBL010000043.1:0-11051 GCA_041308485.1 Phycisphaerae bacterium | reverse complement strand
TGGCATCTGGACCGTGCTCAACAGGGCATCCAGCCCCGCCAGCCCCTCTTTGGCGGCAAGCGGCACCCCTATAACGGGCAGCGTCGTCTGGGCGGCGATAGTGCCCGCCAGATGGGCCGCCATTCCCGCGGCGGCAATTATGACCTTTATGCCCTTTTTAGCGGCCCCAGCGGCAAACTGAGCGGAAACCTTAGGCGTCCGATGAGCCGAGATTATCCGCACAAACGGCTGTATCCCGAAATCCTTAAGCGTATCGATACACGTCTGCATTATTGCAATGTCGCTGTCCGAACCCATTATGACCGCTACTGCCGATTTAGCTGGTTTAGATGCCATTTTTCTTCCCTGTCAATCGTGTTTAGAATATATTGCCCTTTTGGGTAATGGTATAATAATACCTGCTCGGAGCCATAAAAGCAATGGACGGATGAGCGATATGCAAAAGAGAAGCCCCATAGTGGCCGGCCAGTTTTACCCTGGCCAGAATGACCAGTGCCTCGACGAGATAAAGCAGTGTCTCGAAGAAGCGACCTTGAATATGCCTCTTCCCGACACTATTGTAGCAGGTATTGTACCTCACGCCGGGTGGTTTTACAGCGGCTCAACCGCGGCGATTGTCTTGGCCGCAATAAAACAGAAGCACCCTAAAGTCGATACCTTTGTCCTCTTCGGCGCAGCGCATGGCTACATGGGCCACCCCCCCGCCGTTTACGATAAATGTGCATGGGTTACGCCTCTCGGTGAAATCGCAATTGATGAAGAGCTCGCCAACGCAGTGATTGAAAGCAAGACCGCGATAAGCGACCGCAACGCACACGACAGCGAACACAGTATGGAAGTCCAGGTGCCATTTATTCAATACCTTTTCCCCAAAGCGAGGATTCTGCCGATTCTCACACCGCCCGCCGAGCAGGCAATTCAACTCGGTGAAATCGTCGCCAGTTTAATCAGCATCGACAACGAAAGAAAAATCGTATGTCTTGGCTCAACCGACCTGACCCATTATGGCCCGCGCTATGGTTTTGCGCCTATGGGGACAGGCAAAGACGCCCTGAAATGGGCAATGGACATCAACGACAGGCAGTTCATTGACTATTCGCTGAAGATGCAGCCAGACAAGATGTTAGAAAGCGCGAATGAAAATTACAACGCCTGCGGAGCCGGCGCCGCTGCCGCCGCGGTGGCCGCGGCTAAATCCCTCGGCAAGAAAAAAGGAATCCTGCTCGCCCATACCAACAGCAACGAGATAATGCTCCGCAAAACAGGCGAAACCGGCCGGGAGTCCGTTGGCTACGCTGCCATCGTTTTCTGATTACAGTCCTGCCGCTTCCATTATTAAAACTGCCATGCTGGCAGACGAAATTTGCAAAATCGGGTTTTTGGCAGTCCCAATCACGGCGAGAAGCCATCTGTAACCACTTTTAAGACAAGCACTTGCGACTCGTATTTCCGCCAAATGCCTACTGGCACAAGCTTTGCACATCTTCAGTCGCTATGGTAGCGGACTTGCGACAATTTGCTGACATCAATGTATTGGCAAGCCAGGCGAACTGGGACTGGCCCGGGGCATTGCGCGATATATTCAGGCCGAGAGGCGTAAATCTGTTGGTAGCGGAGAATACTAATGATATAGTTAACGTCCTGAGGCATCGGCAAATCAGCATGACTATCGTCGATACCGACTGCGAGCAGGCAGACCTGTGGACGTTAAAAATTATCAGGATGGAACAGCCGCTTATGCCCTGCATATTACTCGCAAGCAGGGTAACCGGGGCGATGCTCGAAAAGGCGCTGCAGCTCGACGCCTTTAGCGTTATGACCAAACCGGTGGATATGAATATTTTGAAAGACCAGTTGAATCGGCTGTTTGTGAAAAGGTACAGCAGCCATATTTTTTCGATATAAAAATATAAAGCAAAATAACGGTCGAATTTTTTGAAAGGAGTAGTGAGAAGATGAAGGTAAGACCATTGGCCGATAAGGTCCTCGTTCAACGAGTGGAAGCGGAAACCAAAACAGCAGGCGGCATTGTCCTGCCCGACAGCGCAAAGGAAAAACCTCAGAAAGGCAAAGTCGTCGCGGTAGGCGACGGCAAAGTTCTCGACGACGGCTCTCGCCAGAAACCACAGGTCAAAAAAGGCGACACCGTGCTGTTCACCAGCTACGCTGGCAGCGAAATAAAAATGGACGGCAAAGAATACCTGATTATGACCGAGTCGGACATTATGGCGGTCATCGAAGATTAAGCCGGAACTGATAATTGAGATGAAAACCTAAAAGGAGAAGTAAAAATATGGGAGCAAAAAAAATAGCATTCGGGACAGAAGCGCGAGCGGCAATTCGGGAAGGCGTCAAAAAACTCGCCGCCGCCGTTAAAGTAACATTAGGCCCCTGCGGCAAGGTTGTCGTTCTTGAAAAGTCATTCGGCTCGCCGACCGTCACAAAAGACGGCGTGTCAGTAGCAAAGGAAATCGAGCTTGAAGACCCATTCGAGAATATGGGCGCACAAATGGTCAAGGAGGTCGCGTCGAAAACATCCACCGTCGCCGGTGACGGAACTACCACCGCGACCATCCTGGCCGAGAGTATCTTCGAGGAAGGATTGAAAAACATCACCGCAGGCGCAAACCCGCTACAGGTAAAAAGAGGCATTGATACGGCGGTTGATACTATCGTCAAAGAGCTGCAGAAAATGAGCACAGCCGTCGCTTCCAGCAAACAGATTGAGCAGGTCGCGACGTGTTCAGCCAATCAGGACGCGGAAATAGGTAAGAAATTAGCCGAGGCGATGGACAAGGTCGGCAAAGACGGCGTAATAACAGTCGAAGAAGGTCAGTCGCTTGAGACCGTTGTCGAGCTCGTCGAAGGTATGCAGTTCGACAAAGGGTATCTTAGCCCGCATTTCATAAACAAGCTGGAAAATATGACGGTTGTTTTAGACAAGCCGTATATCCTCATCCACGAAAAGAAAATCAGCTCAATAAAGTCGCTTGTGCCGCTCCTTGAGAAAGTAGCCAGACAAGGTAAGCCCCTGCTGGTCATCGCCGAAGAAGTTGAAGGCGAGGCGCTTGCGACATTGGTAGTCAACAAGCTCCGCGGCGTTTTACAGTGCGCAGCAGTCAAGGCGCCGGGATTCGGTGACAGACGAAAGGCGCTGTTGAGCGACATCGCCGTGCTGACAGGCGGCCAGGCCATATTCGAGGACCTCGGCATCGACATCGAAAACCTCGAACTGAATATGCTCGGCAGGGCAAAGCAAATCACCATCGACAAGGACAACACAACGATTATCGAAGGCGCGGGCAAAACCGAGGAAATCAAAGGCAGAATCGAACAGATAAAGGCTGAAATCGAAAAATCAACCAGCGATTACGATATCGAAAAGCTCCAGGAACGCCTTGCGAAACTTTCCGGCGGGGTCGCGATGATAAAAGTTGGCGCAGCAACGGAAGCTGAAATGAAAGAGAAGAAGGCACGCGTCGAGGACGCGCTGCACGCATGCAGGGCCGCGGTTGAGGAAGGTATCCTGCCGGGCGGCGGCGTCGCGATGCTGCGAACGCTTCCGGCTTTGGAAAAAATCAAGGCACAGGGCGATGAGAAGGTCGGCATCGATATCGTTCGCCGGGCAATCGTAGCACCAATCAAACAAATTGCTGTAAACGCAGGTCTCGACGGTTCAATCGTGGCACAGAAGGTTATGGAAAACTCCGACAAAAACTTCGGCTACGACGCGCTGCGGAAAGAATACGGCAATATGATTGAATTCGGCGTCATCGTCCCCACAAAGGTCGAACGCATCGCGCTGCAAAACGGCGCATCAATCGCCTCACTATTGCTCACAACAGACGCTGTGGTAAGCGAAATTCCCGAAAAGAAAGAATCGCCCGCTATGCCTCCGGGCGGCGGAATGTACTAAAAAACGCTAACGACAAGGCGGGCCTTAAAAACCCGCCTTGTTGCTTTATAAAGGAGATTTAAATGGCGTTTCAGTTTTACAGCAACGTAATCTCGCAGGCGTCCCGCCGGCTCGCGGGCGGCATATTCGCAACGGGGCTTATGCTGATTGGTTTCGGCCTGCTTATTTACATCATGCCGAAGTTTTTCGCGACACTGGCGGCAATAGTTTTCTTCATCACCGGCATCGGCACCTGCATAACTGCTTTGAAGATATTCTCCGCCCAGCGCCGGATTGACAGAGAAATAAACAACGAACCGACCGAATACCGTGAGAACGTCAGAATCAGAACGAATGACATCCTATAGGTCGAGGTGGTCTCTGTCTTTGAACAGTTCTTCGTAAATCTGCGGATTATAAAGCCCGAAATGCAGGTCACGTATATACTCAACAGGACCCGCTTTCCTGATGATGTTAATTTCCGCCGCAATCTGCTTCTGGGAACGAAATGCGCCGATTGCAGCCAGCTTTTTCTCCAGAAGCGTATCGGATGTGCGCATCTGCAGATGCGGCGGCGAAGGAAAGTTGCAATAGCAGGCGATTTCGTGAATATAGGGGCTCTTCTCAATTGGGTTTCCCAGTTCGGGCCAGATGGCGCCTGCCGCGTGAAAAACGCTTATAAGAAATTCTTCGTGCACAATCTTGTGGTCCGGGTGCAAGTCGTTTGAGGTAGGCAAAAAGCACTGGGTCGGTTTTATCCTGCGTAAGTAATGCGTAAAGGCGTTTTGTAACCCCCCGAATCTCTCAATCGCAGCGGCGTCGCCCGCAGCAGCAGCGAATCTGCCGCGGCAAAAGTTCAACCGGCAGTCAGGAAAACCAAGCCATACGATATTCGCCTCCGGCACACCAAGCATACGATAACATTCGAATGTCTCCCGGCGGCGAACCTCGGCAATCGTGTTCTTCTCCCCGGCGCTGCAATAACCCATACTGCCGTCGGTAACAACAAGGACATGCACAGGGACTTTTTCCTTCTTGGCAAGCTGTATCAATAGCCCCCCGCCTATAACTGCGTCATCATCGTGCGGACTGACGAACAGAAAACACTCTTTGCCGCCCTGCCAGTGCCTCGATACGCCCGACAGCGTCGATGCCACTCGCCTTTCATCGCCAACTAATCGAACTACCTGAAACTCTTCACCCATACAATTTCTCCTGCTTCTGGCTCAACCTTTAAACTCGCCGAGTTTTTCAACTGCTTTTTTTATATCACTGAGACGATCTTCTCCCGCTTCACGTTCCACCGCTAATGCCCCTGCAAAACCTGCACTCTTCAATGCCCTCAAAAATTTGTCGGCATCAACCTCGCCGGTCCCCCAGACAACCTCGCTTCCCCATTCGCCAGGCGTTTTGGTTCGCAGAGCATCTTTTATATGAACGTGTTTAATCCAGGGGCCGAGAACGCCGACCGCCTCGACGGGATTACCTTTACCATAGAGAATCATATTAGCCGGGTCAAAGTTCACGCCCAAAGCGGAGTGATGTAATTTTTCGATGAAACCACGAAGCTCATCAGCCGACTCCTGACCTGTTTCCATCAATAGTGTTACACTATGCTCGCCCGCTTTGTCCGCGAGCATCTTTGTCCGCTCAATCAGCGTCCTGGCCTTTGCGGGGTTTTGAGTCTCGATAAAACCAAAATGCATCGAGAGAAACCGCACCTTCAGTTCGGCGGTCAACTCAATGGCGTTCAATACCGTTTCACGATTATCCCACCAGCAATCATCAGGCACTATGCCGCCTGTTTTCTTTATCGATTCGAGCGTCGAGTAATCCTCCTGCGGGAAATTAATCATCGCAGCAGTAATCTTCAGTTTGCTTTTGGCGAATTTGGCAAGATATTGACTGCCGTTGTCGGCAAGTGCAGGCGCAATCGCCAAATGAACACAATCTACTCCTGTCTCGGTTATTTTCTCGAAGTCATTGCCAAGCGACCAGCTGCAAACACCCACAGGCCAATCGAGACATTGTGTCATTTAATTCTGACCTCCTTCTATGCCGACACGTACCACCTTCACTATGTTACCCCTTGAACAACAAGACAAGGACTATAATTGATACAAGCATAACCATCGTCGGCACAAAAAATATAAGCTGCCAGTTGAACCTGTCATCTTTCCTGAAAATATCCATCACTACGCCGGCGAAATGTGTCCCCAAAAACAAACCTATCCCCGTCGTCGCAGCAAAAACAAGCGCCTGCACCGAACTTCTGATTTCAGGCGGAGATGCGACGTTGGCAAATATCTGGCCTGCGATGATGAACCAAACATAAGCGAGGCCGTGAAGCGGCTGGGCGGCGATTATAAGCAACCGTGACTTCTTCGCAACCACGTAAACCATATACATAAACATCCAACAAACGGCGCCGCTGATAATCGTATATTTGAAACCTACGCACGAAACAAACCAGCCGAGCAAATAAAAAGTCGCAATCGCCTGCACCACCTGGGCTATTGCCATAACGGCCGGCACATTCTTTCCGGGAATGCCCGTGTCCATCATAAAACGCGCGCTGCCTAAAAAATAAAACTGCATCAATCCCCCTGCCACAAGCGAAACAATAAGAAATACGAGGAAATTGGAGTTCTGCAGCATCGTCATCGCCTTGAAAATCGGCGCCTCGCCCGCACCGGCGGGCGGGGTCGCGGGCAAGGCCATACAGCTTGCCGCCATAATCACTGAAAGCGCAGCGGCCAGAAAAAGACAATCGCGCCCCTTTTCTGCGGTCTTGAACGTCCACCGCCAGCCCGTAAGGAAATACCCCGCAATCGCCCAGGCAATCGGCGCCCACATGAACACCTTTCCCTGCCATGCAGCATCAGTTACATTGGCGAAAAGCACCGCGTTGACCAAAGGAAGCGTCGCCGCATAAAACACAGAATATGCAAACATAACAACAAACAACGCAGCGAATCGGATCTGAACAGCAGCTATCAGCAACAGGACTGCTCCAGCCAGATGCGCCCCTGCGAGAATCCATTCTGCGTTTAGCCACTTATCCGCAAGCTGGCCGGAAATCAAAGGCGATACGATGCACGCGAGAGGCAAAGTGGCGTATATCCACCCCGTCTGTTTGCCGCTGAACTTCAGCGGCCCCAGCAGCCTCGCCGCGAGCACCGGCATCCACGCCCCCCACACCGCGTATTCCAGCGCCATCACAGCACTTAACTTTATGTAAAGCAACACGTCCATTTTTAGCTCCTAAAATCAAGTGCCAACATTGTCGGTACCCACACGTTACGAATCCAGTATAATCTAAAGAAACTCACGAGAAAATACTGTGCAATATGTGAAATCAGCGGTTAAAATAGGGTAGTATGAAACTGCCAAAACTTCAAAAGCCGGATAGTTACGTCGGCCTGTATGTCGTCGATTTCGGCGATAATACGGGAGTTGGATTCACCGCGCAGGAGGTCGCTGAACTTTTTGAAAGCGAACGTTATAGCCATTGCAAGGCGTATAAGATACACAGGGCTTACCCTGACGGCAAACTTGAATTGAAAGGTGTACAGCGGGACATATTTCAGCTTGAAGCGGGTATGTTCTTTTTCTTGGCCGATTCAGAAACCGCACGTGATGATTACAAGCGGTTAGTCAAGCTCGGCATTGAGACTGACGTGCCCTGCAAAGCGATAGTTCATCTTGCCAGATACAGCGATGACAAATTCGCGGTATCACTTATTTACTCTGCCGAATATGATGATGAAATAAGCCGTTGGCTGCTTGAGCATAATTATAAATCAGCAGGCGTTGCCGAGGGAGGCGTAAGCGCGGTAACGAGATATTACGATGCAAAACCAGAGATACTTGAAAGACACCAGTTGTGGGGCCGCTCATCAGTCGAAAGCCGCACCGGTGAGGAGCTTCTGGCCTCGACAAAAATCGCTGTGCAAAGATAATCGCCGATTGAAAAATGGTCCTTCATCGAAAAACAAACACTGTCCTGGGTTTCCTGGCGGGCTTGATGACAACTGTCTTCGGAACCAAAACCCCAAAGCCCTCAGTAGAAGATTTGAAACGGGCGGAATTCGCAACCAGCACACAGCGCCTCGGCGTAAGATTTACCGACCGAATAAGAGATGTCTTTCGATTCAAATGGCTTAAAAAAACGTAAGACCTCTAAGAAACCTCATCGTATAAATGATATGCGAGAAACAGATAACATAATTCAGCCGGCCAGCGATGAACCGGTCCTCAGCGAAAACGCGATGACTGTGCTGGAGAACCGTTATTTAATCAGGGATGAACAGGGTAAAATCATCGAGACACCGGGACAGCTTTTCAGCAGGGTCGCCCGTCTTGTCGCGTCAATCGAGGCAAACTATGGCAGCAATGAAGCTGAAGTTGCGCAGTGGCACAAAAAATATTATTCTCTTCTGGCTTCGCTGAAGTTTTTGCCCAATTCGCCGACGCTTATGAACGCGGGCAGACCTTCAGGAATGCTCAGCGCCTGTTTTGTCCTGCCGATTGAGGACAGCATCGAGGGGATATTCGAGACGGTAAAAGATACCGCTCTCATCCAGAAAGCCGGAGGCGGGACGGGTTTCTCGCTCGACCACCTTCGCCCCACCGGCGACCGTGTTGCCTCCAGCGGCGGGACCACATCAGGCCCGATTTCTTTCTGGCGCGTTTTTTCCCAGACAACCGACGCAATTCAGCAGGGCGCATTCCGCAGAGGCGCGAATATGGGAATGATGAGCGTTGCTCACCCCGATATCATCAGGTTCCTGCACGCCAAACAGGACTTAAAGGCCTTCACGAACTTCAACATCTCTGTAAAAATCACCGACGCATGGATGAACACACTCGAAAAAAAGCCGAATTCGCTGCACGTCGTCGAAAACCCCCGCACAGGCCAAAAATATCTCCTGCCCAAGCAAATCGATATCGAACACTACACGATACAGGACCTGTTTCCATTCTCGGGAAACAACACTGACAAAATCGAAAATAAAAACAGGTTTTACACAGCAGGCAATCTGTGGGATTTGATTATCACTTGTGCCCACAAAACGGGCGACCCGGGTGTGGCGTTCATCGATCGCATAAACAAAGACAATCCGACGCCGGCACTTGGAGAAATTGAGGCGACCAATCCCTGCGGCGAACAGCCCCTGCTGCCATACGAGGCCTGCACATTAGGCAGCATCAACCTCGCGAAATTCGTTACCGACAAATCAGAAATCGACTGGCCTGCGCTGGCTGAAACAACAAAACTTGGCGTCCGATTCCTCGATAACATCATCGACGCCTGCCATTATCCTGTTACCAAAACCGCTGAAATAGCCAAAGCAAACCGCAAAATCGGTCTTGGCGTTATGGGTTTCGCGGACTGCCTTTTTATGCTCGGCATACCATACGACAGCAGCGAAGGCGTCGTTGTCGCGGAATCAATTATGAAGTTCATTAACGAAAACGCCAGACAAGCAAGCGGTGAATTAGCAGAAAAACGAGGGTGCTTCCCCAACTGGCCCGACAGTATATGGAACAAGGAAAGAAACTTGAAGGTTCGAAACGCCGCAATTACCTGCGTCGCGCCGACAGGCACAATAAGCATCATCGCCGACTGCTCGTCTGGGATTGAGCCGCTCTATTCGCTCGTTTTTGTGCGACAGGTTCTCTCCGGTAAAAAGCTGCTCCAGACCAATCCGGTTTTCAGGGAAATTGCGTCAAACAGGGGCTTATTCAGTGAAGAAATCGCACGTAAGGCCATTAAAACGGGAAGTATTCAAACAATTTCATCGATTCCCGCCTCAGTCCGCAAAATCTTTAAGTGTGCCTACGACATTAGCCCAGAATGGCATATACGCATGCAGGCCGCGTTTCAGAAGCACTGCGACGCAGCAGTGAGCAAGACGATAAACTTCACCGAGAAAGCCAAGGCGGCCAGTGTGGACAAGGCCTATCGGCTCGCGTATCACCTTGGCTGTAAAGGAATTACGATATACCGCCAAAAAAGCAGGCCAAATGAGCCGATGGCGCTCTGTTAACAGGGCAATTCCCCGTTTAAAGTCTTAAAGAGAACAGAAAGCCGCCTGAAACGTACATTAATACAGGACTAATCAATGGGGCGATTTTGGATTAAAGCAGCAATTATGTCTTTGCCGATATTAAGAGCAGCAGAACAGAGTTTTTCTCCCCTCCGGAAAACATCGGGTAGCGAGGCGTTACTCGATGTTTTCTTTTTTTTACAGAGACGACAACCATACTTAAAACGGCTAAAATTCACAAATGACTTGAAAATCATTGAGTCGACAAATACATTTTGGGTAATGTCGCCGATATAGTAATAGCAGAACGGCGAATAAGATTAATAAAAGAAAGTCATATATTTTTTGGACTAAGGAGAAACCAAAAATGAAGAAGCGGTTAATGGCACTGGCTGGAGTGGTCGCGGTTTGTATGCTGCTGGCGATAGTCGGCAATGTTATGGCAGCGGACGCGAACCAGCCAAAGCACACGCCCGGAGAAACACCAAAAGAAAAATCAAGTGACGACAAGCTGGTCATAGGTACCGTCACCGTAGTGAAAGACAACGACGGGAATATCATCGAAATAAAAGTGCAGCAACACAGGGACGTTATATACCATGTGGTCCTCGATGAAAAAGGCAGAGAACTGGGAAAGGCAATGGCTGACAGGAGAGCCAGAATCGAAGGGTCTGTAGAGACAAAAGACAAAACGCTATGGCTGACTGTAAAAACTTTTGGCGAACCCAGGTCTGGGGCACCGGCGAAGCCGAATCAGAAGCCCAAGGCCAAACCACCAGTCAAACCAGCGCCTAAACCCAAATATTAACTAAGCAAAAGTTAAAACACCAGGAGCCGCAATACGCGGCTCTTTTTTTTTCGCCGCGAGTAATTTACTATGAGCCTTGCCCGTGACACTTCTTGTATTTCTTGCCGCTGCCGCAGGGACATGGGTCATTGCGGCCGACCTTTGGCCCTTCGAGTTTAATCTGCTTGACTTTTATCTCGCCCTGCGGCGCCTGTGCTGCCGCACGCTGACGCTCCGCCATAGCAAACTGGCCAACCTGGTCGTGCGCAGTCTGACTCACCTGCCAGACGCTTCTGGCCCTGGCGCCGGCTTCGAG
>JBFZBL010000042.1:0-11000 GCA_041308485.1 Phycisphaerae bacterium | reverse complement strand
TTATTTAAGTCCTTTAGTTCGTTTATTTAAACCGGAAATAATGAAAAAAAACGAAGGTAGTTGATGCCGAGTAACATTCCAATAAGGATTCTTGATGACTGCGGGGTCAAAAGATGCCTGGCCGACGGTTCAAATATTATCGGTCTTGAGCTGGATATTTTCGGCCGGCATCTGGACTTCCGAATCGCCGCTGCTGGCAGCGCCCGGCTCGCCGACATCGTTCCTGCGGCAAGGATAATCTGCGACAAAATCACCGACATCATAACTGAACAAATACGCTCACAGGGCGGAATTATTCCTTGCCATAAAAAGTGCCCCGCCTGCTGTAATTATCTTGTATCCCTGTCGGTTCCGGAAGTATTGTGTTTCAGACAGGAGATTTACCGTAAACAGAAATATCAACTGGCTCGCATACTGCTAACATATTTTCACGCAGCAAGACGGATTATGAAACATCGCCCGCCAATCCACGTGCTTGAGTTCTCCTCCGGTTCACCCGATAATCTTTCTGACATAAAAGACCTCGCGGACTGGTATGCCGGCTTGAATCTCACCTGCCCCTTCCTCCGTAACAGTCAATGTGCAATTTACCAGCAGAGGCCTTTTGTATGCAGAGAACATTTTGTTACCGGCTCTGCACAGGGCTGCCGCAGAAACTCCGACGAGGCGCAGGCAATCGAAATGCCTGTTCAAATGGGAAACGTTCTTTGCCGGCTCAGCAAAGAGCTTTGTGATGTTGATGATGCCGTAATGATGCCGCTGGCGCTTGCCTGGTGTGATATGAATAAACAGCTATGCGAACGCGCCTGGCCCGCTGAGATGATAACTAAGCTGTTCGTTGAAATTGTAAAAGAAACGGTTTCCGTGCCCGTTTATAGTTAACGCGACCCATACGAAAATAAAAAAGCCGGGTTCCACTTTACCGCGGGAACCCGGCTTGTTTTATGTTTACATCAGCCGGTTTAATTCGGTGCAGGCGCGGCTGGTCTCGGCATCCTCGGCATCCTCGGCTTCGGCTCCTTACCCGGAGGATACTCAATCTTCGCCCCTGCCTTGAGCTTCTCGATTAGCTGCCTGAATACCTCGCTTTTCTTCTTGTCCTGAAGCATTTTTACTATATCCGCCTTCGCCTGGTCAAATGATGTCATGCCGCCCTTTTTGCGATCGGTAACCTTTATTATGTGGTAGCCGAATTGCGTCTCGACCACGTTGCTAACCTCTCCAACCTTCATCGCAAACGCAGCGTCGGAAAACTCCTTGACCATCATGCCCTTGTCGAAAAATCCCAGGTCGCCGCCTTTGGTCTTCGACGGACAATCAGAATTTTCTCTCGCCAGCGCAGCGAAGTCACCGCCCGCCTTCACCTTTTTGAGCAGGCCGTCTATCTTTTCCTTGGCCGCCTTCTTTTCCTCGGGCGTCGCCGTCGGAGCAACCTTTATCAGTATATGACTGGCCTGGACCTGCTCGGGCGTATTGAAATCTTCCTTGTTTTCATCATAATACGCCTTCGCCTCGGCGTCATTGACCTCGACTGCGCCGAGAAGCTTCTCATAACCAAGCGTCTTTTTAATCTGCGCCTTTACCGTCTCTAACGTCTGCCCCTGTGCGGTCAGCATCGACTTGAAAGACTCCATTGTCATGCCCGGCTGAGCAGCTATGACTTCATTCAGCTTGTCGTCGACGTCTTTGTCCGTGATATTAATGCCCGCCTTCTTTACCTCTTCACCCAGAAGCTCTTCCATAATCATACTTTCTATCGCCTGACCCCGAATCTGCGATTTATACTGATCAACCATATTCGGCGGAATCTGGGCCGACGCTCTTTGCATAAAAGTATCTACCTTCGCGTCAACATCGGCATCCTTAATAACAACTCCATTGACCGTAACTGCTATGCCGTTATCCGCCGCAGCCACAGCGTTCGCCTCCGGCGCTGCCGGCTTGGCTTCCTTAACCTCTGCTTTGACCTCGGGCTTTGTCTCTTTAACTTCTGCTTTGGCCTCTGGTTTGACTTCCGGTGTCGCTTCCTTAACTTCCGCTTTTACCGCCGGCTTTGCTTCTTCAGCTCCTGTTTTCGCGCCTGTGGCCGGTGCGTTGGATTCCTGGCACCCCCAAAAAACCAATCCAGCCGATACAAAGACCAGCATCACGACTAATTTCATACCAACTTTCATAAAACATCCTTTCGTGGCGTACAAATTCGGAACATTTCCGTTAAAACACAAGGCGACGATTTTCTCACAACAACACCCCAAAGTCAATTGAATATTTTGACAAACCCGTCCTGATTTTGGTATCCTTTGTGTCCGTAAGACGTTACGAAATATGATATACGAATACGCAGGGCGATAATTTGATGAATTTTCCAGACCGTACAAAGATTAAAAACTGCACAATAACCATCCAGCCGCGATACAGTGAAACCGACCAGGGCGGCGTCGTCCATCACAGCGTCTATCCCGTTTATTTCGAGATGGGCCGAACCGAGCTGCTCCGCGCCAACGGCCTTGCCTACAAGGACCTCGAGGCCGCGGGCGTCTTTTTCGTAATAGCCGAGCTGCGCATCAAGTACCGCAGGCCCGCTTTTTACGATGAAAAACTCAACCTCGAAACCGTCTGCACAAACGTTACCGCCAGCAAAGTCGAGCATTCTTATAAGCTCATCCGCCCATCTACCGGCGAATTATTGGCCGAGGCCGAAAGCGTCCTCGCCTGTGTCGATAACCAGGGCAAAATCCGCCGCATGCCAGAATTTATGTATCCGCAAGATTAAACCTTTACCCCGTGAGATGATCTTGTCTATCTCACCGGGGTTTCAATACTCAACCGTCCGCCCTTGAGCAGAAATCATACATCGTTGGTTCGGCTAAAAAAATGCAGATTACCACAGCTAAATTGGTTGACTACAGCAGCCAATCTTAAGGGCCCATAATATTACAGCATATTAAAATTAAAGTAGGTTCATCGCAGTTTTTGGCTAAGAAACACAGCAGAAAACATACCACATTGAGTGGTACTGGCTGAAATCCGATAAATAATTGATATACCAAGGGTTATATACGTCTTCCATTTTTTAGTTGTTGAGGATTTAAAAATGAAAACAAAGCTCGGACCTGCACCTGTTTTGTGCGGTCTTTGCTTCTGCCTAACAGCTCATGGCAGTGAAAAACCGGTTTTATCGTGTCTCAGGAAAATATAACCGTCTGGAAAGGACATTAATTATGAAAAAGATTAGAACGTTATCAATGGCTGTCGTCGCTGCATTATTTATTGTTGCGGGTACGGTCTTTTTGCTGAAAGATTTTCAGACAACCGGGCAGCGGTCTTCTGTGATAGTTCCTATTTCTCAGGCAAAGGCTGCTAATCAACCTTCCGAAAAGATTGCCGGCACGGGTTACAGCACCGCCCCAGACGCCAAGACCGCCGTAAAAGAGGCAATAGGTATGGCATTGAAGCAAAGCGGCAAAAATCAGGCCGATTTTTGTATTATCTTTGCCTCTTCCGAAAGCGATTTCCAATCCATCCTCACAGAGACCAGGCAAATACTCGGAAACAAGATAAAGCTCTTTGGCGGCACAAGCAATGCAGGAAGTGTTATGACCGAAGATGGGTACTTAAAGGCAGGCGCCAAAACCGATTCCGGCACCCCGATCGACAAGACTTTGGTTGTCATGACCCTCAGCACAAAGGATATTGTATTCGGTACGGCCTCGGTGAATCTGAGTGATTCGAACGCTGTTCAGGATACCGCAGCCGCTGTTGTCAAAAAAGCCATAGAGGACGCAGGCAAAACCATTGAGAATAAACCCAAAGTGATTCTGCTCTATGTCGCAAAGGGCTTGGAAGAAGAAACAGTGACAGGCATTGAAAGTGTAACCGGAAAAGATGTGCCGATATTCGGCGGTACAGCCGGCGGTCCCAAAAGAATCATCATGAGCAATGATGGCGCTTATGAAAAAGGCATCAGTGTGGCCGTTCTTTATACGGATTTACCTGTCGGACTGTCATTTGAGGCGGGATACGATATCACCGGCAAACACAGCGGCGTTGTTACGAAAGTCAGTGGTCAGAATGTTGAGGAAATAGACGGTAAACCGGCTCTCGATGTTTACAATGAATGGATGGATGGCGAAATCGAGAGAATGGCCAAGACGAGCAAACCCGCCGAGATAGAAGCATTTTTAGCTCTGCATCCGTTTTACAGAAAATACACATCGTCTCAGGGACAGGATTACTATCTCTTTTCGCGTCCATGGCCCAATGACCCTAATATGGTAAACAAATTCATAAAAACAAACACTAAAGTTCTGCCTCAGGAAAAGATTTATCTCAGCCATGGTACATGGGATATATTGATGAACCGAATGGGCATTGTCGCATCTCACGCAAAGATGCAGTGCGGCCTGGAACCGGCAGATAAACCTCTTCTTGTCATAGGCGTAATTTGCGGCGGCATGATGGGCTGTATACCTGAAGCGGAAAAGAGTAAATTCCCCTATCTGATAAGTTATTCCACCGGAAGCGACTGTGTCATTGCGTCATTTACCTCCGGTGAACAGGGGCATTTCCCAGGTGTAGGCAACAAGCATGGTAATCTTGCGACTTCGTTCCTCGTGATTGGTTCCGGGAAAAAGAACTAACAATGAAACTTTTTTGGAAAATATACTCGGCCGTTTTTATCTGTTTTGTTTTGATAGTCATGGCAATGTCGGCGTTCATGATCAGAAGCCAGATTGCCAATGCCACACAATCCCTGATTAATCAGCAAAATACTGTCGGTTCAATTTTGATCGATGAGATTGACAGAGGTCATCTCGTCGACAAGCTGCCGTTTCAGAGTTTAAAATGTCTTACTGAACACAAAAGTTTTGCGTTCTGGTGGCTTGTCAAGCCGAACGGACAAGTTTATCTGGCAGACGATATAAAATCCATTGGGATTCAGGCCTTTACCTGTTTTCCGCAAGCCCCCCGTTCTCTCGGCGATAATGCGGTTTCCATAAAAGGAAAGAATGAGATTGTATTTATACATACATTCGGCTATGGGTCGAACAAAATGAGTTTCTGGCTTGGTTTTACTACCAAAGATATACAACTCGCGAAAACCAGAATCATTTCCGCCACAATCACCTGTGCTTTACTTTTATTGGGCGTGCTTGGTTTGATTATTTACTTTGTTATAAATCATCTTATCAGGCCTATACAAAAGTTAACCGTTGCTGCCGGAAAAATAGGCGGCGGCCAGTTTGATTATAAAGTGGATAAACAGTCAAACGATGAAGTCGGTTTGCTTGCCGATGCTTTTAACAAAATGGCAGTGGATTTAAAACAAACCACCACCTCGATTGATAATCTCAACCGTGAAATCACCGAACGCAAGCAGGCAGAGGGATGGCTTAACCGGTCCTTGTCTCTTCTCAACGCAACGCTGGAATCGACCGCTGATGGAATCCTGGTAATAAACCGGAATGGCAAAGTGGTTAGTCTTAATCAGAAATTTCTCCAATTATGGCATATTCCGCAATCCGTTGCCGGCAGCAATGACGACAAAATATTGTTGTCTTATGTCCTTGGCCAGCTAAAGGAACCGCAAGCATTTCTTGCAAAGGTCAAGCAGTTGTACTCTGAGCCTGACGCCAGTAGTGAGGATATCATTGAATTCAATGATGGGCGGGTCTTTGAACGCCACTCCCAACCCCAGAAATTGGGAGAAGAAATAGTCGGGCGGGTCTGGAGCTTCCGCAACATCACCGAACACAGGCGGGCAGAAGAGGCCATCAATAAGCTCAACGAAGACCTGAAGTCAACCGTAACTCTTTTAACACAGTCCAACAGGCAGCTTCGCGAATTTGCGCATCTGGCCGCCCACGACCTCAAAACGCCTCTGAGGGGCATTGCCATGCTCGCACAGTGGCTGGCTGACGATTATAAGGAAAAATTTGACGATAAGGGGCGGCAGCAAGTTGACCAGCTGGTGAAAAGAATAGACCGGATTCACGAAATAATAGATGCTATCCTGCTGTACTCCACACTCGCCAGGAACAAAGATAAAGAACGTCCCGTTGACCTTAACGAGCTTCTCGGTACGGTCATTGCTGATACTAAGCCGCCCACCAGCGTAAAAATAACCATCAGTAAAAAACTGCCTGTCATTGTTTGCGAAGAAACACATCTCCATCAGATTTTTTATAATCTCCTTACCAACGCCGTCAAATTTATGGATAAATCCGATGGCCTCATTACAATCGACTGCGCCGATAGAAAGGATGACTGGGTATTTAGCGTTTCCGATAACGGTCCCGGCATCGCTCCGCAGCATTTTGAGAGAGTCTTCCGCCTTTTCCAGACCCTTGACAGCCATGAAAAGAGTGCTGATATCGGAATAGGCCTGACCATTACCAGAAAAATTGTTGAATTATACAGCGGACAAATTTGGCTGACCTCCGAACTCAACCACGGCTCAACTTTCTTTTTCACCCTTCCAAAAGCACTCAACATTACTGATAATCAAGAGCAAATTCTTACTCCCGCTCTCTGCTGAACCGTCTTTACCGAATAACCGCCAAGACACAGCAGCAAAAACACCTGCCTGCGTCGATAACAAGGGCAAAATCTGCCGTATGCCAGAATTTATGTATCCCTCATAGCGATCTGTAGCGAGCAAGTTTATCCTGAGCTTGTCGAAGGAGTCGTAGCGTAGTTTTGTAGGGCGGGGCTTGCCCCGCCGCATTCACTCCGGAAGCGCAAAGAAAAAGGCAGCGTTCAGGGCGCTGAAATCTGCACTGCTATGTGATTTGGTCCTTTCGAACCCTTCAGCGTTTAGCCCTGTTCTTACTGCCTTATTATATGCTACGACTGGCACAACCGATTGTTTTGTCGATTCTTAAAAAATCGTTTTCCCCTTCCTTTTTTATGACCCCCTTTCGGAAATCCGTAATTAAAAGCGACAATCGCAAATCGGAGATTAGACCTATCCGCTACGCGCCTGCCCTGCTTGCCACGGCGCAGTATAAACGAAGCTGGGCGATTAGAAACAAAAACCCTCTTTTCAGCGTATAGTAAGGGTTGCCAGATACTTTACGTTTTCCCAGTCGGCATAATGCCTGCCCTGAGTAAAATCGAAGGGCTTGACTTAAAGTCCGGTTGCGACTAAACTATTCTTTTACCGCCAAACCCTTGCCTGCCGGCGAAGTGTGGGCGGTATCCAGGGGTAAATCTTGATGCATTACGAAAGCGAACACTGTCCGCATGGCGGTGAGGGTATCGACCCTGCCGGTGCGAGTTTTACATACGAAAAGAAGGAAAACTGCGGTCTGTTCGGCATATTCGGCGACCCGGAAGCCGTGCAGAAAACATACTATGGGATTTTCGCCCTGCAGCACCGCGGGCAGGAATCCGCCGGCATCGCGTCGAGCAACGGCGAAACAATCAATTGCTATACCGCAATGGGCAACGTCCAGCGGGTCTTCCGCTCAGGCACAGGCATCCTCGAAAACCTGGCCAACCCCACCGCCATAGGCCACGTCCGCTACTCAACAACCGGCTCATCGAAGGCAGCCAACAGCCAGCCGTTTTTCGTCGAATACTCACGAGGCCAGTGCGCCATCGCCCACAACGGCAACCTCATTAACGCAGGCCTCCTACGCGACGAATACGAGGCGTACGGCAGCATATTCAAATCCACCACCGACACCGAAATAATCGCCCATCTTATAGCCAAACCCACTCACGTCTCGAAACCCGACCCGCTGGGCCACGTCCTCAATCATTTGCAGGGCGCATACTCGTTATTATTCCTTTTCCCCGACCATATCGACGCCGCGCGCGACCCATACGGCATCAGGCCCCTGTGCATAGGCAAAACCTCTGGCGGCGCATATGCCGTCGCGAGTGAAACCTGCGCACTCGATGCCATCGACGCGAAATTTATCCGCGAGGTCGAGCCGGGCGAAATCGTTACGCTGAGTAAAACGGGGCTATCCAGCAGGTTCTTTATAAAGCCGGGCAGTATCAAGCCCGCACACTGTCTTTTCGAACATATTTACTTCGCAAAGCCCAACAGCAATATATTCGGCGAGAACGTTTACGAATTCCGCAAAAAACTCGGCCGGCGATTAGCCGTCGAGCATCCCGTCAAGGCCGACGTTGTTGTCCCCATTCCCGACTCAGGAACATCCGCGGCCATCGGCTTCGCTGAAAAATCAGGAATCCCGTTCGATATGGGTATGGTCAGAAGCCACTACATCGGCAGAACTTTTATCTCGCCCGACCAGAAAATGCGCGAACTGGACGTCAAAATCAAGCTTGCGCCAATCAGGGAAGTCGTAAAAGGCAAACGCATCGTCGTCGTCGATGATTCCATCGTCCGCGGCACCACCACCAAAGGCAAAATCAAGGCGTTCCGCGACGCTGGCGCAAAAGAGATTCACATGCGGGTGAGCTGCCCGCCGATTCGCTTCCCCTGCTTCTACGGCATTGACTTCCCAACCAAGGAAGAGCTTATCGCCAACAACCGGACGCTCGAACAGATTCGTGAGTTCCTCGAAGTAGAGACGCTGGGCTATATGTCCATCGAGGGATTGCTTAGCTGTGCAACTTTACCCCAGGACCATTATTGCACTGCCTGCTGGACGGGCAAATACAAAATACCTGTTGACGTGGCTATGACGAAATTCTCGCTCGAACACTACCAGATGAGGATGTTCGATGGTGCACAATAGTTCAAGACGGAAGAACGAATGACTAAGCCGCTTACATATGCAAGTTCCGGCGTCAATATCGACGCCAGCGACGAGATGGAAGACCTTATTTACCCGCACATCGCGAGCACCTTCAGCCCGCGGGTGATGGCGCTCAAAGGCGGCTTCGCAGGACTATTCCGTCTCGATTACGATGAACGGCTGTTCAAACGAAACTACAAAAGCCCCGTGCTTGTCGCATGTACCGACGGCGTGGGCAGCAAGGTGCTTCTGGCCTCGACAATGAACCGATATGACACCGTCGGAATCGACCTTGTCGCGATGAGCGTCAACGATATGCTCGTGCTGGGCGCCGAGCCATTATTCTTTTTGGATTATATCGCGCTCAATAAGCTCGACCCGCACGTCGTCGCGGAAATGGTCAAGGGCGTCGCGAAGGGCTGCAGAATCGCGGATTGCGCATTAATTGGCGGCGAGACGGCCGAGATGCCCGATACATATAAAACGGACGATTTCGATATGGCGGGTTTCGCGGTCGGAGTCGTCGAGCGGAGAAAAATCATCTCAGGCACAAAACAGGTCCGCAAAGGTGACGTAATACTCGGCCTCGCCTCATCAGGCCTGCACAGCAATGGTTATGCGCTTGCACGCAATATCTGCTTCAAGACCAACACCTTCCAGCCGACGGATAATATCCCCGAACTCGATGGCAGGATTCTGGGTGACGTTCTGCTTGAGCCGACGAAAATTTACGTGAGACCCATTATCAAACTGCTTTCTCAATACAAGGTCAAAAAAATAATTCACGGTATGGCGCATATCACGGGCGCTGGATTGCCCGGCAATATCCCGCGAGTACTTCCGAAAAACTGCGACGCTGTTTTGAAAAAAGACAGCTGGCCCATCCCGCCGATTTTTAAATTCCTGGCCGAAAAAGGCCCGGTCGAGGAAGAAGAAATGTTCCGTGTCTTCAATATGGGTATCGGCTATGTATTAGTCGTCGCGGAGGACTTCGCCGACTCGATAGCCGACAAACTTACCACCTACGGCGAAAAGGTCTTAAAGATTGGCAGAATCACATCGGGAACGGGTAACGTCATTATTAAAGAATAACCCGTCACATCTTAGAACTGTTGAAAGGAGCAGCGTATGAACGTGAAGTTGACTATGTCGGTCTTGTGTGCAGCGATTGTTTTGGCCGGGTGCTCGACACCATCAGAAAAATCACAATCTGGGATACAGGTAAAATCAGCGTCGCCGCCGCTCTCTCTGAAGGTAGAAGGCAATCAGGTTCTCAATAGTAAAAATCAGCCGGTTCTGCTGCGGGGCGTCAACGCCGCCTGCCTCGAATGGTCCAGCGACGGAGAAGGACATATCCTAAAGACAATACAAGTCGCTATTGACGACTGGAATTGCAATATCATTCGCATCCCGCTATCGCAGGACCGCTGGTTTGGAAAAGGGCCGGAACAGAACGATGAGGGTAAGGCGTATCGCGCCCTTGTAAAAAAGACAGTTGACCTGTGCAGCTCGAAGGGCTGCTACATCATTCTGGATCTGCACTGGTCGGATACAAACGAATGGGGACAGAATATCGGCCAGCATTCGATGCCTGACCGAAACAGTTTGATTTTCTGGAAGGATTGCGCCGCCATATACGCAAATCATCCGGCGGTTATTTTTGACCTTTACAATGAGCCGCATGACGTAAGCTGGGACGTCTGGCTCAATGGCGGAATGATTAAAGACAGGCCCAGCATACCTGGAGTGCTGCCGAAAAATTTCGAGGCAGTCGGCATGCAGGAAATGCTCGATACCGTCCGCGCAACAGGGGCTAAAAACGTCGTCGTCGCGGGCGGCCTCGACTGGGCATACGATTTCAACGGCATACTCGAAGGCAGGCAGCTCAAAGACCCCTCTGGCAATGGCGTCATTTACGCCAATCATGCTTACGACCACTTTGGCGAAACTATCCCCACATGGATTGCAAATATGAAACAGGCCGCCGCCGTTTTTCCTATTATCATTTCTGAATTCGGCGCATCCGGCGGCCCCAATCGCCGCAGCACAGGCTGGTGGCAAAGCCCCTCAAACGCCATCGGTGACGACTGGCTGCTGCACCTTATGCGGGGCATCGAGGACAATAATTGGTCGTTTGTCGCCTGGGACATGCATCCCGCCGCCGGGCCGATTTTGATAGCCGACTGGAATTATATGCCGACGCCCGATTTCGGCGCTTATGTAAAACAACTGCTCGTAACAGGCACAGTAACACCGCGTTACAATCCCCCGGACCTTTCAAAG
>JBFZBL010000041.1:0-3686 GCA_041308485.1 Phycisphaerae bacterium | reverse complement strand
ATGCCGAACATAGTTACAGCGAAGAACCATTTGTTGTAATCCTTCAGTGCGGCGAAAGGTGCAGGGATAAAATACGCAACTACGGCGAAAATGGCAACCCAGACTGCAAAATATTTTGTGTAAAAAGTAAGTATTTTATTCAGCATACGAGGTCAGTATAGATATTTATGTTTGTAAGTGACAACAAAAAAAGCCCCGCGGGAACGGGGCTTTTGTAATTGGGCCGTTTACTTTTAATTAATCTTTTGGAATTGTCAGGACGACGAATATGCTGCTTTTTTCGTACCTGACGCGGAGCATTACTTTTCCTTCTTTAGCGGCTGCGTCTACTGCATCTTTGAATTCCTTGACGTTTTCAATCGCCTTTCGGTTAACTTCCTGAATCAAGCTTCCGGGCTGAATGCCAGCCATTGCTGCAGGCGAGCCGGGCTCCACGTCGGTAATGAGGACTCCTTTTTGTCCAACTAATCCAAACTGTTTGGCTAAATCGTCAGCGAGATTCTGGGCTGTTATACCAAGCTTTTCAGCGGCTTGGCCTTTTGTGTTTGCGGCAAGCTGCTCATCGGATGGCTTTTCTTCGAGTTTGGCGGTAAGCGTCTGTTTTTTGCCGTCGCGCAGGACGGTAATTTCGACTTGGCTGCCCGGTTTTTTCATTGCGACGCGTCTCTGGAACTCCGCCGCTTTTTCGACGGGCTGGCCGTCAAACGCGATGATGATATCACCGGCTTTGAGACCGGCTTTTGATGCTGCGGAATCAGGCGAAACATCAGGAACGATGACACCCTTGGTATCCTTTAGCTTAAACGATTCAGCCAGGTCGGGCGTTATGTCCTGGATGGTGACGCCGAGGAAACCGCGGACGACTTTGCCTTTTTGGACAAGCTGGTCGTAAACGGACTTTGCCATATTTATTGGGATAGCAAAGCCGATGCCGATATTGCCGCCTGGGCCGACTATCGCGGTATTGATGCCGACGACTTTACCGTCGAGGTCAACCAGCGGACCGCCGGAGTTGCCGAAGTTGATTGCCGCGTCGGTCTGTATAAAGTCCTCGTATGTTGAAAGCCCCAGGCCGCTTCTGCCTTTTGCGCTGACAATTCCCGCGGTAACGGTGTGACTAAGCCCGAATGGATTGCCTATGGCGATTACCCAACTGCCGACTTCGATTGTATCTGAGTCGGCCATTTCGAGGGCGTGCAGATTGTTGGCGTCAATCTTGATGACCGCGACTTCAGTGGAGGGGTCTGTGCCGATGAGTTTAGCCTGTAATTCCCTGCCGTCGAGCAGCGTGACAGTTATTTTTTCGGCGTCTTCGATGACGTGATTATTCGTGAGGATATAGCCGTCTTTAGATACGATAAAGCCGGAACCCTGAACGGGCCTGATGATTTTTCTTTGCTGGGGCTGGCGCTGCTGTTGCTGCTGTCGGCGGAACTGCCTGCCGAAGAACTGCTGGAAAAATTCATCGTCAAAAGGCGAATCGCCAAAGGGCCCGGAATATGTCTGGGTTATGGTCTGGTTGGCCTTGATGCTTACTACGGCCGGTGAGTCCTTTTCGGCGACCGAGGCGAATGCCTTGCCTAACTGGCGAAGCGTGTCGATACCCTTTGAATCCTCGGCAATGGCTTGTAAGGGCGAAATGAGCGAAAAAACCATGAGAGCTAAACTGATGCGGAATAATGTTTTGTGTTTAGACGGCTTTGCTTTGGTAGTCATTTTCCTGGTCTCCGAATAGTCGATGTTTAGAAGTACACGCCTAAAGCCCGTTTTTGCCTCCGGGATTACATGGCTTTAATACGATTTTATTGACCACAGGTTCGGGAAGGTCAAAATCTTTTTTGAAAGGGGGGGTTGACAGAGTGCCGCAACGAGGTTAGAAGCGGTAATAAGGCGATGGCGTTAAATAAGAGAGATTTTTAGGAGGTCAGATATGCAGGTGCTGGAGTATCTAAAAAAATCGGGGGTAAAATACGAGTCGAAGAAACACAAGCCGGTGTTCAGCGCACAGCAAATGGCGGCAGTCGAGCACGAACCGGGAAGGTTCGTCGTAAAGCCGGTTGTTGTCAAGGTTGACGGCAAATATATGATGTGCGTTCTCGCGGCCTGCTACAAGATTGATTTGGGGGCGTTGAAAAAACAGCTTGGCGCCAAATCCGTGGAGCTTGCCGAAGAGGAGGAAATGGGACAGCTCTTCGGCGACTGCGAGCTTGGGGCAGAACCGCCCTTCGGGAACCTATATGATGTCCCCACAATAATGGACAAGGCGCTCGAAGCCGACGACCATATAGTCTTCCAGGCAGGTTCGCACGATAAAGCGGTTCAGATGAAGATGGCTGACTATCGCAAGCTGGTCAAGCCGAAGATTCTGGAATTCAGCTACCACCTTGGCTCGTGAGCCAGATTTAGAAAAAGACCCCCGAAAATCGGAGGTCTTTGATGAATTGTTATAGCACGGCCATCTTGGCCGTGATTTCACGGGCTGGAAGCCCGTGCCACATCTATTTCAATTCTGCGTCAATCCAGCCGGTCAATTCCTTGATGTCTTTCAGGGTGATATCGCCCATGTGCGCGATTCTGAATGTCGCCTCTTTGAGCTTGTCGTAGCCGTTGCCGAAGGCGGTCTGATGCTTTTCCTGGACCGCCTTGATGATGTCGGCGACGACGACGCCCCTTGTGTTCTTGACGGTTGTAAGTGTGTTGGAGGCGTATTTTTCCTCGCAGAACAGCCCGAACTTCTGTTTTGCCCAGGCCCTTGCGTAATCGCCCATTTCCTTATGTCTCTTCCAGACGTTTTCCATACCTTCTTTGACCAGCTTTGTGCATTGATAGTGAAGGCCGAAGATATGCGGAATGCTCGGGGTTGTCGGTGTCTGATTTTTCTCGTTGGATTTGACAAAGGGGAGAAAATCGAAGTAGTAACCTCTCTGCGGGACCTTCTTGCATTTTTCAATAGCGCGGTTACTGACTGCCGCGACGGTGAAGCCCGGCGGAAGAGCGAACGCCTTCTGAACGGACGCAAAGACCACGTCCCAGCCGAGCTGGTCGAAGTGCATCGGCAGACCGATGAGGCCGCTGACGGCATCGACGAACACCAGAACATCTGGGTATTTTTTCTTCATCATTTCGCTTACTTCATAAAGCGGGTTGGTAAGGCCGGTGCTTGTCTCATTATAAACCAGCGTTACGGCGGCGTATTTGCCGGTCGCCAGCTTCTGGTCAATCATATCTGCGGTGACGGCCTGGCCCCATTCGACCTTCAGCTCGTCGCAGTTTCTTCCGCATTTTTTCACGACGTCAGCCCATTTATCGCTGAATGCGCCGCAGCAGGTGGCGAGAACCGTCTCGTTGAAATCGACACAGTTGCGTATGGAGGCCTCCCACATACCTGACGCTGATGAGGTGACGAGGAAGACATGCTGGTTTGTGAAAAGAATCTTCTTGAGCATGTCCATAACTTCACCCTGCAGCTGGGCGTAGTCTTTGCCGCGATGTCCAAGTGTCGGCCGAGCCAGTTGCTGAAGGACATCTTCCTTGACCAGCACGGGGCCAGGAATGAACAATCTTGGGGGTTTTCTCCAGTCAGCCATAAGCTTCTCCTCTATAAAAAATTAATGTTTATTTATCACCAGCCCGGTATAGACCTTCGGATAAAAGAAAGTCGATTTCTGAGGCATTCTTTCGCCGGT
>JBFZBL010000040.1:0-6260 GCA_041308485.1 Phycisphaerae bacterium | reverse complement strand
CTCCCTCAAACTTCAGGTGGTTAGCTTGTCGAACCACCTGTGGTGAGCCTGTCGAACCATTGTCAAGCTTGACAGTGTTTCCGTCTGCTGGGACAATCCTCGCAATATGAGCAAATATGAGCAAAACAGCTTGTTCGGCGACGACAAAACCGACAAAGCCACCGCGGGCCGCATCATCCGCGTGGCTTTCGAGTCGGGCGTCGATACCGAATTCGATTACCTTGTCCCCGACAAGCTCTGGCCCATCGCCGTAGGCCAGCGTATCGAAGCCCCTTTCGGCAAAAATAATAAGCTCGAAACCGGCTTCTGTGTGGAAACAGGAGAAAAGCAGCCACAGATTGCACCCTTCGGCAAGCTCAGGGCAGGCAGAGAAAAGAAATTTAAACTCAAGGCAATATCGGCTGTAGTTGACAAAGAGCCATTGGTTGACGCGGGGCTAATGGAACTGGCCCGCTGGATTAGCGATTATTACGTATGCCCACTCGGTATGGTCCTCGGCGCGATTGTCCCCGGGGCCGTCAAAAAAGGCGCGGGTGAAAAAAAACAAAGATACGTTTACCTGGCCGTAGCGCCGGAGAAAATTGAAGAAACTATCACCGGTATAAAAGGCAAAAAGCAAAAACAGATTGTTCAGCAACTAAAAGAATCGAACGCCTTCGAAATCGAATCCGCCATTGAGTTTGATGAGCTGCTCGAAACCGTCGGTTGCACAGATGTCCCCGTCAAAAACCTCGTCGAAAAAAGTATTATCAAAATCGCCCAGAGAACCGTCCTCAAATCCCTGCCCGCAATACCCGAAGGAATGCTCATCAAGCGGGAAAAGGTAATCCTCAACGATGACCAGCAAAAGGCCCTGACGAACATCATCAGCCGAATAAACGAAGACAGGTTCGGCGTCACGCTCCTCTTCGGCGTCACCGACAGCGGCAAAACAGAGCTTTACATAAAGGCCATCGAGCAGACAATCAGAAACGGCAAAACCGCAATCGTAATGCTGCCTGAAATCGCGCTGACCACCCAGACAATACAGCGTTTCAGCGCAAGATTCGACCGAATCGCGGTTATGCACTCAGGCCTCACAGCCCCGCAGCGAAATACCCAATGGCACAAAATAAAATCGGGCGAAGCGGATGTTGTTATCGGCGCACGCTCCGCCGTCTTCGCCCCGCTCGCTAATCTTGGCCTCATCGTCGTCGATGAAGAACATGAGCCAAGCTACAAACAGGACACAACCCCCCGCTACCACGGCAGAGACGTCGCAATCAAACGGGCACAACTCTGCAATGCACATTGCGTATTAGGCAGCGCAACACCATCGCTCGAAACGCTGCAAAACTGCAAAACAAAAAGGGCATTCTTCAATATGGTCCGCCTGCCAAAACGCGTGATGAATCTCCCCTTCCCCGAAATGCGCCTCGTTGACATGAAAGATTTCCCATCGCTACTGATGAGCGAACCATTGACAAGTCAACTCGCCGAAACACTCGCCCGAAATGAGCAGGCAATTTTGCTTTTGAACCGCCGCGGCTACAGTAACTTTATCTTCTGCCCATCATGCAAACATATCCTTCGCTGCCGAAACTGCGACGTAACCCTGACTTTTCATAAGACCCCTGACAGACAAATTGCCCCGATTCCCACAATCACGGGCAGGCACATGCACTCAGGCATGGCAATCTGCCACTACTGCGGCTCACAAACCCTCGTCCCCGAAAAATGCCCCCTCTGCCGCAAAGGTTTGACTATGATTGGCCTCGGCTCGCAGCGGCTCGAAGAGGACCTCGCCCGAAAATTCCCGAACGCTAAAGTCGCCCGCGTCGACAGCGACTCAATGAAAGGCGCTGACTACTATCGCGTCCTGCGTGATTTCAGCGAGGGCAAAATCAACATCCTCGCCGGCACTCAAATCCTCGCCAAAGGCCTGCACTTTCCCAACGTAACCCTCGTCGGCATCATCAGCGCGGACACCTCGCTGTATCTGCCCGACTTCCGCGCCAATGAACGCACCTTCCAGTTGATTTCCCAGGTCGCAGGCCGGGCGGGCCGCTCCGCCAAAAAAGGCATCGTCTTCATCCAGACCTTTTTAACCAATCAGCCCGCGATTCAATTCGCCCTCAAGGGCGATTTCGTCGGCTTCGTAAAAGAAGAATTAACACACCGCAGCGCCTGCAACCTGCCCCCCTTCTGGCGACTGGCACTGATTACCCTTCGAGACAGAACACACGAAAAGCTCGAACTCGCCGCCAAACTCCTGCGTGAAAAAATCGACCGCATCGTCGCCGATGAGAAATTACAAATCAGGGTTCGCGGCCCCATACAGGCAATCATCAGCCGAATCCAGACCTTCCATCGTATGCAGATAATCCTTCAGGCCCCTCAGCCCGTGATTCTGCACCGCCTGTTTACCACCATTCGCAATTCCCCCCCTGTCCGCCCCGCCGTTACGATTACGATAGACATCGACCCCGTTGATTTGTTATGACTTGCAGTCAAATTCCTGGCGTGTTATACTGATGTTTCGAGTTGACCGGGGTGTAGCTCAGTTTGGCTAGAGCGCTTGGTTCGGGACCAAGAGGTCGCTGGTTCAAGTCCAGTCACCCCGATTCGCAGATACGGAGGCAGATTATGACAGAAAACCAGCAGCAACCCGATTCCACCAATGCTGCACAGGGGCAGCCAGCGAGCAGCATACCGCATGAGACGCTCAAGAGCGCGATGAAGGCCTTCAAGAAGCGGCTCAAACTCACTGCCCTCGATGACGATTCATCTCTCGGGCGCGGGCCGTTTTCGAGCGGGGCCAAGGGGGTTTACGCGATACAGCCGCCGAACCAGTTTCCCAAGGAGGTCTGGCAGGAATTGTGCCGGCTGGGCAGGCTACGCGACAGCGGCCACGGTTTGTATGAACTCGTCAAAGAACAACAGGGATAGTGCCCAGCTTAACTTCATCATTGGATATTGAGTATTGGACATTGGACATTATCATTTCACAAGATTGAAACAGGGTGGCGGCCATTTGCGCAAAACGCGGTTTCCGGGAATATTGAATAAAAAAATATTATTTTGTTGCGTTTTGCAGGAATGCGGCGTATAATAGGTGTCTTGTAGAGCATATCTTTTCGCCTTTCAAGGGGTATTCTCCAAAATCAAAAGCGGGAGGCAGATTATAAATTGAGGCCGATTAAAGGGCCAAGGAGCATTAGTATGAGTACAGGAACAGTAAAATGGTTCAATGGTGAAAAAGGATACGGGTTTATAGCCGATGACGCGGGTGGAGCTGATTTGTTCGTTCACCACTCGGAAGTCAAGACAGCCGGGTATGCAAACCTTGACGAGGGTCAGAAGGTTGATTTCACGATTGGCGAGGGCAAAAAAGGCCCCTGCGCGACAAACGTAATTCCGAAACAAGCTGCCGTAAACTAACGGCAGGGAAAGGCCTCGCCAGGTGGGGGGCCTTTCATATTTTTTGGTGATTTACCAATAGGAGCAAAGATGAGTAAAGCGCTAAAAACTTCGGCTGAACACAGGAAATGCATGTTTCCAAACTGCACGCTTATCCTGAGCATTTATAATCATGACATTTACTGTCATTTACATCAGGGCGAGGCGCACCAGAGACACACCATCGACAACCTGAGGCATAACCCGGATCAAGGCCCTTATACCGAACAGCGATAATTTAGTGTTGAGTGTTGAGTTTTTAGTTTTGAGTTGGGGGGATTAGGAAGGCTGCGCTACGAAAAATTCGGGCCGGAGTTAATTTGAACGCGAAGCGCAATGCAGAGAACGCTGCTTTTAAGCTGAAAACGCAAGATGTTCAAAGATACTCATAGATGATCATGGTTTTTGAGATGAGCATCTTCATTTTTACGCTAAAAATGGGGTAATAGCAAAAAATCTAAAAATTACTTCAGTAAAAACTCGTTTTTGCTTGACTTTTTACCGAACTGTATACATAATGTATACGTGAGAATAGTAGGGAAGCTTAAATTAAAGGACTTTTGGGATAACCATCCAGAGGCAAGGAAGCCTCTTGAAAGGTGGATCAAAGTCGTTGAAAGTGCAGAGTGGAACAACTGGGCAGATCTGAAATCTACTTTTAGAACAGCGGACTTAGCGACAGGAACAAAGAAATTGGTGGTTTTTAATGTTGGAGGCAACAAATACAGATTGATAACCGTAGTAAATTATCAAGGGTTTCTTGTTATTATTGAAGCAGCTTTGACTCATCGTGAATACGATGCAGATAAATGGAAAGGATAAATATGAGCACTATTACACAACAAGTAAATAATCACACGGTTCACATTCCCGATGATTCTCTTGATTTGCAAAAAAGGTTTTTTGAACTTAGACCTATTCGTAACAAAATTGATTATCGGAAAGCAGTTAGTGTTGCAGCAATGATATCTTCTCTTGACAACTTAACTTCTGAACAAAATGATTATTTGGAAATTCTAACAAAGATTATTGCTGACTACGAAGAAAAACATTTTGAGATGTCAAAACATACTCCTCAAGAAATATTAAAGTTTTTGGTAGAAGAAAATCAAATGAGTGGTTCAGATTTGGGGCGAATCTTGGGGAATAGAACTTTAGGGCCGGTTCTTCTTCGTGGAGAACGTTCTTTAAGCAAGACACACATCAAAAAGTTAGCAAATCATTTTTCTGTTAGTCCTGCATTGTTTTTAGAATAGCGGCTTCACAAAATCCAAGGACACCATATTTATTTTCATCCTACCACAGACGAATAAATCTTGCCATTTGTAAAAAATAGGTGACAGTGGGGCTGTTGAAAAAGTCGCATACAATTTTCCTTAAGCGGCTATCTTCAAAAATATAAAACTTTTCTCCCATCGTAACAAAATTTGTTTAAAAGTTGATTCCACCGGCCCCAAAATGTCCCGATGTCTATTTTCATCCTCCAAACGGCTGAAAAACAAACAAAAAAGCGTCGCCAGACGCTTCAAATTCATCACAATGGCCGTCAGATAAACCTGTATCGCAACATTTGCCAACCCGCGACGCGCCGCCCGCCTTAATCCGTGCTGAGTTTTGGCCTCACCGTGTATCCCTTCGACTCGCCACTTATGACGTATATATTTTTCCCTCATATCTTCATCCCGATTTTGCCACCGACGTCTTGCGCGAAGTAAACTCTCGTACCCGTCTGTTATTACAATCAATCTGACTTTTGCTTTTGAGCTTATACAGCGAGTTCTCAGCGGACATACAGCACAATCTTTTGGAGCTGAACGATAGAACCATCCTTTATCTGTTCGAGTAGAACGCCTGAGAATTTTACCTCTCGGACAGCGAACTATTTCGTTTTTAGAATCATATCTGAAACGACTAATAGGAATGTTCTTCGGATTAGCATGCGGGGTCTGAACTGGAATAACCGCTTCGGTATTACGCTTCTCTAACTGACTGTAATTCTCAGTATGGGCATACCCCATATCCGCCGTAACAGTCCCGACCTTCTTTTCGGTAATATTTTCGATACGACTTATCTGTTCCAGCAATTCCTTGCCTTCGCTTGCCTCCCCTGTGGTTGTTTTTACGTCCAGAATGATGCCGCTGTGATCATCTACCGCTGTGTGCTGTTTGAAAGACGGCTCCATACGATTACCTTTGTTTGATGTTGTTAATGTGGCATCAGGGTCGGTAGTGCTGCGTTTCTTGGGATTTCCTTTTCTGCTGACGGTACTATCGCCTTCATCTTCAAGTCGGTTCTCTTTGAATGCTTTATCCACATATTCCGTCGTTAAGCTCTCCCAGCTCACATCTGCACGTATAAGCGTCGAATCTATATGAACTGTTTCACCATTCACCAAATCGGCGTCGATGCACGCCTGAACCGTCTTTTGAAATATCTTCTTAAACCTATCCTGACCCCATCGTTGCCGTATCTTTGTCAATGAACTGTGCTCTGGAAGCACTTCGTGCAGTCGAAAACCCGCAAACCATCGAATTGCCAAATTGACCTGCGCCTCCCGCATCAGCTTACGGTCATGAACGATACCCTGAAAATAACCGGCCAGCATTAACCTTAAAGCAGATTCAGGATCAATACTTGGCCTGCCCATATTTGCGTTATAACAATCCGCCACCTCCCGGCGTAACCAGGACAAATCAAGAACTTTATCAACTTGTTTGAGAATATGATCATCAGGAATCAGTGACGATAAAGGCCCTGCAACAAACAAATCCTCCTGCCAACGCTCTTGATTGCCTATCACGATTTAACCTCCATGTTAAAA
>JBFZBL010000039.1:0-6701 GCA_041308485.1 Phycisphaerae bacterium | reverse complement strand
GAGAGGATTAGAAAGTACTGACCGCTGGTGTACCGGCTGTCCTGCTAAGGGCACCGCCGGGTAGCTATGTCGGGAAAGGATAACCGCTGAAAGCATCTAAGCGGGAAGCCCCCTCCAAGATTATGATTCCAGTGACTTCGGTCACGAAGAGCCCTGGTAGACCACCAGGTTGATAGGCCGGATGTGCAAGGTGAGAGATCGCTTTAGCTAACCGGTACTAACGCTCAATCACTTGACCATATCATTCTTTGGTTGTTCAGAGTAATCGAACAATATTCGGATGATTGTGCCCACTTTGTAACCCGCATATTAACAGTTTTTAGTTGTAAGTTTTGAGTTTTTAGTTTGAAAAATGAATACGTACCCGGTGAAAGCCGGGGATAAAGAACTTCCTGGTGAAGTTACTGACGGGGAAACGCCTGATCCCTTTCCGAACTCAGAAGCTAAGCTCGTCAGGCCGATGGTAGTCGCTTTGCGGTGAGAGTAGGTATCGCCAGGAATTACGAGGCCGGTCAATCATTGACCGGCCTCTCCTTTTTTAACTATTTTCAGACCTTTTTGGCAATCTGGTCCAACCGCTGGATTATCTCGATGCACGCCCTGCTGTTGTGATAGGGGCACTTCCATTCGGAGACCTTGAATTTCGTCTTGTCAATGTTGCCCTTGGCGTCAATACTCCAGAACCATTCGCCGCCCTTCTTATCGACGACGTAATCCTCGATGAACTGCCAGACATTCTGCGCGACGTCGAAATACTTCTGGTCGCCAGTCAACTGATAAGCGTTCAAATATCCCACGACGGCCTCCGCCTGTACCCACCAGTCCTTAAATGATTTGCTGACGCCGTTAAGGTCCGCCTCGTAGAACATACTTTTGTTATTGTCTAAGCTGTTTTTGTACGAGAACTCGGTCAGCTTAATGGCCATCCGCTTAAGTTTTGCTATTGTTTTCGGCTTGCCCAAAATCTCCGCGTCCCTTTGTGCCAGCCAGGCCGTCTCGATATCATGCCCAAACGAAATAATCTGACTCTTGGGATACCATCTTTCATCGAAGAACAGCTGACAGTATGTCCCGTACGGGTGCAGGATATAATCCGCGAATATGTCGAGCATCTCGCTAACCCGTTGCCCGACCAGCTCGTCCTTATTCACGTCATATAAATTGGCAATACCTTCGAGAACGTGAAGCGATGTATTCATCGATTTCGCCACGGGCATATCGCCTGAACTTAGCTGCTGGGTCTTCGATTTTGTCCAGTCACGGTCGTAACTCTCGAAATAACCCTTGTATTGCTTGTCCCAGACGTATTTTTCGAGCAGGCCGAAAAGCTCCATAGCTTTGGCAAGTGATTCTTTGTCGCCCGTTGCCCTGTAATACTCCGAAAGCGCATATATTCCGAACCCCTGCCCGTAAACCTGTTTTTGCGGCTCTATCGCCCTGCCCTGCCAATCCAGCACCCAGTACATCCCGCCGTTTTGCTTGTCCCAGAAATACTCCATAACATAGTCGTATGCCCGCTTTGCCATCGCAAGGTGCTCCTGCTTTTTCTCGAACACATAAAGCGTAGAGAACGTCCAGAGAATCCGGGTATTTAGGATTAGTCCTTTTGGCGCCTTTTCGTCAATGACGCCGTTGTTGTTCATCCTGCCGATAAACCCCCCTTTCGGGTCAACGGTCCTCTGCGACCAGAAAGGCACAATATCCTCATCGAGTTCCTTCCGGACCCTGTTTTGGAATTCCCTGACTATTTTGATATCCATATCTTGCCTCCACACCTCAAGCCTATACCGCAATCCTGTTTGCCATGTTAGAAAATACAAACCCGTATTCGCGAAACATTTTAGACAAGACATGCATGATTGTCAAACAACGTTGCTGTAACACCGGTGGCAAACACGATTACTAAAAAGGCGTAACGACTCGTTGGGCCGCTACGCCTTTTTACGCCTCAAGAAACACAAAAAACGACAGACAACTTATCTACTTGGCCTTGCCCTGCAGGACGTTCTCTATCTCCATGTATATTTTTTGAGAACGTTCTTCATCGCCAAAAGTACCGAACTGAATAGTATATTGGGTCTTCTTGTCCGCCGCAGGTTTTATATTCACAGAAATAATCTTTTCGTCCGAACTTTTGGCCCTGACTTTTGCGCCAAATGCGTCTTTGACTTTCTCAGTAACATTAAGCTCCAGTTTTTCCATCGCCTTAACAGCCGCCTGGTAAACCGCATCCACGTCCTTGGCTGAACTGACATACAGCTTGCCGTTCTGATACACCGCCGCGTCGCTGCTGACCATTTTGGGCGCGCAGCCGACAAGGCCGGCCATCAGTACAGCCAGGCAAATCACCAATATCTGTTTTGCAAGCATCTTTTGTCTCCTTACAAAATACTATTTGGTTTTATGCGCCAATTATCCGCGCCACTATTATATCGTCCATAACGCCAAGCTTAACACCTGTAATACACCAATGCAACCTATTCCTGCCATCTAATTTGCTTGCAAAGCAGGGGCGGAGGCGTATAATTATGGCGTCGGACACGGAAATATAGGCGATTTATGCGTTCGACAATAGCGGCTGTAGCTCAACTGGATAGAGCGTTGGTCTACGGAACCAAAGGTTGGGGGTTCGAGCCCCTTCAGCCGCAATACAGAGGACAGTCGTACGTTGAAACAGAAGATGATTATGTCGCCGTCGCAGACGATGTCATATAAACATAATCATTTCTGAATTAAGGCGAGAAGTTTATCGGCACGTGGAGGATCGATTTGTTTCAATTTTTCATACTGCTGTAACGCCAAATCGGAGTCGCCGGTTTTCAGATAAAAGAAACCGAGACCATATATCACCTGCGGATTCTGCGGGGCGATTTTCTCCGCCTGCTTATACATCTCAAGGGCCTCGGTAAAACGTTTCAGCTTGCCATAAGCACTGCCGAGAATAATATACGCCTCGGGAAAATGAGGCGCATATTCTATCGCCTTCTTGCACGGTTCGATTTGCTCCTCGGTTTTGTCGAGGGCCACATAAACACAGGCAAGAACAGTATAGGCATCGGCAGATTTGGGGGAAAGGCGGATAGCCTGATGCAACGCCTCTATGGCATCCTGATAATGATGGCTCATGAAATAGGCCCTTCCAAGATTAAAATAGGCCTTGCTTACGGCAGGATTGATAGATACGGCCTGCTTATATAATTCCGCAGCCTTGTCAAACTGACCAAGAGAAGCATAAACGCCGGCGAGATTCGTATAAGCATCGTAATACTTCGGCGAAAGGCGAATAGAATTTTGGAACGCGTCAAGGGCGTCCTGATAACGTTTGAGGTCGAAATATACAATTCCGAGATTATTGTACGTCAGATGATCGGAAGGATCGATAGTTACGGCCCGTTTGAGCAGCCCGACGGCCTCTTCATTCCGCCCGACACGCATGTAAGCAACCGCGAGAGGGTTTTGTATAGCCGTGGAATCAGGAGCCAGGGTCAGCATACGACTAAACAAACTAATCGTATCTCTCCAGTAAACCAAGTATCGGCGTGTTGCAACTCCTTCAGCGCCGGCGAGCAGTAAAATAACGATTGAAATTATCAATGTCCGGCGTGGTTTATCGTTGTAAAGCCATAACATAAAGCAGACCAGCATCATCAACACGCCCAGCGAAGGCAGATAGGCGAATTTGTCTGAGGCAATGACGTCGCTGAATTTGACAATCTGCATCGTGGGCAGAATAACAATAAAGAAAATCAATGAGCTCGTCAGGGCAGCCCTTGTCCATCGCAGCGAGACAGCAAGCAGAATTATCAAAAGCACCGTCGCGACAACGTCAGCAAGCACTTCCGGGTTCGATATTACAAACGGCCGGGGATATATATAGTTAGAAGACAGGTTGACGGGCCAAAGCATCTTGAGTGGATAGAATATGATATTATGGCAAATAATAAGAAGAGTAGTTTGCACAGTGTGCTCCTTGTGTCCCGGAAGCCACCCCCCTGCCGAAGCTAACTGCGAAACGAAAGTTATTACAATGAAGACAATGAACAGCACAAACAAAGGCAGTTTCTCGCGGACGGATTTCCAGCTTAATCTGCTCAGCGGCCAGTAATCCATCAAAACCATAACAAACGGCAAAAACACGCTGGTCGGCTTGGACATCAGCGCCATCAGATACGCAACCAAGCAGGCGGCATAATACTTCTTTCCTGTTTTGCGAGTAAATAAGATATAAAAGAGCAGCGACCAGAACGAAAAGAAAGCCGCAAGCAGTGTTTTTCGGTCGCTTATCCACGCAACCGACTCGACCGTCATAGGATGCACGCCGAAGAGCAGACCTGCCGCCGCCGCTATCCAGATGTTTCGAAACAAAAGGTACAGCAAAACTATCACCAATGCGGTGTTTGCAGCGTGAAGGGTCAGGCTAGTGCGATGAAAAGGCAGAAGATTGTCTTCGCGTCCTCCGACAGCGCAATCGAGCATCAGTGAGACCATCGTAAGGGGCTGATAGTACCCCTTTACCGATGAGGGGACAACTACTTCCGTAAAAAAGCGTTTTGTTGACGCCCAGCCCGGATTCTGAACCAGTACATTTTTTATAACGTATTCTGCGTCATCGAACGATAAGGCCTTTGCCGACAGCGCCGGCCAGTGCGCCGCCACAATGACAAGACAAACAGCGGCAATAAGAACAGCCGGTAAAGCGACTTTTACGGTTGATTCTTTCAACATTAAATCGTCTGGTATAACGTAATAATATCGGATTACAGCCGGTAAACTTGCTAAGCCTATAATACAGTTTTATACGTTAAAGCGGAAGTTGATGATGTCGCCGTCACGGACGACGTATTCCTTGCCTTCGAGGCGGAATTTGCCCGCGGCCTTGACGGCTTTTTCATCGCCCAATTGTTTTATGTCACTGTAAGAGAAGGTTTCTGCGCGGATGAAGCCTCTTTTGATATCGGAGTGGACCTTGCCGGCAGCATCATGGGCTATAGTGCCCTGCTTAATGGGCCAGGCGCGGACCTCGTCGGGGCCGACGGTAAGGAAGCTAATCAGGCCAAGCGTTTTGAAACAGGCGTGGACGAATTTGCCCGCGGCTGACTCGGTAATGCCCAAATCAGCCATAAACTGCTGTTTACTTTCGGCATCAAGCTGTGACAATTCATATTCGAGCTTTGCGCAGACGCTGATTATGGGCGTAGAAGTATCGCCGGGGATTTCAAGTTTTTGTTCCTGTGCGCCTTCGCCGATATTTACGGCGACGACCATCGGCTTGAGGGTAAGAAAACCAAGCGCCCTTACCATTTCCAATTCGGCCTCACTTGTGATTACTGAACGGATGGGCTTTTCGGATTCAATTGCAGCCTGAAGCTTTTTGTGAAGCTCAAGCTCGGCCTTGTCGTGTGCCTGGGTCTTGGTGGGCTTATGGGCTTCCTTTTCGAGTTTTTCAATCCGCGTCGTTACGAGGGCAAGGTCCGTGAGCAAAAGCTCTGTGCGGAGGTCGTTGAGGTCTTTGGCGGGATTGGCACCGCTTTCATACGCACCGATAACGAGGGCAATCATATCGACTGTGCGAACCTGGTCGATGAGGCGTCTTGCGGCCGCCCTGCCGTGGTCGTCGGCGAAATTAAGACCCGGGACGTCGAGACATTCGATTGTCGCGTAAACCGTTTTCTTTGGTTTGTAATGGCCGGTGAGCCAGACGATTCTTTCATCCGGCGAAGCCACAATGGCCTGCTCAATGTTCGTAGTCCCCGCGGGCAGCATCGCCTTGCCGCTGATTGCGGAAAATAACATGCTCTTGCCCGACTGCATCAAACCCAGTAACGCAACTTTCAAATGATAATCTCCTTCGTTTTATAATTTTGGACGAGTTTGATTATAAATGAGTTGTGAATGAAAAACAAGGGCGTTCAATCGGGACGGGAGTTAATCAAATCCTTAATTTCCACGAGTGTCGGTGGTTCATAAACAGAAGGGAAACGCGTGCAGGAGACGGCTGCGCAGGCTGAAGCAAAGCGGACGACCTCCAAATCGGACCAGCCCTTCAATATGCCATAGACGACACCAGCGCGGAAGGTATCACCTGCGGCGAGAGTATCCACAACTTGTATTTTGTACGGCTGAAATGATTGAGAGGGGGTTTTGGCGGAGGCAAATAAAACGGTACTGCTGCCGAAGGTGAAAATAATCAGGCCTGAACAATTCGCCTGATACTGTTTTAATAAATCTTCAGGTGCTGCGCCGTGGTATTCACTGTCTAAAAATTCTCGTGAGCATACAATCACCCGTGCGCCTTTGGTGATAACGGAATCAAATCGGCAGTCAATGGTTACATAATCGATTTTGTGTTTTTGGCAAAGCATAGCTACTCCTTCGGATTCCGAGCCGAAGAAAGGGTCCAGCGCGACGCATTTGGCGGATTTGATTGCCTGTTCATTGGGTTTGTTCCAGAGTTTGCTGCCGCCGAAGAGATAATCGATAAACCAGCCGAATACGGTTCGGCTATCGCCATCACAGAAGACAATATCCCGCCAGCCGGGAAAGCCTGTGTGATGGTGCATAAGAGAGCAATCAACATTGCGATTTTTCAGATAGGTGCAAAGCGGTTCAGCTGTTATATCGCCCAGATATGGACCATCGAGCGTCACAGGTACACCCAAGTTCCTTAATACGATTGCGGCGTTTGCCGCCTCGCCGCCGGG
>JBFZBL010000038.1:0-10408 GCA_041308485.1 Phycisphaerae bacterium | reverse complement strand
TGCTTTTTGGCATTCTTCAATCGCCTCATCAAGCCGGCCGATTTTAGATAAACACCGGCTTTCACCCATAATGGCCGCAATAGCAATTAGGGGGTCTTTATCGGCTGTAAATCTGCTGTAACTTTCCGCGGCCTCGGCGTATTGTTTACCCGTGAATTCAAGCTGCCGGGCGGCCGCAAAGCCATTGTCATTATACATCTGAACCGTGTCTGAAATTATGCCACCCGGTACAGGATACACAACCGCCGACTTTGAGTCAAAGGCGACCACGCCTTCAAAGTTATGCTCAAGCACAAGCTGTTTGAAAAGCGAATACGGATTTGCAGTCAATTCCGTCCCTTCGACTCCGCTCAGGGCAAGTTTGTCGATGACGCTGATGCTGGCGGCACAGGTTTCGGCGGCCTTTTGGCCTGCCTTTGCGAGCTTGTCCTGGTAAATGGCGGCCAATTTCTCTCTTATGACAAGCCGCTCGTTGGAAACCGCCCTGCTCATAAACCAGAGCAAACTTACAGTGGGCAGCACTACCGCTATCGTCAGCAGTACCACCCACTGTATCTGGTTGCGCCCGGTGATAAGGCCTTTGCCGAATTTCAAATCGTGTCCCTTTATTTACCGTTTGCTAAGGCTGCAATTTCATTTTCCGAAATCGCACAATTATAAATGCGGACGTCGTCAATGAGACCGTTCCAGCATCGGCCCTTCATCTGGATGTTTTCGCCGATGCAAACAGGGAAGTCATTTGTACCCATCGGCCCCGTCTGTGACCTTGAAACGTCCAACTTGCCATCAACGTAGGTTTTCATTTCCTGCCCGTCATAAACGCACGCGACGTGATGCCACTGGCCCGAACTGACGGTGGTCCTGCCGTTAAGTTTGTTGTTTTGAGTAATCCCGAAGTGAAACGCATTCTGAGCGGACTCCGTGGACATCCGCCAGGCTGAGTCGCCCTTGGTGACAATGGCGGTCCACTCCTGCGGAACGGAAGTTATATTGACCCACGCAGCAACTGTTATCTGATTTGTAATATCAAAAGCGGACTCGTTGTCGATTTTAACGTAATCGCCTTTGCCATCGAGCTCGATAGCGCCGCCTATTTTACCGCGTTCGGGTCGCCATTGAGGATTTACCATAAGTGTGCCGTTATTGCCATTTCCCGAGCTGTCAGCGGCAACCTTGCCGTCTTTTTCATCGAACTTCCACCAGCCGAGCATGCCTCCCAGCATGGCATTTCCAAAACTTTGCGGATTTTCCCAGGCGTTGTCCGAATTGCCGAACCATATAATTTTACTATCACGATCGCCGCCGTCGTCATCATCATCGACCTGGACTTCCAGACCTATACTTGTTCCGCCGGACAGTTTTGTGCCGAGCGTTGACCAAGGGAATTTGGCTTCCATTCGATACCCGGTATCAGTGGTCACCATCGCAAACTGGACACCTTCGGTTCGGTTGTGTTTGCCTTCCTGCATTTGCGGCGAGGTCTTATCCCAGGCGAATATAAACTGGTAATCATTTTCGCCGTATGCTGTGGATTTGCTGTTATCAGCATCAATATAAATCTCTATTGCGTCATCCTGGTAGTCGTCTGTGGAATCATTTTTAAGCATATCATCCGAAACATCGACGAGCAGATAAAGATTGTTCTGGTCGAACATTACCTTATAACCTGCGGACAGGTCGTTGGGTGAGGAAATCAGCGAATAGAATTTATTGTCGATTTTATTTCTTTCGGCGACGAACCATGCATCATCAGCGGTTCCGTCGATAATCGGCGCGACGGTCGCCTGCTTTATGGTAATGCCGGCCTGTCTTTTCGCTGATTCGGCAACGGCATTGGCTTTGGACTGTTTGACGGTCTGGACAATTTTAGTAATCGGGCCAAAGATCTGGTTCAATGGAGGCAAGCCGATTAATTTCCTGTTGAATGTGAACCTGTTCGGCTGCTCGTCGGTGCGGATTTCGATGGTTGTTTTGTCACAGGCAAGCGCAAGTTGTTCGAAGTTATTTTTAAGTTCCTCACGATTATCGCCGCCTATAGAGGCGATAATCGCCGGTGCGGCGAGACGAATGGCGCCGCCTGCGTTAACCATAACCATCTTGCTTGCGCTTGCGGGCATTTTAGCCACCGCATCGCTGAGAGGCCCGGCGCTGCAGACGCCCGTTTTGTTTTTAACCGCCTCAACCGAGGCCTGCGTAACTTCCGGATTGAGAGAAAGAACGGTGACTTTGTCCGCCTGCTCGATGTAGCAATACATCGGATTATTTTGAATGGCGCCAAGCTGGTATCTGCCGCCGAACGAATTGGCGTCAGCAACAGGCCGGCCTGTGAACATAGAATCAGCGGCGCCGATGGTCTTTGCGAGAAGCTGGCGTGTCTGCTGAGGATTATGACTCGTAATAGCCAGTCCCATATGTCCCGGGAAAAACGGGCTGGGATTTTTGGCGGGCATAGCGAAAACAGTAACCTGTTCGATATTGGCGAAAATTTCTCTTCCAATATCGAGACCAGTGATATTTTTAATCTGACCGCGAATCGCGCCTGCCTGATTTTCATTACCGGTGGACAATGCGAACGTCGCCATGGCGACGGCATCGGAAGGAACCGCCGAAAGAGCCGCTTTGTTTATATTGGGAGTCCGAATTAAATCGTATGCGAGGCAATGATGGCCGTCTTTGAATACGATTTCGGCAGTGTCGGCAAAGCCGTTCTGCTCAATAGAATAGGTCCAGGTTAGGTAGTCGATGTGATTAAAATCGATAACAGCATCGGCGAGGAATACTTCTTTTGGAATCTGGTTGGGAGGAAATGCTTTTAAAGCCTGGGCGTATGCCTCATCGACATTGCCCCACACAGTCAGACAGTTATCATGCCTGGCTTTTTTATTGATTTTCGCAAACGAGGCGTTGCTCGAAGCGAGCGTAGGCTCATTGGCAAGCCCTTTATACTGCCTGACAACCCACTTAAGCTGGTCGGCCGGCTGCGCAATGATAATGACCTTGTCGTCGTATGCCGCTCCCGCGGTATTTTGAATATTGATGGACTGCATGCCCTCAATAGGCTCACCGGGTCCCCCGGCCATATTTAATACCATCATAATCAGGCCGCGAAGGGCGTCGCTTTTGCCGGGATAAAGCACCATAACAAAAGGCGGATTATTTTGCGCGATGCCTGTAAAGCCGATTGCAGAACCGCGTATCTTTTTGAACTCCGCCATCATGCTGGGGTTCAGCAGTGCGCCGACGATATCGCCGGCCGATTTCTGATTGGAGTTGGCTACGTTCTGGTTTCCTATGGCGGCAAGCGGATTCTCGAAGGGCGTGCCCTTTAGCATATTGAGGATGGTTTCAACTTGTTTGCCGGGGCTGCCAAACTCCATATAAAACAGTGTATTTGGGGGCATCAATGCCGCCGGGTCAAAATCCATCAAATCATCCAGCGCCGCCTGCGCCTTGGCCACAAGCTCCGTCTGGTCTGCATATTCGTTGACCAGCTTTGCAAGCGGCGCCTTTGCCGCCTGCTCATCTTTGATTTTCAGGTAACACATGCCCTGCCGGTAAAGTGCCTGGGCAATCTGATTGGGCGGGGCATCAGTTTTCTTTATTACCTCCCCGTAGTATTTTATCGCCGATTCCATATTGCCTTCGACCTCTTCGGCGTAAAGCCCTTTTTGCAGAAGCTCGCTGGTCGAAGCCGCCTTAGTTGTGCCGCTAAACGCTGCTATTAATGCCATCGCAAATACAATTGTGATACCGCTCAAAGTCCTCATAAGTCATTCCTTTCAAGAAACAGGTTATCAAAAAATTATCTCTCTGACACCTGTAATTTTCGGATGCGATTGTTACGGATTTGTTACGATTTGGTCTTTTTCGGGATATTTTTGCCGCTGAGGATACAAGTTAACTGATGCGAAATGAATTACACGCCGAAGGTCTCGCGTTCGATGGTGCCAAGGTAGAATCGGCCGTCGTTGCGCATGAATGTCGCGACGGCTTCAAGCTGGCTTTCGATAAAGGATTTGTCGTTGCCTACAACAGCGACGCCGATGGTGGCGATAAGCTTGCTGTCATTGTGGTCAACCTCGGAAATGGATACATTGAACCGGCTTTGCAGCCGGCCGATTACGCTTTTGACAATGCTGCGCTTTTCTTTGAGCGAAGCAATACCGTGGAGATGCAAATTAGCCGTCATCACACCGATTATCATAAGCAGTCGTCCAGGCAGATGCTGTTGAAAACCTTTTACTTTTTGAGCTTCAGCTCGGCGACTTTATGCTTCACGTCGGAAGGCGTCTTATCCAGCCGATTGGCGATTTCCCAGGTCGCGGTTTCCCTGTAGTTCCTTCGCAGAAACCGCAATTGGGCGGCCGTCCAGCCGGATTCTTTTCTCCTGCCGATGTGCATCTCGCGGAGCTGTTTCTGCACTGAAACAAGCGAACGTTTGAGCCTGCTCGCCAGCACTACTGCGCTTGTGGCCGGATACTCCTTTTTCAAAAGGGAAATTTCCGCTTTCGAGTACGGCCCCTGTATGTATGGTCTCTTTGCGATTTTCGTGCCCTGCCAGTACAAGTTTCCAATACGATTTTCCCCGGCCCCGCCGGAACCTGTTCTCGATTTACAAATTATCAACTTGTCGCTCGCACACGCGGCAAAACCTCCGGATAGGCGCACTTTAGAATTAACAATCAGAAAAGTCAATCATTAAAATAACAAATTTTTGATTAGCGGATAGAACGAAAATATGGAAAACACACAACACATGGCAAAGTGTGCTGACACGCAGCAAAACTCAGGAGTTACACACTCTCTCGGCGAAGCACCCAGACCGGCCCCCGTATCCGGCAACAACGCGCAAATGGCTTGACTTTGAGACGCAGGAAAGCTACCCTCATTAAAATAATAAATAGTAACCTTAATTTTTTGTAAGGAGGTTAGTTTTGAGAGTATTTTCAGGTATTCAGCCATCAGGCCGGCTGCATATAGGCAACTATTTCGGGGCCATGAGACAGCATATACAGATGCAGCAGGGCAACGACTGCTTTTTCTTCATCGCCGATTATCACGCCCTTACGAGCAATCCCTCGCCTAAGGACGTTGCCGAATTCACCCTTAACGTCACTATGGATTACATAGCCCTGGGGCTTGATATCGAAAAAACGATATTCTGGCGTCAGTCGGATGTGCCTGAGGTTACAGAACTTACGTGGCTTTTGTCGTGCGTCACCCCTATGGGGCTTTTGCACCGCTGCACCAGTTATAAAGACAAGGTGGCGCAGGGGATAAGTCCCAACCACGGCCTGTTCGCTTATCCTGTTTTGCAGGCGGCGGACATCCTTATATATAAGAGCGATGTTGTGCCCGTGGGGGCAGACCAGAAGCAGCATATTGAGGTTACGCGGGATATCGCGGGGTATTTCAACAATACTTACGGCGAGGTTTTTGTGCTGCCAAAAGACCACATTATCGAATCGGTTGCGGTGGTACCGGGTATCGACGGCCGCAAGATGAGCAAAAGCTACGGCAACACCATTGAGATGTTCGAACCGGAAAAGAGCATCAAGAGCAAGGTTATGAAAATCGTTACGGATTCGACGCCTGTGGAAGAACCAAAAAATCCTGATAAATGCAACGTTTTCGCATTATTAAAACTTTTCGCGTCAGCCGAAGAATTAAAACAGTGGGACGAAAAATATCGCAAAGGCGGCACGGGTTACGGCGAGGCGAAGAAACGATTAGCTGAGCTTATCGTAGAATATTTCAGGCCCTACCGGCAAAAGCGAACCGAGCTTGAGAATAATCCCGATTACCTCAAGCAGATTTTGGCAAAGGGAGCTCAGCGGGCAAGGGCCGTCGCGGTAAAGACGCTTATGGAGGCACGAAAAGCAGTAGGGCTGGGTGAGTATTATGGCAGGTGAACTGGTTACAGTAGCTGAATATTTGAATTCGATTCAGGCGGAGATGGCCAAACAGGTCCTTGAGGATTTTCATATACCGGCCGTAATTGTTGGAGGAAATGCCGGAGATGGAAGAATCGGATTCATTGAGTCTATAAAGCTCCAGGTAAAACAGGCCGACGCAGAAGAGGCGAAACAGATACTTGAAGACCAAGAGCATGGGCATGAGCCGGAAGCATATGAAGTGGGTGATGAAACGGATGAGGCAGATGAACCATACGACCCGGAGAAGGAGCAGTAAGTGGCTGATTATCGGGTAAATCTCGAGATATTCGCGGGGCCGATGGACCTGCTTTTGTATCTTGTGCGCAAGGAAGAGGTTGATATTTACGACATACCCCTTGCCAAAATCACTGACCAGTACATTCGTTATATCGACATACTAAAACAACTCGATATCGACGTGGCGGGCGATTTTCTGGTGATGGCGGCGACGCTGATGCAGATAAAATCAGCGATGCTTCTGCCGAAGACACAGGGAGATGAAATCGGGGCCGAGGACCTGTCGGACCCGCGTGCCGAGCTTATCAGACAGCTTCTGGAATACAAGAGATTCAAAGACGCGGCGAATATGCTGGCGGCGTCGGCCGAGGAACAGGGCGACCGGTTTGCCCGACCCGATTCAGTCATAGAGCAGTTCAAGCCTAACGCGGAGCCGGCTATTGACCTCGACCAGGTCAGCATATGGAATCTTCTCGAGGCCTTCGACGCGATTATGGAGGCAACCGGCGCCAAGTATGATATCAGTCACATAATCGATGAAACGCCGATTGATCTGTACCAGATAGAGATTCTGCACCGGCTGCAAAAAGAGGGCCAGATGAACTTTGAGCGTATTTTCGAGCCGCGAGGCAGCCGGCTGGTGCTGGTAGGACTGTTTCTGGCAACGCTGGAACTTATCAGGTCACAGTTAATCTGGGCGGAACAAAACCAGCAAACAGGCAAAATATCCCTTCGTGCGCTGACCGATGTTCCAGCGGAAGAGGCAGTGCGCAAGGCGATAATGAAAATTGAGGCCGAAGAGGCCGTACGGGAACAACAGCCAACACCTGCCCCGGCTGAGGAATTACCTATAGAGCAGGAGGAGATTGAAGAAGAAATAACCGAAGAGGTGCACGAATTGCCTATACCGATTGTGGAAATACCCGCCGCGGATAATTCCGCAGCCGAGCAGCCCACCGAGGAAGCACAAATGGAATCGCCCCTGCCGATACCAATTATGGAATTGCCTCCGAAAGACAGGGCAAAACAGACCGCCGACGAACCAGAGCTGCCTGAGGGCCAGACAAAAGAACAATCATAAACAGAAAAACGTAATAAGCGTTTGACAGTTATTGGCCGACTCTATAAAATCCAGATAAATCTAAAGCCAATGTAGGAAAGGAATCAGAAATGGCCGGCAATGTGGTTGAGCTTACTGACGCGGATTTCGACGATGTTATTCACAAATCGGAAGTGCCCGTGCTTGTGGATTTCTGGGCGCCGTGGTGCGGCCCGTGCAGAATGATGGCGCCAATAATCGAGGAGTTCGCAAAGGATTACACAGGCAAGGCAAAGGTCTGCAAGCTCAATACCGATGAGGCCAGAGACAGCGCTATGGAGTTCGGCATAAGCGCGATACCGACAATCATCCTTTTCAAAGACGGACAGGTCCAGAAGAAATGGGTGGGGCTAACCAGCAAAAGAGACCTCGCCGCGGCGATAGACGAATTGCTTTAAGCTAAACTCAAAGTCCCCCGGCCGCAGGCTGGTTCCACCAGTTAGAATCGCGGAAATAGTTTTTCAGCATCATCGCAGCATTTACCCCGTCTCCTACAGCCGTCGCAAGCTGCATCGCAGCCGCCACCCGGCAGTCACCCGCCACAAAGACGCCGGGGACACTTGTCCGCAGGTACGCGAAATCGCACTTGATGAAACCATCGCTGGTCAAGTCAACAAAACCCTTAAGAAACCCTGTACTGGGAATCATACCGACGAAAATAAAAACGCCGTCGCAGGGGTAATCTTCTTCTTTACTCGTCTTGACATTTTTAAGCCGGACGGATTCGACTCGGTCTTTGCCTTCGATGGCGACCGCTACAGTGCTGTATTTAATCAGCAGATTCGTATTTGGCTCTTTACTCTTCGCGATAAGCTCTTCCTGCAGGACCTTGGTCGCGCGGAACTCGTCCCTGCGATGAAGAAGCGCAACTTTGGCGGCGAATTTGCACAGGTGCAGCGTTTCTTCCAGCGCGGTATTGCCTCCCCCGATTGCGACGACTGATTTGCCTTTGAAAAACGGCGCATCGCAGGTGCCGCAGTAACTGACGCCGGCGCCTGCGTTGCGAAATTTCTCTTCGCCGGGGATTCCGAGCTTGCGATAATCACTTCCTGGAGTAAGTATGACCGAGCGTGCAAAGTATTTATCTTTATCGCAGGAAATTTCGATGTCTCCATCGCTCAATTTCTTCAGGGCGGTTACTTCTGACCCCGTTTTGATTTCTCCGCCGAAGGCGACAGTCTGATTTTGCATTTTTTCGATAAGCTCATAGCCGCTTACGCGCTCGAAGCCGGGATAGTTTTCGATTCTGTCTGTGTTGTTGATTTGTCCGCCCGGGACAAACTTTTCGAGCAGCAGTGTTTTAAACCGGTCTCGCGCGGCGTATAATCCGGCCGCCAGTCCAGCGGGGCCTGCGCCGATTATTATGCAATCATATCTTTCTGCCATACCTGTAATCCCTTACTATTTTTAATGTGCAATAAGAATAACATAGCGGGCTGATAAGTGCCAGAGTATTGACAATCGATGATTGATAATTGATGATTTAGCAAATGTTTTGAAAATAATCGATTTCGTGGAGGTATCCGGTGCGAAAGTTTAATGGCACAATCATATTATTATTTCTTGCGATAGCGGCAACAGGCATAAGCAAACCCATTAAGCAGTGGGCTTTGCCATCCCTTTCGGGAGACGTTAATCAGCCGGACACAAACGGCCTGGGCGAATACTACGGATTCGGCGAGATGGAAATCATCAAGCTGGACTGGGGTATTAATAGCATGCAGCTTGCCGATTTTGACGGTGACGGCCGGAATGACATCGCAGCGGCTAACAACCGAAAAGCCGCGATACAGCTTCTGCTTCAAAAGGATTCCATCGGCCCCGAGGACCAGGACGTAGCGGTTGACCCAAATGACATTGATATAAACGCGCTGGTTGGCCCAAGTCGATTCACCAGGCAAACAATACCAGTTTCCCAGAGGATATACAGTATGGTTGCCGGAGACCTCAACGGCGACGGGTTGATTGATTTGGCGTACTACGGTGAGCCGCGAGGCCTGTATATATTGTTACAGAAACCGCAAAAGGAAAAACATAAGTCGAAAACGTTAAGCTGGCTGCCGGCCAAACGCATCAATATCGACGATGCATTGCCCAATGATAACGCCCTTGTCTGCGAGGATATAGACAACGACGGGAAAAAAGACCTGCTTGTGGTCGGAAGGGACGCCATATACATTGTGCTGCAAAAGAAAGACCCCTCGACTGCGCTCGGGGCAAGCGGCACATTTGGCGAGCCGGTTAAATACCCAGGCGCGGCTCGAATCATCGGCGTCGAGATCGGCGACCTTACAGGTGACGGCATAAACGACCTGTTGATTGCCACCGACGATGCCGAAAGACCGATTCACGTCCGCCTCGGGCAGAAAAATAACGAGTTAGGACCCGAAATCCGCCTGCTATCTGAACCGTCTCTGGCGCTGGAGCTTGCCAGTATGGGCGGTAAAGTTGGCAAAGAGATAATTGCGATTGACGCTATAAGCAAACGACTGGCCTGCTATAAACTGGTCACGGGCAGTTCGCAGGGCGATGACTGGCCCGTGCTGTTTTATCCCCTCGCCGCGGGTCTGAGCAGCGAAAAACGCGACCTTGCAACGGGTGATTTTGACGGCGATAAACTCACGGATATCGTTATCAGCGACCCTGGCGCCGCGGAAGTTATCTGGTACAAACAAGCAGCGGGAGTCGGACTGGCAGAGCCGGCAAGATTCCCGAGTCTGGCAGAGGCCGACGCCTTATCAGCCGCAGATATCGACGGCGACGGCAAAAGCGAACTGGGCGTCCTGAGCATAAAGGAAAAAACAATCGGCATAAGTAAATTCGAATCGGGACGACTGACCTTCCCGAAAGCGGTCGATTTGACAGGTGAGCCGCTTGCTATGGAGTTAAACGATACAGACGGCGACAAGTCGGCTGATTGCGTATATATCTCGCGTTCGCAATCAGACACAAGGTCGCTTCGAATTATTTATAGCGTGGCAAAAACCGACGCCAATGATACCCCCGCTGCTGAGCTTGTGCAGCTCGCCACCAATCCGCAGGCAATTAAGGTTATCGATGTTGAACACGATGGCCTGAAAGACGTGCTTATATTTGTCAGATACGAGCTGCCCATTCTGGTTCGCCAGACGCAAAA
>JBFZBL010000037.1:0-9651 GCA_041308485.1 Phycisphaerae bacterium | reverse complement strand
CGCAAGGAACTTGAGCAATACAGCAAAACACTGGCGGACAAAAAAGAAGTCATCGTCGCCAATAAAATTGACCTCGACCCAAAAGGGGCAGTGGTAAAAAAACTGCGAAAAGCGTTAGGCCATCGCATTTACCCGATATCAGCCGTAACAGGCGAGGGGATAAAGGGTTTGTGCGAGCTGCTCTGGAAAAAAGTCAAACAAGTTAAAAGTTAATGGGATAAGCACATAATGAACCTTATAGCCATAGACATAGGCAATACTAATATCGGCGTAGGGCTGTTTCTCAATAGCGAGGAGCAGTTCGTAAAATCGCTGCCGGGCGAAGCGATGACCGAACTAACCGAACTGCTAAAATCGACCTGGGAAATGATACCCATCGCGAAAAGCTCAAAAGAAGGCAAACGCGACGGCGTAATTGTCGTCAGCTCCGTCAAGCCCGACTGGACAAAGCGTATACGCGATACAGCAAAACAAACACTCGACGAGAACATCCTGCTGGTGGGGAAAGACATCCCATTCCCAATCGAATTATCGATAGAACATCCTGAAACAGTAGGAACAGACCGAGCCCTCGCGGCGTCGGCTGCCTACGCGGTCGCTGAACATGCGGTAGCGGTCGCGGATTTCGGGACGGCGGTAACTATCGACCTCGTTGATGACCGCGGCGTTTTCTGCGGCGGGGTAATCTTCCCCGGGTTTGAAATGAGCGCCAACGCCCTGCATAACCATACAGCCCAACTGCCCAAGATTACGGTCAAAAAGCCGCAATGGCCTTTCGGGAAAACCACCCCCGACGCGATTAACGCGGGTTTATATTATTCGGCTGTCAGCGCATTGCAGGAGATAGTCAGGCGATACGCGGAAACACTTGGCGCCTGGCCGCAAACCATTATCACCGGCTCAGGGGCAAAACTGATTAAAGATGACTGCGAGTTCGTCGATAACTACGTGCCCAATTTAGTCATCAAAGGCATAGCGCTGGCCTACCAGAAATACATCGAATCAAAGGAGTAAGATATTCGTTTTATAGGCTAACACACCTTATGACCAAAATATTGATAATAGTTTTTCCCATACTATATGTTTTAGGTATGTTTGCTGCCTCTGTAGGTAATACTCACTCATTATTGGACAATCTTGAAAATACAAAACAGCCATCTTTTTTTTCCAGACACAGCAAAGTAATCTCACGGATTGGCAACCTCTTTCTCCTTTCCTGGATCGGATTTTGGTTCTATCTGGAGATGCTAATTCCTGTACATAGTTTGTCACAATTACTGAGGGAAGGGCAACCTGTTAATAGCTCACAGGTGTGCATGACACTCTCAATATGGCTTGTGGGAATGACCGTATTTATTGGAATAGCTGGTGCGTCTATAGGTTTTATGTCATTTTTTCAATACCAGATTACGAGAACAAAAAGAATAGTCCTTCTGATTATTTGCCTTTTACCATTTGCCCTGACGGGGGCAAATCTTGCAATTCATGCTAAATTAGGTCTCTCTCGTTCCGACCAATGGCTTATTATCAAACTCGGCCTCTTGTTTTCTTTCGTTGCTTGGCTGTTTAATGGCACCACTATAATCTTCGGCAAGCATTTCCTTACATTCGCTGGTATTGCCGCAAATAAACTAATCACCAAAATGCAAAAGAAAAAACCTTCAGGCCCATAGTTATGAATCTTTATGCAGCGGTAATGACCGGCAAGGGAACAGGCGCCATCGCCACGATAGAGCTTAATGGCGATTCGTCGGCGGAGGTCCTCAGGCAAATACTCCCTCCTCAAACCCAAAAAACCGTCGAATTCACGACAGGTAAAATTATACTGGCCACCATTCATTCGGGCGATAAAACAATCGACCAAGTAACAATCGGCTGCGAAGGCAACAATACCTACGCCATAAACTGCCATGGCAATCCTCTCATCGTCGAAGAAATTATGCAATTGCTCCAGCAGCAGGGCGTCGAATTACTGACCGCCGAGCAATTGTTTTGCAAAACTTCATCAGACAATAACACAATCGCTATCGAAGCCAAATTGACGCTGCCAAAAATCAAAACACTCGAAGGCACACAAATTATACTCAATCAAATCGAATCGGGCCTTACGGCATCGGCAAAATATTGGCTGCAAGAGCCGCCGGAAAAAATCGCTGCCGACGCACAAAAAATTCTCGACAAAAGCGAAATCGCCAAACTAATTATTTTCGGATGTCGAATTGTCCTCGCAGGCCCGTCCAATACGGGTAAAAGTACGCTGCTGAATCAACTCTGCGGAAGACAAAAAGCGATTGTCGCGGACATCAGGGGCACAACCCGCGACTGGGTATCAGCGAACTGCCAAATTGGTTCGACAGGGCTCACCACAGGCGGCCCTTTGGCTGTGGAACTGATTGATACTGCGGGCCTTGATGAGAAACTCCAAGACGATATTGATAAAGCTGCGCGACAGAAAGCAATTGAACTGATTAATCAAGCGGATATGGTCATGCTCGTGCTCGATAACAGTAATCCGGCTGAGCAAATTGATAAATCCCTCACTAATTTACTGGCGAGCAAAAAAGTCCTGACAATCCTCAACAAGTCAGATTTACCATTCGCCGCACAGAGCAGAAGGGATTTTGTCCTCGGTAATACGCCAAACGCAATCAGCATCAGCGCAAAATTCGGGTCTGGAATCGACTACCTTTGCGACGAGATTGGGCGATTAGCCGGCGTTGAAAATTTTGACGCTAATCAGGCGGTTTGCTTCACCGTCCGTCAGGAACAACTTTTGACTCAACTTTTGACGGCTAAATCAAAAGAAGCTGCTCACACGCTCATCACAGAGTTGTTATCCGGCCCGCTGAATGTATAATCAGCCGATATGACAACGGGCAGCGACAATTTGACGCCGGCGATGAGGCAGTTTCATCAGTTCAAGCAGAAGTATCCGGACTGCATACTCTTTTTCCGGATGGGCGACTTCTACGAAACATTCTACGAGGACGCCAAGACCTGTTCGAAAGTCCTCGGTCTGACTCTTACCAGCAGAGATAAGGGAAGCGATAATCCCGTCCCTCTTGCGGGCGTTCCATGGCACGCCGTCGATGGTTATCTGCGAAAAATGCTCCAGGCGGGCTACAAGGTCGCCGTATGCGAGCAAATTGAAGACCCCAAAACCGCCAAGGGCTTAGTGAAACGTGACGTGGTTCGGGTTGTTACGCCGGGGACGCTGACCGATGATATTTTGCTGGAAGCGAAACAGGATAATTTTCTGGCAGCGGTCTGGCAGACAAATTCGGTCTCGGCGATAAGCTGGGTTGATATTTCAACCGGACATTTCTTCGCCCAGCAATTAGGCGAAGATGAATTGTTAGATGAAATTGTGCGATTGTCCCCTGCCGAATGTCTGCTGCCCGACAGGCGAGGCGAATTATTCGAGGTACAGGCAAAAAAATTAGCCAAAGGCATAAGCGAATTAACCGGCGCGACGATTACACAGAGGCCGAGCTGGTATTTCGACCCCTATCAGGCGAAACAACGGCTGCTGAAACATTTCGGAACCGCGACACTCGAAGGTTTCGGAATTCACGACACCGACGGCGCGGTCATCCCCCCCGCCGGCGCGTTAATCGAATATCTTAACGAAACACAAAAAACCGCGCTGGCGCACGTATCAAGCATCAAAAAAATCAGCCGGAAGAAATTCCTGCACATCGATTACACGTCCCTGCAAAGTTTAGAGGTACTGCGAACAATTCGCACCGAAAGCACGAAGGGGACACTGCTCGACTGCCTCGACTCGACGCTTACGTCGGTGGGAGGCAGGATGTTTCGCAACTGGCTTTGCAGGCCATTGTGCGATTTATCGGCGATTGAGCTGCGCCAGGACGCGGTAGCGGAATTGAAAGACAGTGATAATCGGCTGATTGATGTCCGCAAACTGCTTGGCGATATTTCAGACCCTGAGCGAATCGCCGCACGCATAGCAACCGCAAGGGCATTGCCGAGAGACCTTGTGGCATTAGCCCGCACACTTCGACAAATCCCTAAACTGCGCGAAACCATGAGGCAATTCAGCGCCAAACTTCTGACTGATTTAGCAGGCAAATGCGATAGTATGGATGAACTGGCTGATTTGCTGGATTCGGCGATTGAGCCGAATTGCCCATTACGGGTAACTGACGGCGGCGCAATACGCACTGGATTTAACAAGGAACTTGACGAACTGCGCTCAATCTCAAGCGACGGCCAAACCTGGCTGCAGCAATACCAGAAACAGCAAATCGAACGCACGGGCATCGACAAATTAAAGGTCGGCTTCAACCAGGTCTTCGGCTACTACATCGAAATCAGCAGAACAAATGCCGACAAAGTCCCCGCCGACTACGTCCGCAAACAGACAATTACCAACGCCGAAAGATATATCACCGACGAATTGAAAAAATACGAGACCCGCGCGCTTGGCGCCGAGGAAAAAGCACTCGCCCTTGAGCAAAAACTTTTCGAAGAAGTGCGAATTCAATCGGCACAATATATCCCACGCCTTCAGGAACTGGCGGAGACAATCTCACAGTGTGACTGCCTCGCGTCACTCGCCCATATTGCCAATCGCCGCGGCTATATAAGGCCCAGATTGACAACGGATAATGACCTTCTCATACAGGACGGCAAACACCCGGTCCTCGCAGAAATGCTTGGTGCGGAGTTTGTCCCCAACGATATCTCGCTTGGAAACAAGAGCGGCGACGTGATGATAATCACAGGCCCGAATATGAGCGGCAAAAGCACCTATATAAGGCAAACCGCGCTGCTCGTCCTTATGGCACAGGCCGGCTCATTTATCCCCGTAAAAGATGCAACCATCGGCATTGTTGACCGCATCTTCACCCGTGTCGGCGCATCCGACGAGCTAATCCGGGGACAATCGACCTTTATGGTCGAAATGACCGAAACCGCGAACATAATCAATAACGCCACATCAAAATCGCTTGTTATTCTCGACGAAGTAGGCAGAGGCACAAGCACTTATGACGGCCTGGCGCTTGCCTGGGCCATCACCGAGCACATTGCCAATAAAATCAAATGCCGGACCCTTTTCGCCACGCACTATCACGAATTGACCGAACTATCGGAACTGTTCGCAAATATCAAGAATTGCAATGTGGCCGTGCGAGAATGGATGGATGAGGTAGTATTCCTTCACAAAATTTTGCCGGGCGGCACGGATAAATCATACGGTATTCACGTCGCGAAATTAGCAGGTCTGCCAAAGCCGATTCTCGAACGCTCGAAGGAAATTCTGGCCGAGCTGGAAACCACGTTCCAGAAAGAGGCCGCCGGCTCGCACCTTGCCAAAAACAAAAACAAAACCCCCGATGCCGACACGCTCTTCGTCCAGAAACACAAATCCGTATTAGACAAACTCACCTCCGTCGATGTGAACAACCTCACGCCTATCGAGGCGATAAATCTGCTCAATCAAATAAGAGAACAGATAATGGAAGACAGAGGACCGAGGACTGAGGACGGAAAAAGGAGGACGGAATAAATGAGCACCAAAATCGAAAGTTTCCGAGACCTCAACGTATATAAATTGGCGGTCGAGTTGCAACAGGAAATCTTCGAATTAACAAAAAGGTTCCCAAAAGAAGAAACCTATTCTCTTTACAGACCAGATTAGACGGGCCTCGCGGTCGATTGGGGCCAACATCGCTGAATCCTGGCATAAACGACGCTATCCGGCCCATTTCTTAAGCAAGCTCTCAGACGCGGACGCTGAACAGGCAGAAACGCAGCACTGGCTGGACACATCTTTGAAATGTAAATACATCACAAGCCAGGAACACCGGAGGTTGTTAGATAAATGCATGAGCATCGGCAGAATGCTCGGTAAAATGATGAGCAACCCAGATGTCTTCTGCGGAAAAGGCAACAACAAATAGCCATTACAACATCCGCCATCTGTCTTCTGTCCTCCATCATCCGTGTTCCTCACGGTTTGTAATATTGCATCGCCTCGGGGATAAGATTTTTGATATTGCTGATTCTTTTCGAATCGGCCGGGTGCGTGCTGAGCAGCTCAGGCGGCTTTGGGCCTTTACTCGAAGCGGCCATTCTCTCCCAGAAACTTACCGCCTCATTCGGATTAAAGCCCGCCATCGCCAGAAAAATCAGGCCCATACGGTCGGCCTCGTTTTCGTGCAGCCGGCTGTATGGCAAAAGGACGCCAACTTGAGACCCCAAACCATACGACTGCATAAAAATACTCCTTGTCTGCTCCGGCTTATTGGCAAGCGCCACATCCAGCGCTACTCCGCCCATTTCCACAATAAGTCCCTGCGACATCCTTTCCGAGCCGTGTTTGGCGATTGCGTGCGCAATCTCGTGGCCCATTACTACCGCAAGCCCCGCATCATTTTGCGCAACAGGCATCAGGCCCGTATAAACCACGACCTTGCCGCCGGGCATACACCATGCGTTTATATTCGAATCCTCGACAAGATTGAACTCCCACTGATAATTCCTGATTTGCGAAGAAATGCTATGCTCCGCGCAGTATTTTTCCACAGCTTTTTGTATTTTTGCCCCCACGTTTTTGACCATTGCCGTTTGCTGAACATTGCCGCTGAGCTTATTGGCTTTCAGAAACTCATTATATGACTGTAACGCCATCGAATTCATCATCGAATCAGGAACAATGTTAAGCTGTTTTCGCCCCGTAATCGCCACTCGCGAACAGGACGTTTGTAGTAACAGCAAACAGCATAAAGCAACGGTTTTTAAGATTGTTCTGCGACTCATAATATTTCTCCCATATTTGTAATAATCAGTCCTGTGCTATTTTACCAGCAAGGGCGCCGGTTGACCAGCATATCTGCAAATTATACCCGCCGCAGGGGCCGTCAACATCAATAACCTCACCCGCAAAATACAGTCCCGGGCAAACTTTGGATTGCATCGTCGTTGGGTCGATTCCGGCCGTGCTGACGCCGCCATTGGTAATTGTTGCTTCCTCAATGGGGCAGGCAGCAATAATTGAAACAGGAAGCTTCTTCAATAACTGAATGACTTTTCTTCGCTGCTCTTTTTTCAACTGGCTCGCGGTTGTTTCGGTGATTCCCGCTAAATCGCATATAAGCCCGCCAAGTTTCTTGGGGACAAGCTCGAAAAGAACGTTTGCTATTACTTTTTTGGAATACTGCGATAGCTGGTTTATCAGGTATTCCTCGAGTTTGCTCTCATTCATCGCCGGGACGAGGTCAATGGTAACTTCAATCGGTTTTTTGGCAGGCAGGCAATCGGCGAGTAACCGGCTTAAATCAAGAACAGCAGGGCCGCCTATGCCATCATAAGTAAAAATCATCGGCCCGCTGACACTGACTTTCTTTTTGTCAATCATCGTGGATATCGTTACATTATCGCGCGAAATCCCAGCCAGTTCAGCACACCATTTTTCACTCGTAATAAGCGGCACAAGGGCCGGTTTTGGTTCGACGATTGTATGACCAAGTGATTTTGCCAATTTGTAGCCGTCACCGCTAGAGCCGGTTGCGGGATAACTTGCCCCACCCGCGGCGATAATCACTTTATGAGCCTTAAAAACTTCTTTGCCGGCGGATATAAGAAATTCAGCACCATGTTTTTTAATACCTTCAACCCCTCTGCCAAATATAAATTGCACACCGAGTTTTTGGCATTGGCCCAGCAAGGTGTATTGAACATCACCTGCGATTTCGCTTACGGGAAACACACAGCCATCTTCATCAACTTTGGTATCGACACCAATCCGGCTGAAAAAATCGCGTGTCGCATCGGGTGAAAATTCGTGCAGACAATGCCTAAGAAACCTTCCCGATTTGCCATAAACACGAATGAAATCATCGACCGTGCCCGTGTGCGTGATATTGCATCGCCCGCCGCCCGTCAAAAGAAGTTTTTGCCCCGCGGTCGCGTTTTTCTCTATCACAACTGCCTGAGCGCCTGCCTGCGCAGCGAAAAACGCCGACATCAACCCCGCAGGTCCGGCGCCTATTATGCAAATATCTGTTTTCATAGTGAATAAGTGTAGCCGAGTATGCCTGTTGTGTCAAAGACCGCTATTGCAAACTCGACAGGTTTCAATAGAATGACAACAATAATGGCTTAAGGAGAAAAGATGATGTCGTTATCACGTCGAAGTTTCCTGAAAGGCAGCATAGCGGCCGGTGCGGCGATAGCAATCCCGTATGTCATTGGCGCCGAGAAAGACAAAAAATACCGCACAGCGCTGGTGGGAAGCGGCTGGTGGGGAATGAATATCGCGCGGGAGGCGTTAAAGAGCGGTGAATGTAAAATAGTCGCGATGTGCGATGTGGACAAAAATATCCTCGACGCCGCCGCAGCCGAAATTGAAAAACTCACCGGCAGCGCGCCTGTCAAATACAAGGACTATCGTGAGCTTTTGGAAAAAGAAAAGCCGGAGATTGTCATAAACGCCACGCCCGACCACTGGCACGCCCTGATTACTATTGCGGCCTGCAAAGCGGGCGCAGATGTTTATGTCGAAAAACCCATCAGCCATACAATACTCGAAGGCAAAGCGATGGTAAAAACCGCTCGCGATACTGGCCGTGTTGTCCAGGTAGGCACGCACAGACGTGTTTCGCCGCACTGCATCTCGGCACATAATTTTCTCAGGGACGGAAAACTGGGCAAGATTGGAATGGTCAGGACTTTTGTTCATTCAAATTATAATCAACACCCGGACCCGCCCAATGAAAATCCGCCCGCAGGACTGGACTGGGACTTCTGGTGCGGACCGGCTCCGCTTCGGCCCTTTAATAAACGCATACATCCGCGGGGATTCAGACAGTTTCTCGATTACGCCAACGGCCAACTGGCCGACTGGGGCATACACTGGCTCGACCAGGTACTATGGTGGACGGAGGAGAAATACCCAAAAACCATATATTCAACAGGCAGTAAACGTATATTTACCGGGATTGCCGATGCACCTGATACACAGGTTGTCGCATACGAATTTGATTCGTTTACCTGCACGTGGGAACATCGATTTTATGCAGGCAACGAAGCTGAGAAGCATAATATCGGCTGCTACTTCTACGGCACAAAAGGAACACTGCACCTCGGATGGCGCGACGGCTGGACATTCTATCCACTGTCGGACGAACATGGCGACCATAATAAGTCCAATGAAACCTCTCAGATTCTGCACGAAGAACCCAAAACACATACCCATGATGCCCATAATATACCCGAGCTCTGGGCGGATTTCCTTGATGCTATCAAGACAAGACGAAAGCCTGTATGCGATATTGAAATAGGTCATCGCTCAACAAATATGAGCCTGCTGGGTATGTTATCGCTGAAACTCGGAAGAAATATAAAATGGGATGGTGACAAAGAAATCATCGTCGGTGACGAAGCTGCCAACAAACTATTGCGTCGCGATTATCGCAAGCCCTGGGTTTATCCTGAGATTTGATTATATGGCAAAGAACATAATATTAGTTTTGGTCTTTGCTTATCTGGCACAGACCGGCTGCGGCGCCGTTAATGTGGACATGTTATTCTATGGTGATTCTGCTCAGTCACCTACCTTGTATGTCGCGGTCGGCGAACCGAATGCCAAGACAGTTGAAGCCAATGAGGTAAACCCGCCTCGAA
>JBFZBL010000036.1:0-4966 GCA_041308485.1 Phycisphaerae bacterium | reverse complement strand
TCTTGCCGCAAGCGCCGAACAAGGCGAAAAAATCGTTGAACTTTCCAAAAAGTACAATACCGTCGTCGCCGTCGGCCATTCGGAAAGATGCAATCCTGTTGTGCAGGCGATGAAAAGGCTGAAAATAGAGCCGAAGTTTATCGAAGCGACCAGAATAAGTCCGTATTCTTTCCGTTCGACCGATATCGGCGTTGTTCTTGATGTGATGATTCACGATATTGATATAATTCTTGCCCTTGCCCAAGCCGAAGTAAAAAATGTCGATGCCTTTGGCGTAAACGTAATTGGAGATGCCGAAGATATTTGCAACGCGAGGATATTTTTTGAAAATGGCTGCATCGCAAATGTTACCGCATCGAGATTGGCCCTAAAAACGATGAGAAAAATCCGCCTCTTTAGCAGACAGGCGTATCTCAGTCTCGATTTTCTCAAAAAGGAAGGCGTTGTGATTAAGGCCGACCCAAATTCTGATACCGTCAAATGGATTAAGCAGAAACAGGCCGAGGGCAATTTCGACTTCAGCACGATTAATTGGCCCGACCTGCTGCATATCGAACAGCTCGACATCGACGACAGAGAACCGCTCCGTCTCGAACAGGAATCATTTTTGGCTGCAGTTGCCGACAGGTCCAAGCGTCCTGAAGTGACAGCCGACGAAGGTTTGGCCGCTCTCAAATGTGCTGAAGCGATTTTAAAATCCGTCAAAGAGCACAAGTGGGATTAATTTTTATCCTCGTAACAGCCTGATGAGCTATTCGGCTCGGCTCAGGCAATCGATACTTCCCGCAGCAATCAAGCACAATCCTTACAGCGTCAGCAAGTCTGCATTCGTGCCCGACAGAAACAAAAACAGGCTTTATGCCGCTGCGAGTCCTGACGACTGAGCTGATGATTTCATTTTTATCTTTAAGCGGACTTGTCGAACATTTCTGCATCGCCGGCATTTTAAAATCGCCGATGAGTCTGCTCTTTGCGCAGCCTATTGTGGGAATATCTAAAAACAAACCCAGATGACAGGCAAGCCCCAGTCTTCTCGGATGAGCGATTCCCTGGCCGTCCACTATTATGCAATCCGGAACTGTTTTAAGTTTTTTCGCCGCCGCGATACAGACAGGCGCCTCACGAAAGGATAACAGGCCCGGCACATAAGGAAATTGGACCGGCTTTACAGCATATACAGTCTCAATTATCTTGAAATTTTCAGCGGAAAGTACGACTATGCACGCAACAATGTTTTTCTTATCCTTCGTAAATCCGCAATCTATGCCAGCGACAGTGTTTATCTTTTTATCGAATTTGCATTGAATAACCTGATTTGCGAGCTTTTTTTGAAGTTTTATCGCTTCTTTTATGTTGATATCCCAGTTATGTAAATACTTTATTTTCATCGACTTAGGTTGGTTTAAAATTTTATATTTTAAATTTTTATATTTTATATTTTTCTTGTTTTGGTACAATAGCCAAATTGGCCTATTGCCTGATTTCAGCAGGCAGATACTAATAGTATAACAGAAGGTAAGTAATGCAGAAATCGATAAAAATAGCCGGCGCTTGCCAGCACAACCTCAAGAACATAAGTGTCGAGATTCCGCGCGATAAATTCGTCGTTATCACCGGTATCAGCGGCTCGGGCAAAAGCTCACTCGCCTTCGATACCATCTACGCCGAGGGTCAGCGAAAGTATGTCGAATCGTTAAGCGCATACGCAAGGCAGTTTCTCGAGCAGATGCAAAAGCCGGAGGTTGAGTACATCGAGGGCCTGCCGCCCACGATTGCCATTGAGCAGAGAAGCGCAGCCAGCAACCCACGCTCGACCGTCGCCACAACAACGGAAATTTATGATTACTGCAGGGTTCTTTTCGCAAGGGCCGGAACTCCTCACTGCTGGATTTGCGGCAGAGAAATTTCCAGCCAGCATTCGACTCAAATCGTCGATAGTATAATGTCGCTGCCGGTGGAGACGAAAATACAGATTTGCGCACCGCTTATCCGCGGCCAAAAAGGCGAACACAAAGAAATATTTATGAAAATTCAAACCGAAGGCTTCGTCCGCGTCCGTGTTGACGGAACTGTTTACGATATAAAGAACCTGCCCAGGCTGGACAAAAATAAAAAACACGACATCGCCGCTGTTGTGGACAGGCTTATTATAAAAGATACCGTCAGAATTCGTCTTGCCGATTCTGTTGAGGCCGCCCTCAAACTCGGCGAAGGCTTGGTATTCGTAATGGTTCAACAGCCGACGCAGGACAAGCAAAATGGCGGCAGCGGACAGTGGCACGACATTATGTTCAGCGAAAAATTTGCCTGCAGCGAGCATCCCGAAGCCTCCCTCGCCGAGCTTTCGCCCAGACTGTTCAGTTTCAACAGTCCTTACGGCGCCTGCGGCAGTTGCGACGGTCTGGGAACTATTCTCGAATTCGATGAAGACCTCATTGTGCCTGACAGAAATCTCTCCCTTGAAAACGGCGCAATCGACGCCTGGCGCAAGGGCGGCAAGAGAATGAATATTTTTTACAGCAGGATGATTCTGCGGTTCTGCAGAGACTTCGGCATTGACAAATCGATGCCTTTTGTCAGGATTCCAACCGACATAAAAAAAATCCTTATGTACGGCACAACTGAAGAAAATGAGCAAAAACACGGAATATATTTCGAGGGAGTTATTCCAAATCTCGACAAAAGATGGAAAAACACCTCAAGCGAATATGTCAAGGCAAGGCTGCACAGCTATTTGTCCGAACAGCCCTGCAGAACCTGCCACGGCGCAAGGCTTCGCAAAGAGGCTGTCGCTGTTACCATAGGCGGCAGAAGTATAAACCAGGTTTCCCTGATGAGCGTCGAGGAATCGCAGAAATTTTTCGACGAACTTAAATTAGATGGAGAAAAAGCCATTATCGCCGTCCAGCCTCTGAAGGAAATAAAGGCAAGACTCAAATTCCTTGCCGATGTCGGCCTGGGCTATCTTACCCTCGACCGCAGAAGCGGAACGTTAAGCGGCGGCGAGGCCCAGCGAATAAGACTTGCTACACAGGTCGGCTCCGGCCTTGTCGGCTGCTGTTATGTCCTCGATGAGCCGACAATCGGCCTCCACAGGCGCGACAACGACAGGCTGCTCGGCATATTAAGAAAACTTACTGATATCGGAAATACCGTTCTGGTGGTCGAACATGATGAAGATGTTATCAAAAGCGCAGACTATATAATCGATATAGGTCCTGCCGCAGGCGAACACGGCGGAGAGGTTATCGCGCAAGGTTCTCTGCAGGATATATGCGCAGCGCCGCGTTCCCTGACCGGCGACTATCTCTCCGGCAGAAAGAAAATCGAACTGCCCGCCAGAAGACGAAAAGTCAGGATGAGTCACTGCATCGAAGTTAAAGGTGCCTGTGAAAATAATCTTAAGGATATCGATGTAAAATTTCCGCTCGGCGTCTTTACCTGCGTCACAGGCGTCTCCGGCTCGGGGAAAAGCACGCTTGTTACTGAAATCCTTCTCAAAGGCCTTTGGCGAAAGTTATATTACACCGGCGCAAAGCCCGGCAAACACAAAAATATCCTCGGCACAAGCCAGGTTGACAAAGTCATTGAAATCGACCAGTCGCCTATCGGCAAAACTCCCCGAAGCAATCCCGTAACTTACACCGGTGTCTTCGACCTTATAAGACAATTATTCGCAAAGACCCGCGAGGCGAGAATCAGGGGCTACACCGCGGGCCGCTTCAGTTTCAACATAAAAGGCGGCAGATGCGAGCACTGTCAGGGTCAGGGCACTAAAAAAATAGAAATGCACTTCCTGCCCGATGTTTATGTCATCTGCCAGCAGTGCAAGGGCAGCAAATACAATCCTGAAACCCTTCAGGTTACATATAAAGGCAAATCTATCGCCGATGTCCTCGAGATGAGAGTTGAGGACGCCCTGAAATTCTTCAGCAATTTCCCGAAAATTGTCCGTCTGCTCAAAACCTTAAACGATGTCGGCCTCGGCTATATGCAGCTCGGCCAGTCCTCGACGACCCTCTCAGGCGGCGAGGCGCAAAGGGTCAAACTCTCTGCAGAGCTCGGCAAAACCTCGACAGGTCATACTCTCGATCTTCTTGACGAACCCACCACAGGCCTGCACTTTGCCGATATCCATAATTTGCTAAATGTTTTGCAGAGGCTCTGCGATTTGGGAAATACCGTTGTCGTGATTGAACACAACCTTGATGTTATCAAGCTGGCCGATTATATTATAGACCTCGGCCCCGAAGGCGGACAGGCTGGCGGCGTCATGTTCCTGGGAGAGATGCTCCTGGAGCATGCGCTGGCTGAAGGCGGGATCGTTCCAGGGAATTTTCTCGCCTTCGGCCCAGGGGGCAGGGGGAAGAGAGCGGTGGAGGAGGTCAAGGAGGTCCATAGATCAGGGTGGGGGGAGTATACAGTGTACTGTGAGGCAGTAAGTCAGAAGGTCGGTGAGGCAGGGGGCGGAGGACTGGATTGGGGTTTGTGCGCGGGAAGCTAATGGCTGTGTGTCATTCAACTCGGGTATGAATTCGTTATCCTCGATCCAGTAGGAGTCGCAGTTGGCGGCCAACTCTTTCTTCAGCTTTTCCCGGGCGCGGTGCAGACGGATTTTCACAGTGTTCAGGGTGATGCCCAGGATTTCTGCAATCTCGCTATTGCGCAATTCTTCGAACTCGCTGAGCACAAGAACCGTGCGGTAATCTTCTGGAAGTTTCTCGATAAAATTCTGGATGCAGGTGTTCATTTCTTTGCGGTAAAGCAGCGGCTCAACCTGGGGAGTATTTTCTCCCGTCCAGGCATTCCGATCAACGATTTCCAGTTCTTCTCTGGCGATGAGATCCACTGGCAAGCACTTCTGATCCACGCATTGGAAGGAGGGGCTGCGCAGCCTGTCTACAGCTGCATTGGTGGCGATGCGATAGACCCAGGTGGACAGCGCAGATTTGCCTTTGAAGTCCTT
>JBFZBL010000035.1:0-4208 GCA_041308485.1 Phycisphaerae bacterium | reverse complement strand
GTATCGGATACTTTTGGTTAAGCAGTTTTTTCAGGTCCGGTTGCCGGTCGAACTCCTGAAAGTTGGTTACGATAAAATATTCAAAAGGACATTTTGAAAGCCAGAGGTTAAAACGTTTCTCGGTCGTTATTTTTCCCCCAGGAGCAGTTCTATAATGATGAATGTCCGCCAGAGTGGGCCAATACCGTCCTGAAATCTGTCCGTGATAGTTAAGAAATCTCCCATTATGATATTCCAGAGATATCGTATTGATACTATGGTTAACCGTTTGTCCGATTTGCTCGGCAATTTTCACTTGAGATGTATAATCTTTTCGGAGTCGTTCAAGGAAATTATTGTCGATTCCTACTAATCTACAGAAGCTTTCTGCTTTACGTATTGTATTCGGACTGAATTTGATGCGTTCGTATTTTCCATTAATGATATTATACATCATAAACAAGAGAATCACGAGCAGCAGTCCAATGCTCATCATGACCAGATGTGATACCGTTGACATCCGGCGCAGCCGTTTTACGGCGTACGAGCATATTGCCGCCAGGCCAAGGGCAACGACGGGGATGAACGGCATTTGATAATAATTATGTGTGTGAATGGCATACGAAAACACCAATCCGTAAACCAGGTAACCAAGCCACAAGCCGATCAGCAATGCCCGAGGCCGGCCCCTGGAAAACAGGAGGATCGCCAAAGCCGCGGCAATAAAGGCAGGAACGCCCACAGTCAAGCCGATTTGTTTCAACCATCCGAGCCAATAAGGTAAAGAGAGAATGAGATATGGTCTGAATTGCAGTTTTGGCTGTCCTGCTAAGAAATCCGAGATGAACAAGCCCCATAGGCAATAGATAACCGTGGGGATTAAAGTTATCGTTGCGAAAAGCCAAAAGTCAGGGCGAGCTAATGGTTTTCGAGTTTGTTTCTCACAATAAGCAAGTGATATAAACCCTGCGAAAATTATAAACACACATACAGGTTTGATGAAGACTGCACAAGCGCAGGCTACTGCGGCAATGATTAATCGAAGGATCGACGGCCGATCAAAATATTGCCAGATAGCGTAAATGCCGATCAACATCATCATAACCATCATCGGGTCCGGCTGGAAACTTTGGCTTGCGAATATGCCGTAGGGGACAAACAGGTAAAAGGCGGCGGCAAACCACGCGCCATCAGGTGGAATCAGTTTTCGGGCGAGTAGATGGAGAAAACCCCCGCCAATCAGCCAAAATACGCAGGAGAACAACCGTGGAATCCAAAAATGTTCTCCCCCAATAATCCGATACCCCCAATAAGCCAAATGTTCCATAATTCTTGGTTCAGCAGTTGGCGCACTTTGTGCGTTGATTGCGGCGATTTGCCGGCGCCAATCGGGCAATGATTGTATGTGTTCGAAATAGTACCCACGGGCGACTATGAAAGAATGATATTGCCTGATCGGATGGAAATTCAGAGGTGGCGAGGCAATACCATACAGCCTGATCCCGAATGCAGCTATAAACATAATAGAAATAAGCAATAATTGCCAAAGCCTGCTAGGTGAAGAACATATTTTTACATCGGCCGTCTCAACCATTTTTTACCTGTGTTTTTTTGTTAGCTCAAACGGTTCATTTGGTTTTCCGGGCGAATCCTACGATAATCTGACATTTCTTTGCGAAGAACCTCGATTTATAGAAGGGCACGAGGTATTCTTCCAATCGACTTATGCCCCGTGGTATAGCGGTTATTATACCTCTTTCGAACTCGGGTCGCAGCAAAAGGCAAAACAACCCGACGCCGTAGCGCCTTTCAAGGGAAAGATTATGATTGCTGAGAATTCGTTCGATTTCCTTGTGTGTGTACAATCGAGCGATCAGCCCATTCTCCTGATTAAGTTTATAGTATTTTGAAATATAATTGGCATACAATCTGAAAAGGCATCCATGAAATGAATTTGTTGGACAGTAGGTAAAAAGCAAGTAACCATCTTTTTTAAGTTTGCCAGCCATTTGGCCTACAGCTTTATCGAGGTTGGGAATATGATCGAAAGTGCACATACAGCTAACCCAGTCATATACCCCTTGAGGAAGTCCGCTCAAATCCTCCGCATCTCCTAGAGAGAAAGAGACCATGTCCTGAACTTGTGCGGTTTGCGCGTTTTTCCGGGCAATATTCAGCATTTCGCTACTTATGTCCAATGCATCTACCTGGCAGCCCTGCCCTGCAAACCAGATGGAAAACATGCCTCGACCGGTTCCAACATCAAGAACTCTCTTGTCCTTCCAAGGAAACACATAATTCTCAATAACACGAAGTAAGTTTTTAAAATGATAACGATACAATCCCTCAAGAGGATTCCACCATTGAGATACGGTTTTTTCGGTTGAAAAATAGGATTTAATTTGCTCCGGTTGTAAATGATCCATGGCCCTTGATTATACCTCTGAGTTCAACATAAAAATAGTCGGATACGGTGATGCATTCTCGAAGTTATTAAGATCTAAACCGTTCATGTAAGAGCATACGCAGAGTTCGCCCTATCGTTTGTCCGATCTTCATTTTTGATAAGCTGGCTTTTTTGTCGTATCGTAAAATAATAGGGACTTCACCGCAAATAGCGCCTTGGCGTCCTAACGCCAATAGTATCCCCGCCATACAGGCAAACCCCTCGCCGGGGAATAATAGTTCACCCTGTGCTTCCAGTGCTTTCTGTAAGAATTCCGCACGATACGCCCGATAACCACAGGAATAATCTTTGACTCCTTTGATAGGATAAACCATCCGAAACAGCAGCGACATCACCCGTGAAAGAATCCGCCTACGAAGCGGTATCCCCTTGGCCACAGCACCCGGCTGATAACGGGAAGCAATGACCACATCCCTTCCCTCCTGTATATTTCGTACCATGCGCAAGGTCAATCCAGGCGAATGGCTGTTATCCGCGTCCATACAGATGATAACGTCCTTTGGTTTGGCTTTCCGGGCCGCAATCGTCATACCCCGCATAAACGTCTCCGCCAGTCCCTGGTTCTTCTCATTCTCATAAACTTCGAGTGGCAGTTCCCCGGCGCTTTGGTGGGCAATTTCCGAGGTGTTGTCTGTCGAACCATCGTTTACGAGGATGATATGTATGTCGAAGTTATAATTATCTTCTACCACATTCTGGAAACCATTTATTATAGCGGCGATGTTTTGTGCTTCATTATACGCCGGCAATACTACCCACACTTTCATAATATTTCATCTCAAAAAAAAGTTTGCTCAGATTGATTTCAGCCCTTTTGGGCTACGAAATAATACGCACTGCCTATCCTTCGTAGCAGAAACCGCGGCCTGGTAAGGTGAAGATACCAGCGTGACAATATGAGTTTTCGGATTACAGCGCCTGTTTCCACCAATTTAAAATGATGTCTTTTTAATTTCTCAATCCATTCCCGCCGTGATAGTTTAAACACGTGAGTCGGATCTCGGTCGAGATATTCTACCAGCCATCCCAACGGCCCGTCGTAAACAGGGACAATCGCAATTAAAAATCCTCCCGCCTCAAGCCGTGAGTAAATAACCGGTAATGCCTTATCCAATTCTGGAATATGCTCCAATACATCCCATGCTACAACAGCACACGGCACCCGGTCCGTCGGAATACATTCGTAAGAACCCAAAAAAAGCTTTGCGCCTGGCACTTTGCTCCTGGCGACTTCAAGCCCAAATTCATTTATGTCACATCCTTCACAATCATATTGCGAAGACGCCTTCTGGAAAAAGTGCCCTTTTCCAACCCCCAACTCAAAAATCGCTCGTCCCGGCGGTACCCATTTACGCAGCAAATTCAGGTAAAACTCGAGTTTCCGCTCACTGGTTTGCAACTCATAATCGACGTAATTTTCATTAAAATAGTGTTTTTTGGGGGGAATCGCCATAATTAAGCCGTATGCAAAAATACTGTACAAGATTTATTCTAAATTACTGAACCTTTGCAAAATTAGGGTAAAGCCAATTGGACCTTGATACGCTCAAAATTCCATCCATCATCCTCGATCCGCTCGATCACCCAGGAGATTGTGTCACTGAGGGTTTGTCGAAGTACCGACATACAGGCTTGGCCTATGGTCGTCAGGCGTTCTTGTGCCCACTCACGCGCACAGCCCTGCCGCAGTTGACGCATAAGAACACTGTGCGCCAGGAAGGCCATATACATGTGGCGGGTCTGGCCACGGCCTTTCCCAAGC